>JAPLUO010000071.1 GCA_026397595.1 Caldifarciminota bacterium
GCAACCCAGTCCGGGAACGCGACCTCGACCGCGGAATCGGGCGCGAGCGCGGTGCCGACGTTCACGTCCCGCAAATACGCCGCCCCAATCTTGAACCGCACGTCAAAGAACCGCTCGGTCCGCACCCCGTGGTTCCGGACCAGGGCTCGGGGCCGGAGCGTGTCGCCGGCCCGTGCGGACTGCGCCGGCGCGAGAATCTCCTCGACCCCGACGTCGTGCATCACCGCCGGCCCGACGAACACGTTACCATACACCGTGTCGTTCGCCCGGTTGCCGTCGCCGGTCAGGTCCGTGTAACAGACTATCGGGTCGTCGCCCCGCACCAGACCGGTCCAGTTGGCAAAGACCACCGTGTCGGACATGCCCACGCCGAGCGAATCGGTCACGGTATCGACGTAGGCGGACCCGATGCTCATCACGACCGGGAACCGGACAGGCAGCGTGCCGAAGTTCCGCACCACCGCGCTCGGCACCACGACCGCTCCCGAGTCAACCGAATCCGGCGGCGCGAGAATCGCGGTCGCGCCCGCATCCGGTATCGGCAGCGCTACGACCCTGACCGAATCGACAACGGTATCGTTGGGGCGGTTGCCGTCATCAACCAGGTCGGTGTAGCAGACAATCGGCTGCGTCCCGAGTTCGAGCGCGGTCCAGTCGGCAAAAGCCAGCGTGTCCGATGCGCCGACGTCCAGCGAATCGCTGACCGTGTCCGCATACGAAGTCCCGATAGTCAGCACGACCGGGAAACGGGCCGCCAGCGGCCCGAAGTTCCTGACCGCGGCCCGGGGCGTGACGACCGCGCCGAAGTCAACCGAATCCGGCGGCATGAGGATTGCCGTCGCGCCGACGTCCGGTCGCGGCGGCCGCACGACCTCCACCGCGGCGGTGATGGTGTCGTTGTGCCGGTTCTGGTCCGCGACCAGCGCGGTATAGCACGTGGCGCTCGCAATGCCCACCGGCTCGGCAATCCACGGCGGGAAGCCGGCCGTGTCGCTGCCGCCGACGCCCAGGCTCTCGGTTACCGTCTCGTTGTACGAAGCGCCGATGAGCATGGTCACCGGGAAAGTCGCGGGCTGGTTGCCGAAGTTCCTGACCACGGCGCGCGGCACTACGGTCGTGCCGGAGTCGATGCTGCCGACGGGCGCGACGATTGTCACGGGGCCCACGTCGAAGAACGGCAGCGAGTCGTAGTCGACCTGCACCGCGTAGAGCATCGGCAGGACCGCCGGGTTCACGTAACGCAGCGTGGCCCGGTACTGAATGTAGGAAGACGCCAGTGAGGATGGTATCGTGTCGCCGTTGCCGAACTGCTGCCACGCGGTCCATTCCGGGCCGGGCGCGGCCGTGTAGCCGGTGCGCAACTCCATCGCGATCGTGGAACTGCCCGGCGTCGCGTCCTGCCAGGCGACTCTCCGCCAGACGACCGTGTCGCTCCCGCCGAAGACCGAAGAGACGTAGCGCTCCTGGAACCGCCGGTCATATACGTTGCCGACCTCGCGGGCCGCGCCGTGATGGCTCTTGGCCGCGGGCAGCGAATCGAAACTTGTCCAGTCCGGGCCCCAGAGCACGACCGACGGCTCACCTTCGTTGTAACCGTCAACGAATACGTCCGCCGCGCCATCCTGGTTGAAGTCCGCGACCAGCCCGCCGGATGCGTTGAATCCTTCTGTCCCGATGTCAGCCTGGTTCGCGTCGCTGAAGTGCGGAGTCGAGCCGAGGTCGTTGAAAAACACCTGCGGAACCATTGTCACGGTGGTGTCGAAGTTGCCCCGGAAAAAAACCAGGTCCAGGCTCGTGTCCGCGTCCCAGTACGCGGCGGCGCTGCCCCCGTAGCACTGGCCCGGATGAATGACCTCGCGCCGGCTTTCGGCAAAACCTGAGTCGCTGCCGTAGTATACGTAGGCGCTGAGCGCGTCGTCGTAGACGCTACAGGCAATGTCCAGCCAGCCGTCGCGATTGAAGTCCGCCACGGTCGTCCCGTGCGGCTTTCCGTCGGGAATCGGCAGCCAGGCGATGTAGCGGGGGCGGCGCCCCGGCCCCCAGTAGATAACCGCGTTCGAGTCCCGGCTCCAGCGCACGGCCACGATGTCCGCCCACCCGTCAGCATCAAAATCGGCGACCCCCAGGTCGTGGCCGATGCGGCCGCCCAGCGTGATGAGCGACGTATCCGAACTTGAGTAGCCGTCGTCTGAACCCCAGAACACGCAGACGTCGCCGCCGTCCGTGCCCGCGACGATGTCAAGGTACGAATCCCGGTCAAGGTCACAAACCGTTGCCGCCTCGCTCTGGTCCACGGTGCTGAGCCACGTTGTGTCGGTCGCCGACGGCCCGGAATCGGTACCCCAGTAGATGACCACGTTCCGGGCGTGCCAGCCCGAGTGAATCAACTCCGCGTAGCCGTCGGTGTTCAGGTCGGCGACATCAATCCCGCCGCCCCCGGGCACATCGTAGTACCGGCTGCGCGCCGAGTCATACCCGGTGGCGGAGCCGAAATAGACGCGCAGGTACGGCCCCGAATCGTCCGGGCACACCATGTCCATGTAGCCGTCGTTGTTCAAGTCGAATCGCGGAACGAACTCCACCGTCCCGCTGTCCCGGTAAGACACGTACAGATTGTTTTCGGGAACGCCGTCGCTGAAGTCCTGCTTTGACGTCTCCACCCAACTCATGCCCCACGCCCCGGCAACAAGCAGCGCCGTCATCAGTCCTATTCGCCCCATCCCTCTCGCCTTCTGCCTTTTGCATTTTGCCTTTTGCATTTTGCCTTGCGCTTGTCCCATTCCCTTCATGCCCGGTCGCACCTTACGGGGAGCATTTCCCGGATTGCCTTGGTCTGCATGTCGGTCACCACTTGGGATTATGCCCGCCAAATCGGCGCTGGCAAGCCCTGCCGACGGCTCTGAATCCGTCACCGAACCACAGAGATGGCAGAGGCCGAACGCAGAAACTGGGAGCCAGACTGCAGAAGTCAAAGTGCCCAGACGTTCTGCATTCTGAACCCTCGCTTCTAGCTTCTGACTTCGTCTGCTGTTGAGGGCCGTCTCGGTTTCTTGGGTAGTGGCTGGCTGCCTGGGACTCCGCGGGCCCTGACATCACCGCACGACCACGACCGGAACCGTGCCCGCACCGGCCACTGAAGCAAAGTACACTCCCGGTTGCAGGTCGCGCAAATCCAGCACGGCCCGCGGATTCCCTGCCGGCACAACCGCCCGCGCAACCAACCTGCCGCAAGGATCGTGGATTCGGAGTTCGCGCGCGCCGGTCCCTGGCGGTAATCCGACCTGCAGCAGGCCCCGGCAGGGCCGTGGCGCCACCTGCAGTGGCGCGGCCGGCCGGAGGTCGCGGCGTTCGGCAGCGCCCGGCGGCAGCGCCTTGTCGGCCAGTTCGTGCAGGTAGAGCAAGGTCCGGACGACGTCTTGCGACTCCTGCGCCTCCGGAATCCAGGCCGGCGGGTCCGGCACCGTATAAACCCGGTTCGACGGGTTCATCATCGAGTCGTTGACCCGGGTCCATCGGCTGACTCCAGCCCCGCCGTACGCGGCGGCAGTGGCGCTGTCGACTAACTGGATGGCGTGCCGGTTGTCCGGAATCAGCGAGTCGCTATCAACCTGCGGCTGGAACCGCAGGTACGCGGCGTGCACCTGCTTCATGAACCGGGCGGCCTCGCGCTCCTGCCAGAACGCTTCGGAATCAACCGGCGCCGGCACGTGGCCGCCTGAATCCGTGGACATCTGAAACCGGTCCGCCAGCCCCTCGAAATCGAGCAGGAACTTAACACGCGGCTGGGCATACCGCGCAATCATGCCCGAACCCATCGTGGCGCCGTACGACTGGGTGTAGACGCCCAGCCGGCTCGTATCCACGTAATCCCGGCTCGCGAGCAGCGACATGCAGGCGTGCATCCCATCCTGGTGCACGTAACCATCGTAGTTCTCCTTGTAGGGGAACTGGCCGCTGAGGCCCCGGCCGTCCGGGTCGAAGTGGAGGAAAGCAAAGCCGTCCGACGCGATAGCGTCAGGCAGGCCGGTCGTGTCGAACGAACTGCCGAACCCGTCCGGCACAAAGACCACTGCGGGCACGCGATTGCCCGGCCCGGCATTGGCCGGCCGGTGGATGTGCACGTACTGGGGGCAACCGGAAGACGGGTTCACGACCAGCAGGGTCTCGACTACCACCGCCACGGTGTTCGGGTACTGCCAGACTATGCTGTCCGCCGGCGTCAGTTCAGTCACCTGCATGCCGGCCGAGACCAGCGTGTTGCCGTTATCAAGACGCACCGCCTGGTACGGCATCGGCAAGTGGTCCGCGCTCCAGACGGTTGTTCCAGATGAGTCCACCTCGATGACCCGGTTGGCCCCGCCGTCGGCAATCAGTGTGTTGCCGTTGCCGAGCCGCTCGGCGCAGCGCGGCCAGTTCAGGTTCGTGGCGTACTGCCAGACGACCGTGCCCAGCGAGTCGACCTCGACCGCCCGTTGGGGGGCGTGGTCGCAGATGAGCGTGTTGCCATTCGCCAGGCGGCTGCCGTTGTGCGGATGATCGAGACGGGTGTAGCTCCAGGCAATCGCACCCTGCGGCGTAACCTCGATAACCCGGCTGTTGTTCCGGTCGGTGATGAGCGTGTTGCCGTTCGCCAGCCGGTAGGCCTCGTTCGGGTAATCGAGACCCGACGAATCGCTCCATACCCTGTCGCCGTCCCGGTTCACCTCGATGACCTTGTTGCCGAGGCTCGCCGACATCAGCGTGTTGCCGTTGGGCAGCCGGCGCGCGGTATGAAGAAACGGTACGTCGCACCTGATGTACGCCCAGACCAGCCGGCCCAGGCTGTCCACCTCAAGCGCGCGCCCGTCCGGGGTCGACTGTGGCCCGCCATCGGCAAACAGCGTGTTGCCGTTGGGCAGGCGCTCGACACTAAGCGGTTGGACCCGCACCATGGCCGCCACGTGCGACAGACCGCCCGCGACGGCGAGGAGAAGAATGACCAGCCATGCCCGGCGGGGATTTGAAGGCGCGGCGTCTAACGTAAGCATCAGGAAAGCACCTCTAGCATAGTGCTTGGATGCACAGGCGTCAAGCACTTCCGCCTCGGAGCATCTTGACTCTTGTACTTTGCACTCTGCATTTTGACTTGCGCTCCCTCCGCCCCCTGCGCTCATCCGTAGGTATCGTGCCAGCTTCCGCCTCAGGCATTTTGCATTTTGATATTTGCATTTTGCACTTTGACTTGCGCTCCCTCCGCGCCCCGTGTTCATCCGTAAGTTCCGTGCCGGATTCCGCCTCGGGCATTTTGACTTTTGCATTTTGCACTTTGCACTTTGACTTGCGCCCCCTGCGCTCATCCATAGTTCACGCGACAACTAAAGAAGGGGCGGGTCAAAGACCCGCCCCTTGTAACCCGGATGGTTCGGTCTTAGTGCTGGATGACCAGCTTCTGCGTTGTGCTGAAGCCCTCGGTCGCGACCTTGACCAGGTACACGCCCGCATCCAGCTTCCGCAGGTCGAGACCGGCGGTCCCGGTACGACCCGCTGCCAGCGTCTGCGTCAGCACCGTCCGGCCCGTCACGTCGTAGACGTAAAGCGTGGCCAGTCCGGCCTTGGGCAGGCTGTAACGTACCGTCGCAAGCCCACCCGACAGCGGGTTCGGGGCGATCGCGAACGACACGTCTCCGATGTTGACGTTGTAGGCCATTACGCCTTCGCGGCCCGGCTGAGCCGGGGACTGTATAGCCGGTACGTAATGCCAGAACTCGAAGGACTTGTTACCCTTGAGGGCGAACACGCCCGTGCCAGGATATCCGGCCAGAGCGCCGCCCTGCTTGACCATCTTACGACGACCGCTGTTTCCGTACAGCGGGATGTCGGGTGCCTGAACCCATGAGTCGCCAAGCGGGAAATAGTGCCAGTACTCGGTGGTATTACCGCCCTTGAGCGCGTAGATATCGCCTGCGTACCATGCACCGCTGCTGCCGTCCTTGGCCTTCTTGTTGCCGGAGTGTCCCGGAATCGGCATCGCGTGCAGCGCTGCGCTCCTCCAGGTGCCCGCGACGACGTCGTAGGCGTAGAACTCGTGGTACTTACCCTTGAAGGCGTAAATCGTGCTGTCACCGTCGGACACAAGCCAGGAACCGGTGTCCCACTTCAGGTGCC
>JAPLUO010000087.1 GCA_026397595.1 Caldifarciminota bacterium
GAGATGAGGCTCGCGCCCCAGCCGTTGCCAAGTCAAATAATGACAGCCGCCCGGCTCTCACCGGGCGGCTGTCTGATTGTCTGACTTCTAGTCCGTCACTCGAATCCTTGAATCCTCGACTCCTTGACCCCTTCTCTGATCTACTCCGTCAGCACCACCTTCCTGCTGAACCTCTGCCCCTCTGCCGCGAGCGTGCAGAAGTAGACGCCGTTGGCCAGGCGCCGGCCTCTCGCATCCGTCCCGCTCCAGACGTTCGTGTACGTGCCCGGCTTGGTCCTGCCGTCTGCCAGCACTTTGACAAGTTGCCCCGCAGTGTTGTACACACATAGCGACACATTGGCTTCAACCGGCGCCTGCCAGCGAATCACCGCGCGGCCAATGGCGGGGTTCGGCGAGATGGCGACATCCCACAGCGCGGGGAATTGCAGTCTACGCTCGGCCACACCTGCCGTGTCATCCGACAACACGTAGATGGACGAGTCTCGGCAACTGACGAACACGCGGTTATGTACCGAGTCATATGCCAGGAACCTCGTGCCCCGACCTGTCTCGAAGCCCGGGCCGAGCAGCGTATCCGCCTCGCAATCCAGCACCATTACGAGGTTGGTAGGATCGGGTATCGTGAGATAGAGCCGGCCCGTGCGACTGGCCATCGCCATATTGAGGACAATGTACGGAAGCGGCGTCCGTTTGATGATGGAATCGGTGCGGCAGTCTATGGTACAGAGCGTGTCTCTTGAGGCGCCTGCATTCGGTAAGTATAGCTTGCCTCTCGCGGCATCGTAGCCGGCGAAGCCGTAGGAGTGGCCTTGATAGTTGACCGCGAGCTCACGTATCACCGAGTCATGCTCGCAGTCATAGGATACCACTTTGTCCGTACTCCAGTCCGAGCCGAGATACGCCTTGTGAAGCGGAGGATAGTACGCGAGCACGGTCGGGCGGAAGATACCGGTGCTGACCGTGGCCACCGGCGAGTCGTTGGCGCATGAGTACGCTAGAAGCATATCTTCGGTCGGCGCATTGTACGCAGTGGCGTATAGCTTGTCTCCCACCGAGTCCCACGAGACCGCCCCCCAAGGGGTATATGTGCCATGCGGCACGGACCCGACAAACGAGTCGGTCCCGCAGTCAAGTACTCTCATCACCGTATCGTCGCACACATAGACGCGGTCGTGCTCGGCTGCGTAACATGGTCTGCGGTCGCAGTCAATGGGCAGCCGACGGATGAGAGAGTCAGATGCCGGGTCGAAGACCATCAACTCACCCGGGGTGATGGTAACCATGTAGTACTTGTCTCGCTGCCAGTTGTAGGCCCAATAGACGCCCGCGTTGAAGTACCCATTCAAGGGTATGACCTTATCGATTGAGTAGTCGCCGCAGTTGAAAACATACAGCGACTCGTTGGCGGCGCTAAAGGCCAGCAGCCGGTTCGTCGACCCGACATATACGATGTGGCCCGGCTTGAACGCGAGCCGCACGACGGTGTCAACGTGCACCTGCCCCGTCAGCAGCGAGGCAATAAGCAGGGCAGTCACGCGATAGAACCTGCGATGTCCGTGTCCCTAGAAGAGAACGACCTTGGCCCGCTCCGTCGTGGTGCCGTGGGTGAGTCTGAGCAAGAGAATCCCGGCACGCGCGACCTGTCTCTGTGTGCCGAGCTCGGATTGTGTGACTTGCTCGTAATGCTCACCGGCGGCCTGCACGCCCATGTCGCGGGACAGCACCTTGCGCCCGACCGGGTCGAAGATATCAAGCCGGGCGCGCTCCGGCGCGGACAGGGAGTATCGAACGGACACAACGCCACTGCGCGCAGTTGCGGCTAGTCCAGGAAGCAGTGGGCCATTGGCGCCCGCCTGCTGCTGTCCATCTCCGCTCCCGGGACATCGCGCGTAGAAAAGACTCGAACCCGCCCCGGCAGTGGCGTACAGAGTGTCAAGTTCCGCATCGAACACAAGACGACAGAACATACCGGCCCCGACAGGAAAAGGAGTACTTGTCTGGAGAGACCGCCACTCCTCCGCCGCCAGGTCGAGTTTCCAGTGGTGACCCACGGTGTCATTGGTGTCAAGCACTGCGTATATCTGGTTGGACTGCTCCAGGCCGTACTCGCTCGGCGCTGATGCCATAATGTTGTCCTGGTGGTCCAAGCTACGACTTTGGGGGTAGAAGACCGCGTCGGGCCAATTACCGTTGTGTATCGAATATGCCAACATCATGGTGTCCCAGCCTGATGCTGTTCCGGAGGTATACCAGAGGCTCTCAGCCTTTGGCCAGGTGGGCCCCATGCAGGTATACACTAGAGTCGCACCCGTCATAGGAAAATCAAGATATTGGATGGGAATCCTGGTGATACTGTCCCATCCGGCCGATAGGGAGAACTGCAACACAGGACCGGCCGTCCAGTTCCCCAGGGCGCCACGGGACCAAGTCTGCCAGTATTGCTGACCGTTCGTGAGAGGCAGGGTTACGGGAACTTGGAACGTGGTATCGACCGTCACTGTGTCCAGTTCAACCGCACTGAATGACAATTCTGAGCTGACTTTGATGCGGTACTCCAGCGCACTCGGGACTGATGGCCAGACGAAATGAGGCGTCGCATCGGCTATCACTGCCGTGTTGCCGGGGTTATACCCCATCACAGCAGCGTCACCGGGGTTGGGAATCCAATAGCGGTAGAGATTGAACACATAGGCGCTCGCACCGCGCCCGATAGCGTACAGCCAGCCCGGCATTGCATGCAGCGGGGCTAAGTCGCGGTTCCGACGATAGGTCATCTTGGTGTATCCACCACCATAAGCACTGGGATTAACATCGAAGGGTAGAGATTCTGATGACCAGACACCGCCTGAGCCTGACGGTGAATCGAAGACATAAGTGTAGAACCGATTGCCGCCATTGTTGGGGAAGTATCCTATCGCGTACATCCTCATCGCGTCTCTGGCGTATGCCAAAGCGAGGTTCGACGCGACGGGAGGGCTAGGCAGGTTGCCGGTCCACCACCCTAGCTTTGGCATGTAAGCGTTGAGGAAAGCGTTACCACCAGTGGCGCTGTACAGGAACACGAACGTTGATTCACCGTGCCTCACGAACACCATATCTGAAACCCCTACGGCATGCGGAAAGGGCTGGCACTCCTCCCAAGTACCCTGCGCGAACAAGCAACCGGCCGACAGGACCAAGAGCGCCGCGTACGGTCTGAATGACCTTAGCGGATCTCTTCCTGACCTGACGTTCATCGGACCTCCTCCGCCCAGATAGCCTCGCACTTCGCTCGGGACGAAACGCCGCCTCTACACAACCGACCCAGTCGGAGGCGTGCGGCGCCGCCTCGTGGCGTTACTTAGGGCTTACCGCAAAATAAAGTTTACCTTTCCGGGGATTCCGTCGGGTCCGATCCGGGCGTGGGCGTGTCGAATCGTGGTGCGATCGTGTAGTTCCATTGCCCGTGGACCTCGTGCGGCCTGATCTGTAGCTGCTGCA
>JAPLUO010000307.1 GCA_026397595.1 Caldifarciminota bacterium
ATTACGTAGCGATTGAACCGGCGGTCTTCCGGCGGCATAACCCCGATGTAGGCGCCGACGCCCGGTGACCCACCGGGAACCAAGGCCCTTCTTCCCGCGCCTTCGGGCAGGTAGCGTGTGTCTGCCGGGATGTTCAGAAGCACCCAGTGTACACACCACCAGCGTTCGGCGTCCGGGTTACGCATGATGAGCGCGAAGCTCTTCGTCCCGGCGGGTACGTTCTTCCACTCAAGCGGCGGAGAGACCTTGCTGGAGTAACGTTCCGGAATCGTGCCGCCGTACGGAAAGGCCGGGCTTGAAAGCGACATTGGCGGCTGCTCAAGCTTCTGGATTGTCGTTGTGGTTTCATTGCCGCAGGCAACCAGCAGAAGCGCAGACAGTACAATCTGCGCTACAACGAGGTCCGGTTCGCGCGACAGCGACTTCATTGGGCTCTTGCCTTGATGAGCAATGATAGAAAGCCTGCAACGTGAGTCAAGGTGCGGCAAAGCAAGGGCACCGTGCGAGACACTTCCCATATTTCTGAGCGATGTCAAGGCGCGGCGTGACAAGATGGTCGAGTTGGTCGAGCGGGTGCTGAAGCTGCACGGGACAGCCAACGGCTTGCGGCTGACAGCTTGCGGCCCGGATGAGGGCGAGACACGAGTCGTTGAGGCTTGCCATCACGTCCGGGCCTGCTATAGTACAGTGATGGTCGAGTAACTATGACAAGACGCGCTTGGAGATTGTATCTGGACACATCGGTCATCGGCGGGTGTTTCGATGCCGAGTTCGCCGAGGATTCGCGTCGCGTCTTGGACGCGGTGATGTCCGGACGGGCACGGCTGTTATTCTCCGAGATCATCGAGGCCGAACTGCTTGACGCGCCCGAACCGGTTCGCCGGCTGTTTACCGAGTTGCCGGACAGTGTTCGGGAGAGAATCGCCTTCTCGCCGGAGGTGGAAGCCTTGGCGCGCGAGTACGTGGTCCACGGAGTTGTACCGGTAGCGTGGCTTGAAGATTGTCGCCACGTGGCCTCTGCCACCGTCGCGCGAGCGGATGCCATCGTGTCCTGGAACTTCAGGCACATCGTCAAGTTGGACAAGATCAAGGGCTACAACGAGGTGAACCTCTTGAACGGCTACGGTCTGCTCACGATAGTAAGCCCGAAGGAGGTGAGCTTCGATGAGTAGCCCGTTATGGCAGCGGTTTCCGGTCGAGCCCGGGCTGCATGCGCTGGAAATGAAGGACCGCTTGCAGGAACGAGTCACGGAGGACACGGAGGGCGCGTCGCCGGCTGCGCTGGTGGATTACTTCCGCAGAGCGTCGCGCCGCTTCTGGCAAGAAGTCGCCTGCCCGTACCCGGAGTCCGTCACCTCGCAGATGGTGGTTCACGATGCCGACCAGTCGCCCGGCAGCGACTGAGTCGAGCGGATGCTGAAGCTGCACGAGAAGGACCGGACGCTGACGGCTGATGGTCTCTGCGGTGCCGAGTTTCCGGCCTGAACCGACTGCCGATAGCCGCAAGCCGGCGGCTACGACAAGCCGCTCAGCTTCCCGTCGTCGGCGATGTCTATCTTGAGCGCGTTCGGCTTCTTGGCGAGGCCGGGTAACAATTCGATTTCGCCCGCAACCGGCACGAGATAGCCTGCCCCGGCCCGGATGTGCACCGCGGAAATCGTCACCTTGAAACCTTCGCATGCGCCCAGGCACTCCGGGTCGTCGGAGAACGAAAGCTGCGTCTTGGCAATGCAAACCGGCAGCTTGTCGAATCCGAGCGTGTAGATGCGTTTCAGGTCGCGCTCGGCCCGCGGCGTGTACACGACCCGGTCCGCGCCGTATATCTTCTGCGCCACAGTCTCGATCTTCGCCTCGACCTTCGCCGCGTAGTCGTACACCGGCTTGTTCTGCCCCGGCTTCTCATCAATCTGCTTCATCACCGCCTGCGCCAGTTCGACGCAGCCCTTGCCGCCCTCGGTGAAACCCGTGCTCACCGCAACCGGCACGCCGTGCTCGCGGCAGTACCGCTTCACCAGCTCAAGGTCGTCATCCGAATCCGCCTCGAACCGGTTAAGCGCGACCACGGGCTCAAGCCCCAGAGTCCGGCAGTTGCCGATGTGCCGGCGCAGGTTCTCAAACCCCGCCCACAAATCGGTGAGCGTCCCCTTCTTCGCATCCTTGGCCCCGCCCTGGTGCTTGAGTGCGCGCACCGTGGCTACAAGCACGCACGCCGAGACGTTCCAGCCCGCGAGCGGCGCAACGATGTCCACGAACTTCTCCGCGCCGAGGTCTGACCCGAACCCGGCCTCAACTATCGCGTACTCGGATAGCCGCAGGGCCGCATTGACCGCGATGACGCTCGCGGTACCGTGCGCGATGTTGGCGAACGGCCCGGCGTGGATAAGCGCGGGCGTATTCTCCGTCGTCTGCACCAGGTTCGGCTTGATTGCGTCCTTCAGCAGCACCGCCATCGCGCCGGTCGCGCCCAAATCGTTCGCGGTAATCGGCTTGTCATCGTAGCTCTGGGCAACGAGAATCCGGGCCAGCCGCTGCTTCATATCGGCCCGGTTCACCGCCAGTGCCAGAATCGCCATCACCTCGGACGCCGCGGTAATCACGCAACTGTCTTCCCGTGTCGGCCCATCGGCCCTGCCACCGAGCCCAACGACCATCATCCGCAGCACGCGGTCGTTCATGTCAATCGTGCGCGGGAAAGCAATCTCGCGGCCGTCAATCCTGAGCGGGTTGTCGAAGTGGATCGAGTTATCGAGCATCGCGGAAAGCAGGTTGTGCGCCGACGTGACCGCGTGGAAATCTC
>JAPLUO010000149.1 GCA_026397595.1 Caldifarciminota bacterium
AAAAAACTTCTGGTGCTACGTGGGAAAAGGTACTGCAAGCGATACAGCCATGGCTGGTCCGGTTAATCGGACATTGCCCCTACTGCAAGACGCAATTCCCTCCACCTCTCATTGACTACACATAACATAGTAATACTAGGGTCGCAGCTCGGAAAACGGTATGAGATCGCCAAGACGCCAACAGCGCCAAGCGTGGTGTCATTCCGACCGAAGCAAAGCGGAGTGGAGGAATCTCTCTTGGCTGTATCAGCCGCCGGCAATCATCATTGACACATATCGGACAACCAATCCAGCAAAGTGCCCCGATACTCGTCAACCGCGGTCGATAGTCATTTGTTGTGTCCCCGCGGTCTCGCAGGACGCAAATAGGGGACTGTCCCTGATTTCCACCAAGGCGTCTCCGATACTCCCTGACGCGTACTCAGAAGATCGGGTTGACGATGTTGTTGTAGATAGACCCGAAGGTGTAGGTCAGGCCGATCCAGCCGTAGTAGGTGTAGCCGGTCGCAAGTTCACGGATCCGGAGCAGCCGTTCTTCCTCGGTCGCGTCGCCTTTGCGCAGCGAAAGCTGGTCGTGAATCAGCTCGTACCAGCCGCCGACGTTCAGGGACAGGCCGGCCACGATTCGGAGGGTGGCCGAGCCGGACAGGGTCAGGCGATTCTTGCTCAGGTCGTGCAGGTAGTGCGAACCGGTCACCGACAGATCTACCGTGCCCCAGCGGCGGGTGGCGGTCACGCCGGCCTGCAGCGCGTTCCGGACGGGAAACGCGCTGAGTTTGTCATCGAGTGTCGTGTCGTAATAACACTGGTATGAGACGCTGGGTTGGAAGCGCAGGTAGACCTTGTGCCGGGCGTATTCCGGGTAGCGGGTGAGGCAGTACTCCACTTTGGGCACCGCCGACAGACCGAGGGCGACATTGCTGTAGCGGCTGTTGAAGTAATCAACTTCGCCGCCGACGCTGAAGTGATTGGATAGTTTCCGGGCATAGAAGGCGGAACTGCCGTAACTCTCCTTCGCCACGGTCAGCCACGAGTCGCCCATGTCGTAGCGGTTGTGGGTGATCGACATATAGCCGTTGATGTCGAGCTTGGCGTCCTCGGTGACCCGGCTGATGTCGACATTTCCATAGCCATACAGCGTCATCCAAGACCGCTCTCCCTCCCCGTAGCCGTTGGCGCTGAGGGTGAAGACCCAGTTCCTCCAGGGGTCGGCAACAGGGGTCGCCGAGGTAGGAGGCGTGAAATCGACGGACAGCATATCGCGTAGCCCGGTTCGGGCGACATAAGGGGCAAGGCCGCGCTTGATGGCGGCGACCAGCGCAGTGCGGGATTCGTCGCTCGTGGCGTCGGCCTTAGTGTTGTGTCGGAGCGCAAAACTCATGTCCTTGAACGTACCCAGGCCTTTGAAGTCCAGCGTGTACTCGGAACCGCCACTGCCGGTGGTCGAACTCGAGATGATCAGGTGGATGTCGGCTTCCTTTGGGTCGCGTACGTAGTTGACGAACGTGATCTCGGTACGGATGTAGTCAACATCCGCGTAGGTCTCATCCTGGATATAGAGTCGCGGCGCCTGATTGCGCCAGGACGAGTCGGGCGTCGCAGCAGGCTCGGCCGCCATGGCCGGGGCAAGCCCGATCAACAGCCACAGCGCCAAGTGCTTCAGCATGAGTTACCTCTCCGACCTCGCATGGTGCATCATGATACCCGGCGGGCGGATACAGTCAACCACCTGCCGTCAACCCAAGTTCCGACATGGGATTTCAACACCAAGGCACCGAGGCACGAAGGTCGAGGGATGCACTCAGTTCACTCGGCGCAGCCCAAACCTCAAGCTGCAAGCAGGGGAGGGCTCAGGCGCAGGCCTCACCTGAAGGCTGTAGCTGTCGGCCGCTTGCTGTCAGCAGCCGCGCCGCAGAATCGGCCTCTAGCCGGCTTGTTCCCGCCAATTCAACCCGCGCAGTGGCTGCCTGTGTGGCCACACCTGTGTGGCCGCGCCTTGACTCCGGCCCGTTGGCCGATATGCTGACGGGCTATGGGCACAACCGTCAGGCCTGCTCTTCCGTGCAAGCAGGGAGGATAGTCCGATGGCGAAAAAAGGAACTCTAGGCAAGTCACAAGTCGGCGACTACCGGCACAAGGGCGCGAAGCGGAAGAACAATCCGCCCGCCGGAATCGCGCCGACCTATGAGGCGCACGAGCGCCAGACGCAGAAGTACTCGTTCGACCCACATCTCGACCCGCAACTGGTCTGGGCCGGCAAGGCCGAACATACGGCCTTTGACGTTGACGTAGTCTCGCTCCACATCCATGAGCGCGTTTCGACCCGCGCCATCCTCGAAGCGGTCAAGAAGCCCGAGCCGCAGATGGCCCTGTTCGGCAACAACGAACTGCCCGCAGACAAGCAGATAGAGTTTTACCGCCACGACGTCGGCTGGGCCAACCGTCTGATACTCGGCGACTCACTTCTCGTGATGAACTCGTTGCTGGTCAAGGAAGGCATGGCGGGCAAGGTCCAGTGCATCTACATTGACCCGCCCTACGGCATCAAATACGCCTCCAACATGCAGGCCCGCACCGACCGCCGCGACGTGAAGGACAAAGACGAAGACCTCACCCGCGAGCCGGAGCAAATCAAGGCCTACCGCGACACCTGGAAACTCGGCATCCATTCATATCTCACCTACCTCCGCGACCGCCTGCTCCTTGCCAAAGACCTCCTAGCCGATTCCGGCTCGGTCTTCGTGCAGATTGGAGATGAAAACGTCCACGTCGTGCGCAGCGTCATGGACGAAATCTTTGGCGGAGAGGGATTTGTCGCTCTGGTTGCGTTCGCGACTTCCACGGGCAGTTCCACAGTGGCCCTGCCACGTGTGACTGATTACCTCCTGTGGTATGCCAGAGAGACTCGTGGTTTGAAGTTCCATAAGCTCTACGGCGACCAAGACGAGGAGTTCTCGTCCGTAGGCGAAGATGAGAGGGGTGAGTACGAACTCGCGGACATGACGTCGCAGCATCCAAGCGAGACACGTGGTGGGCCGCTTCATTTCCAGGGCGGTGTCTTCCTTCCGTCTGAGCGGCGACAGTGGTCATTCGACCCGGCTAACTTCCCAAGAGTAGTTGCAGCTGACCGCGTCCTCCGCTTCAGCGACAAACAGGTCCGCTGGAAGAAGTACAGAGACGAGCGAGCGAGGGGTCGTCTTTCTAACCGGTGGGATGACACGCAATTCGGTGCCTTCAGCAGCGACAAGCAGTACGTCGTACAGACACACCGGAAAGTCATCGAGCGTTGTATCCTGATGACGACGGACCCGGGGGATTTGGTGTTTGACCCGACGTGCGGAAGCGAGACTACAGCATTCTGCGCGGAGAAGTGGGGCCGGAGGTGGGTGACTTGCGATACGTCGCGGGTGGCGTTGCAGATTGCCAGGCAGCGGCTGCTGACGGCGAAGTACGACTACTTCGAGTTGCAGGACACGGAGCGAGGGCCTTCGGCCGGGTTCAAGTACGAAACCGTGCCGCACATCACGTTGGAGTCCATCGCCAAGAACTCTGAGATTGACGCGATTGGCGCGAAGTACCAGCCGGAGATTGATGAAGCACTGAAGGTACTGAACAAGGCGCTCAAGGGTGTTACCGTCAGCCCCAAGTCTGTCACTCTGAGCGGAGCGAAGAGTCTCCGGCGCGGCAAGGCAGGAGATTCTTCGGCTTTGCCTCAGAATGACAAGCGGGGCGAGGGGTGGCAGGAGTGGGAGGTTCCGCGCGAGGCCGAGAAGGACTGGCCCAAGGACGCGAGAGAGGCACATCGCCGGTTCTGGACTGCCAAGCAAGCGAAGCGCAAGGGCATTGACGCGACGATTCAGCGGAACGCGCCGCAGGAGACGCTCTATGACCGGCCGTTCAAGAAGTCGGGCGTTGTGCGCGTGAGTGGACCGTTCACGGTCGAGGCGATTCCGGCTCCGGCTATGGAAGCGCCGGACGCGGCCACGCCCGTGCCGCAGTTTGAGACGAGCGAGGCTGAGGGCCGCATCTCGGACAAGGCCGGTGACTATCTTTCGGACATGATTGGCCTGCTGAAGCTGCAGGGCAGTGTGATTTTCCCGAAGGGCCGGAAGATGGAACTGACGAACATCAGGCCGGTGAGCCTTGGATTCCTGCACGCCGAGGCAGAAGCACCCTCACCCCAACCCTCTCCCAATGGGAGAGGGGGAGGGAATGGTGACGGCAAGACTCTGAAGGTCGCCATCAGCTTCGGCCCTCAGCATGGGCCGGTGACCGCATACCAGGTGCAGGAGTCAACGCCGGCCGCGAAGATGAACGGCTACGACGTGCTGCTGTTCTGCGGGTTCAGCTTCGACCCGGAGGCACGGGCGCTGATTCAGAAGGCCCCGGTGAAAGGGCTGACTGTAGACTTTGTCAACGTCGCGCCGGACGTGCTTATCGGTGACCTGTTGAAGACAAGCAGGGCCAGTCAGATATTCACCGCGTACGGCGAGCCGGATGTGCGTGTGACGAAGGGCAAGGACGACACGCTTGTTGTGGAACTTGCAGGCGTGGACATCTACGACCCGCTGACCGGCAAGGCCGAGTCAACCGGCGGCGAGGACGTGGCGGCGTGGTTCCTCGACACCGATTACGACGGGATGACGTTCCACATTTGCCAGGCGTTCTTCCCCGGCGACAAGGATGCGTGGGACAAGCTGCAACGGGCGCTGAAGGCGCAGATTGAGCCGGAGGCATTCGCGCTGATGCGCGGCACCAAGTCGTTCCCATTCCAGCCCGGTAAGCACAAGCGAATTGCGGTGAAGGTGATTGACTTCAGAGGGAACGAAGTGATGAGGGTGATGGGGGTCGGCACAGACGCGACAGCGCAGAAAGCGAGGTGAGCAATGGTGTCTAGAATTCAGGCCCTGAACTACCGGTGCCTCAGGCACGTCGATGTTAGTCTGGGCAACTTCCACATCCTGGTCGGGCCAAATGCGAGCGGCAAGAGCACATTCCTTGATGTGGTGGGTTTCATCAGGGACGTACTCCAGAATGGACCCGAGGCCGCCGTTCGCAGTCGAGCGCAGACCTTGCAGGAATTGTCGTGGAAGCGGGAGACGCAGGGGTTCCAGATGGCCGTAGAGTTGCGAGTGCCTGAATCCGTCCTTTCTCGCGCCCCGCAGAATGGACGCAGGTTCCCTTACTGCCGTTACGAGATTGAGGTTGGCGTGGAGCCTGAACAGGGTGGCATCCAACTTCTGACGGAGAACTTCTTTCTGTTGCCCGAGTCGCCTGATGACACCGAACAAGCGGAAGCTTGTGACCAAATGCCGCTGCCCTTTCCCGCTGAGCCACAGCCGCCCGCGACGATAGTGCTGGGCAGGTTCAAGAAAGGCCCGCCCGGCTGGCGGCGTGTCATCTCGCTGGGTGAAGGAGGCAGGGCGACATTCAAGTCTGAGACAACCGAGTGGAACTTCCCGCAGCGAGTCGCTGGCAAGGCAGCCCTGGTAATGGTCCCCGAAGAGGAGCGCTTTCCGGTGACAGTCTGGGCCCGGGAAGTTCTGCGTGATGGCGTGCAGATGCTCTCGCTCAACAGTCGGGCCATGCGCGAGCCGTGTCGTCCCGATGTGCCCTTCACGTTTCGCCCGGATGGTTCCAACCTGCCCGTGGTTCTGCGCAGACTCCGCCAGTCAGACGAGCGCCGCTTCGGTCGCTGGCTGGAGCACGTCCAGTCTGTCTTGCCTCTGCTCAAGAACATTCACATCAGAGAGCGAGAGGTGGACCGATTCCCGTTCTTGGTCGCTGAGTACGGAACTGGCATCGAGGTGCCGTCATGGCTTGTTTCTGATGGGACACTGCGCCTTCTGGCGTTGACGCTGCTGGCATATCTTCCCGGTCCGTCCGGCGTGTACCTGGTAGAGGAACCCGAGAACGGGATTCACCCGAAGGCAATTGAGGCCGTGTACGAGTCGCTGTCGTCGGTCTATGAGGGTCAGGTGCTGTGCGCCACTCATTCACCACTCTTCCTAAGTTTGGCAAAGCTGACCGACCTGCTCTGCTTCGCGCAGGCCGAGAGCGGTGCCACGAGCATCGTTCGCGGCGATGAACACCCGGCACTCAGGACATGGAAAGGGCAGGTCGCGCTCGAAACCCTGTATGCCGCTGGAGTCTTGGGATGAAAGACCTCATCGCGCTTGTGGCAGACAAGAAGATGGAGGCAGGCGTGACTGCACTGGTGCGGAGGGAAGCCAATTTCCAGATACGGCCGATAACCGCAGACGTATACCGGCACCCTCACCATGATGCAGGTGTCCTGTTGGAGGCGACAGATTTCCTCCAAGTATTTCGCAACAGCCACCAACACGCCATCGTCCTGTTCGACCGCGAGGGCTGTGGACGGGATGCACTTGACCCCGCAGAACTCCAGCGGCTTGTGCAGGAGAAGCTCGACGCTGGGGGCTGGCAGGGAGTGCGCCGAGATAAGCTGATGCGTGACCAGTCTGTGAAAGTCAGACCTGAGAAAAGGCGTAGCTGCCACCTCAGAACTGAACTCTGCACCTGGTGGAGTAATCCGCCATCGTGAAGCCAGAGGAATGAGATACCGGGCCACAACGAAAGTGAAGGTATTGAGCCCCGAAATATCCGTCGTCCCAGTCGCCGAGGCGTTTCCCTGTGCCGCAGGCAACATTCTCGTCACCGTTATGCGAGGTGATGCGAAGCTGGCGGGGTCGAAGTCCGTGGCAAGGTATCAAAGGGTCAACATCGGAACTCGGGAGACCCATGACGTTCCCGCAAGGGTACGGGCCAACAAGCCGCCTATTAACGGTAAGGAGGC
>JAPLUO010000414.1 GCA_026397595.1 Caldifarciminota bacterium
AAGCGAAAGCAGTCGCCTGCGCCCCGATGAATCTCTGTTGGAAACGGAGGATTTGGCTTCAGCTATCTATCTATTCAGTATATACAACGGGACTGAAGGTAAATGCAGGCCGGTACTAGCGTTACCGCGTATCAGGGCCAATTGGGTAGGAAAGTCACGCTAGCCTCCTCACTTTCTCCTTCCTCAGACAGGCTGCGCGGATCTGCGTGAAGAATCATGATCGCCGCCGGCCCGCCAAGTACTGGATTCCCGCGCCGACCGCCGCTCCAATTCCAGCGCAAAGGAACGTGAAGAGAACAACGGCGATTGCGCCGGCGCGCCAGACTTGCAGGCCGAGCAATAGGAGCACGGACACGGCCCCACCCGCATAAGAACCGATTCTGACCCAGTCGACTCGCTTGCGGACTGCTGGTTCTTGGGACTTGTTCAAAGGAAGCCTCCGAGCGCTACCGCACGCGCGCACAAGACATGCGTCCACCAAGTCGCCGGCTTGGTGCCGCCGTTTGCAGGAACCTTGCTCTCAACACCTTCCAGCGCCGTGCGGACCGGAAGGAGCGCCGCCGACTGTTGCCGGCGAAATCTTGCGTTGTCTAGAGCTGGATTCTGTCTGTCTGTCTGTCTGTCTGTGCAGCAGACGTGCCAAGGGCACGCCCCTGACGCATTGCGCCCGATGCTGAACACAACCCGAGCAGTCGCAGCTTTGCGACCCGGGGGTCAACGATGACCCGGTCGTGCTCGAAGTCGAGCTTCATGCGCCATTTCTGCATCGTGGCCGCGCCGATGATTGCCGATTCGGTGATGCCAGATACAACCATGAACTCGTCACTGAGCGTGTTCCCGTTAAGCTTGAAGTCCAAGCTCACGCGCTCCTCGGCCGTTACCCTTCGACCTTTCTCCGCCGTGCCGAAATGCTTCGGCGTGGGTAGCCGCTCCAAACGTGCAATCTCACGGGCCAGTCCAGGCTGGATGACGGAGTAGCTTGCGCCGCTGTCGAACAGCACCCGGACTTCCCGGCTGCCCTTAGAACCAATCAGCCTGATTCTCTTCTCGATTATCGCCATAGCCACTTCACTCCGGAGCGGGGCTCGCCTAGCACGATTCTCACGTCGCTTCGCCCCGTCGTCGGATGACCGCAGAAGCAAGCAGAATGACAGCCGCCGCAGGCAGGGTGACACCCGCTGAGAGCGGCCAACTCGGTCAACTTCACCATGAGAAACTTATACATACCCCTGCCGGAAAGTCAAGCGCGTCGGAGGGGACGGAAGCCGCGAACAGCGGGCCGTCAGCGTCGCCTCAGTTTGCGCTTGCGCGAATCCTTCCACTCTTCGTCGTCAATCTGCTGCCGCACCTGGTGAATCCGGTCCCGCAGCTTCGCCGCTTTCTCGAACTCAAGCAGCGCCGCCGCCTGTTCCATCTCCCTCTGCAGCCGTACCAGCAGCTCGACCTTGTCCGGCTCCTCACTCGATCCCTCGATCCCTTCCTCCCTCTCTCCCTCTGCCTTGGCGTCCGCGACAGACGTGGTCAACCGGACTTGGTCAATCGACTTCTCAATCGAGCGCGGCTCGATGCCGTGCTCCGCGTTGTACTCAATCTGCTTCTGCCGCCGCCGGTCAATCTCCTTGAGTGCGTTCCGGATGGAACGCGTCACGATGTCCGCGTAGAGAATCACTTCGCCGCTGAGATTGCGTGCCGCCCGTCCCGACGTCTGGATGATTGACCGCTCATCGCGGAGGAACCCCTCCTTATCCGCGTCGAGAATCACTACCAGCGACACCTCGGGAAGGTCCAACCCCTCGCGCAGCAGGTTGATGCCCACCAGCACG
>JAPLUO010000130.1 GCA_026397595.1 Caldifarciminota bacterium
GTCCGCGTCCAGGATGGCCACCAGGCTCACCTCCGGCAGGTCGAGGCCCTCGCGCAAGAGGTTGATGCCCACCAGCACGTCGAACTCACCCAGCCGCAACTGCCTGAGGATGTCTACCCGCTCAATCGCGCCAATCTCCGAATGCAGGTATCGCACCTTTATGCCCATCTCCGTGAGATACTCAGCCAGGTCTTCAGCCATCCGCTTGGTCAGAGTCGTAACCAGCACCCGCTCCCGGCGCTTGACACGCTTCCTGACCTCGGCAATCAGGTCGTCAACCTGCCCCTTGGTCGGCCTGATGCTCATCTTCGGGTCAATGAGCCCGGTGGGCCGGACAATCAGCTCTGCCACCCGGCCCTGGCTCACCGTCGCCTCGTACGGCCCGGGCGTGGCCGACGTGAACACCGCCTGGTGCACCAGCATCCCAAACTCGTCGAACCGCAGCGGCCGGTTGTCCATGCACGACGGCAGCCTGAACCCGTAGTCCACGAGCGTCTGCTTGCGCACCCGGTCGCCGTTGTACATGCCCTGCACCTGCGGTATGGTCGCGTGCGACTCGTCCATCACCATCAGGTAGTCGGCCGGGAAGTAATCGAGCAACGTGTACGGCCGCTCCCCCGCCTTCTTGCCCAGCAGGTGGCGCGAGTAGTTCTCGATGCCCGGGCAGTAGCCGAACTCCCGCATCATCTCGAGGTCAAACTTCGTGCGGGTCTTCAGCCGCTGGGCTTCAAGCAGCTTGCCCTGCGCCTCGAACTCAGACACGCGCGTGGCGAGTTCCTGCTCAATCGTCACCTCTGCGCCCGCAATCTGCTGCTCGGTCGTAATGAACTGCTTGGCCGGGTACATCACCATTCGCGGCTTCCGCTCAATCATGTCCCCGGAAACGACATCGAACACGGTCAGCCTTCCAATCTGGCCGCCGTCGAACTCAACCCGCACCCCGTAGTCCCGGTGCGACGGATGGACGTCAACCACGTCGCCCCTGACGCGGAACGTTGACCGCTTCAGCTCCACGTCATTCCGCGTGTACTGCAGCTTCACCAGTTCCTCAAGCAGATGCTCCCGGTCCATGTCCTTGCCGATTTCGACTGGCAGTATCGAATTCCTGAACTCCCAAGGCTCGCCGAGGTTGTAGATACACGATACCGATGCCACGACCACTACGTCCCGCCGTTCCACCAGGGCCGACGTGGCCCGCAGCCGAAGCCGCTCAATCTCCTCGTTGATTGAGGCGTCCTTCTCGATGTCTAGGTCGTGCTCCGGGACGTACGCCTCGGGCTGGTAGTAATCGTAGTACGAGACAAAGTACTCGACCGCGTTCTCCGGGAAGAATCCCTTGAACTCGCCATAGAGCTGCGCGGCCAGAGTCTTGTTATGCGACATGATGATGGTCGGCCGGTTCAGCCGCTCGATGACATTCGCCATCGCGAACGTCTTTCCCGACCCGGTCACGCCCAGCAAGGTCGCATACTTCTCCCCGCTACCAATGAACTCTAGCAGCCGCTCAATCGCCTCCGGCTGGTCACCGGATGGCTTGAACGGCGCGACCAACTTGAACCGGTCGGGGTATTCGTTCACCGCCTGATTCTAGGACTGCAACGCCACGGGTCAAGCAGTCCGCATCCCACGTTATCTGATGCCGACCGCTTTGATGATTGTCGTCCGATTGCCGACAAGACGGCAAGTGTACACGCCGGCCGTTGCCGCACCGGTCTGCCAGCGGCACGCGCGGTCCGAGCTCGCGCTCGTCGCGAACACTGTCCTGCCTGCCGCGTCGAAGATCGTCAGACGCGTCCCGGCTGGGACGCCGGCAAACACAACCTCTGCGCCCTGCCTGAACACGCGCCCGCTGACCTGACCCGGCTTGAGCCTCTGAGCTTCGCTGCCGATGCCGGTCGCGGTCGAGCCGAGCCTGATTCCTGCACCGAAGCTCGTGACCCACAGTCCACTCGTGTCGTATGGGTCATGGAAGACCCGCTCCGGGTGCCGGAACGAGTAGCTGCTCACGAGGTCGAATGTGGGGCTGGGCGAACGCAGGTTCGCACTGTACCACAGCCCGTTTACCTCAGTGGTCAGGTACATCTCATTGGTGTCTCGCGGGCTCACGGTGCAGGAACCGACACGGTCGAGGTCGTTGACGCGGGTCCAGTTCTGCCCGCGATTGGTCGTGCGGTACAGGCCGCCGAGCCCGTTAGGCGGCCCGCCCCAACCGCTGAACACGCAGCCGTACCACGTGTTCTGCTGGCTGTCGTGCGGGTCAACCACAACGTCCATGGTCCAATAGTCCATGCCTGCGTCCGACCGGTCCTGCCACGTCAGGCCCGAGTCCGCGCTTGCGAACACGCCGGAACTGGCGGTGAAGTGCCCGGTCGAATCGATGCGTCCCGAGAACGAGACAAGCACGGTGCCATCGTTGAGCACGCGGATGTTGTACGGGTGTCCCTGGGTGCGCGGCGGCGCGGTGAGTAGAGTCCAGTTGGATGAAGCCCCGTTCTGCAGGTCGTTTGTCATCCAGATTCCGCCCTGCCCGCTATTGTGGTTGACGACTGCGGCATACATCCGGTGCGGCCGGTTCGGGTCGAGCTCAATCCAGACTACCGGCTTCGCGAAGTTGTGGAGAGTATTCCAGCTCGCGCCCCGGTCGGTCGAGAACTTGACGTTACCGTTGCCACCGTCAATCTTCGCGTCCCTGAGATAGGTGCTCTGGTACAGGTCGTGGACCGACGAAATGGCCGCGTAAAGCACGTGGGTCTGCGGATGCTCGACCAGCCGGCATACCGAGTTCAGAGTCAGGTTTGGAATGACGGCCCACGTTGTCCCGGCGTCGGTGCTGTGGATGCCGTTGATGTCCGCGAACCCGACGAAGATGCTGTCACGATTCAGCCAGAGCACGTCCCAGCACGAAGTGTTCTCAAGGCCCACGCCTTCATAGAACCGGCCGGGCGTGATGTTGCTGCCTTTTGGGTTCTGGGTCGCCGCAGTCACGTAGCACTGACGCCAGTTCTGCCCGCCGTCGGCCGAGAGGTGCACGAACCCGTAGTCGCTGAACGCGACCAGGCTCGGATTGTTGGACGCCACGCCGAGGCCCATCGCGCACTCGGCATAACCCCAGCCCCGGTCTCCGCCGGCTCCGCACCAACCGGTGTAGATGTTCTGGTTGCCCGCCGCAAGAAATGTCTGCACCCAGGTGTCGCCGGCAGTGGTCGTCTTGAACACCGTGGGCGCGCCGCCAGACCCGCTGCCCGCGACGTATGCCGTACTGGTGTCACTATTCGCCATCGCGACGAAAAATGGATAGTCGTTGCCAATCTGGATGCCCTTCTCCTTGATGGTCCAACTCGGCTGGCCCACGTCCATCGCATAGATGCCGGTCGCAATGCTCCGGTAGTCGCTGCCGAAGATTCCAACGTAGATGCTCCCGGTATCGGCCGCCACTCCTAAGAACCTGGTCTTCCCGCCCTGTTTCGCCCCACAGAACGAGAGCATGGCCTGACCCGCGGGCAGGCCGGCGTACGGCTGCATGCTGAAGGTGCTGCCGCCGTCGGTCGAAACCAGCAGCCCGGCGTTGGTGCCAAGGTAAATGTTCGGCAGGTCCCAAAACGCGCCCGCGACGTACGCGCCGCCTAGCATCGGGCTCGTGTACTTCAGGACGAAGCTGTTCCCGCCGTTGGACGAATAGTAGAGGTGCGTATAGTCAACCACGAGCAGGTTGGTCGTGTTTTTCGGGTCAACCGCCATCTCCCAGCACGAACCATAGGTGGGGTCACCGGGCAAGGCCAACCACGAATTGCCCCCGTCTGCAGTCTTGACCGGTGTCATGCCGTCATTGGTATAGTCAACGCTGTACCGCACCTGTAGGTCAGAGGTGAACTGGACCCCGACGTGATTCCCGCCCTGAATCACGTCGAAGTGTTCAATGTTCCAGGTGCGGCCGGTGTCGTACGAATGGAACAGCTCGCTCATGTCGCAGCCCGCGTACATTTCCGCGGGGTTGAACGGGTTGAACACGGGATTGTACAGCGCGCCACCGCCGCCGATTCCGCGTGACTCCCACGACTGCGGCGGCGCGCCCGCAGTGACAGAACAGGACAGCACTAATGCCGAACATAGAATTCTCATTCGCACTCCTTGGCTCCAGTGAATGATACGACCGGCTTGAGCCTATCAGAAGGCTCACTCACCGCCTGATTCTAGGACTGCGGCGCCGCCGGTCAAGCAGTCCATGACGGGCGCCGCAAGTCTCTCCGCGACTCAAACCGCAAGTGCCTCTGCGAACCGGCCCGCGAACGCCCCGGCAAATAGCACTCCGAGCCACGGTCAGCACCGAGATGGAAACCACGGGCCGGTTCGTGCTCCGAGACAACCGGGCTCTCCACCCGAGAATGCAGGTCCGAATCGCGGGCCAGACCCGCCCGGCTCTCGCCTTGGCATTCGGCCCGACAGTCGCACTACCGGTCGCCTTCCGAGCCACCCCGTGAACCGTTCCGGGAACGGTTCCCACCGTAACTCTCGGAATGTCGATTCTAGTGACATTCATGACTCCTAACGCATTCTCTTTCGGCCACTTAAGCTAATTTATGTACAGACTTTCTCACGATTCGGGCTGCTGCGATGGTGAACACCTTGGATTGCGGGAGCGATGCTCCCGCTTTTCCCAAATCCGGGCTACAGGCCGGGAGCCGCGGGCTATCGGCTATCCACCGAATCCCCAGTTCTGGACCTGGCCCTCGTTCGAACCGTGGGCCTCGGCCTGATGCGCCCCTGAATGCTGACTACTGAACGCTGTATGCTCCCGTCCTACTCTCCTCGCGCCCGCGTTGACTTCCGGCCGGGCGTGTCTATGCTGGCTCCATGACAAACGCTGAAGCGCCGGTCGCGGAACCGCAGCCGTTTCGAGTTTACGGCTACCGCTGGGTTGTCCTGCTGAGCTTCATGTTCATCGCCGGGATGACCCAATTGCTCTGGATAACCTTTGCCCCGATTACCGGCGCGGCAGCGCAGTTCTACCACACGTCGGACCTTGTCATCGGCCTGTTGTCCATGAGCTTCATGGCCATCTACGTTGTGCTGGTGATTCCTTCGGCGTGGATGATAGACACGCTCGGGTTCCGCACCGCGGTCGGTATCGGCGCGGTACTGACCGCATTCTTCGCGCTCACGCGCGGCCTGTTCGCCGCGAGCTTCCCGCTCATGTTTGCCTCCCAGATGGGCATCGCCCTCGGCCAGCCGCTCGTGGTCGGCGCGGTCACCAAGCTGGCCGCGGCGTGGTTTCCCACCAAGGAACGCGCCACCGCCGTGGGCCTGGGCACGCTTGCCATCTATCTCGGCATCCTCGTCGCCATGCTCATTACGCCCGCGTTCTTGGTCAAGTACGACATGCCGACCATGCTCCTCATCTACGGAATTGTCGCAGTCGCAGCCGCGCTCGGGTTCATTGTCTTTGCCAGGGCCAAGCCCCCGACCCCGCCCTGCCCGGCCGGCCAGGACGAACGGGTGCTGATGTTCGACGGCCTGAAGCAGATGCTCCGCCAGCGCGACTTCCTGCTCCTGCTCGCGGTCTTCTTCATCGGCCTCGGCATGTTCAACGGAGTCTCGACATGGATTGAGAACATCGTGCGACCGCGCGGGTTCTCGATATCCCAGGCCGGGCTGCTCGGCGGCCTGATGCTCATCGGCGGCATCATCGGCGCCGTAATCATGCCCATCCTCTCGGACAAGGCCCGTCGCCGCAAGCCGTACATTATTCTCTCGCTCTGCGGCCTCATTCCCGGGCTTGCCGGTATGGCCTTTGCGACCAGCTACTGGCTGCTGCTGGTCTCCGGATTCGTGTTCGGGTTCTTCCTGCTCAGCTCCGGACCGATCGGGTTCCAGTTTGGGGCCGAACTTACCCACCCGGCGCCGGAAGGCACGTCCAACAGCCTCCTGATAGTGATGGGCCAGATTTCGGGCATCGTCTTCATCTTCGGCATGGACGCGCTCAAGTCCCCTGCGACCGGCGCGATGACCGGCTCCCTGCTTGCGCTGCTCGTCCTGACCGTACTCAGCATCATCCTCAGCGCCCTCATCAGAGAGCGACCCATCAGTTGCTAGCCCGCCGGACGCTGTGCCCGTGCGTTTGACACCCGCCCGCCGATATCATACAATCCCGCAATGAGCAGCTACCTGAAAGTCATGGTGCTGTTGGCAGTCGTGGCTGCCACGATTGTCGACGGCCAGACGTACGAGACGCCGCGACGCGAGCCGAACTTCGGTATCTACGCGGCTGAGGCAGGTGGTGCGGTTGCCGGCGCCCTTGTGGGAGCGTGCTTCGGCGTGGCCATCGGCATAGGGTCAGGCGGGAATAACACGAACCGGATGCTTGCGATTGGCGGCCTTTTCGGCATCCCAGCCGTCCTCGCCGGCTGGGCGGGCGGGACTTGCGTCGCGGGTAACGCCTTCCAGCAGCACGGTCGATTCCTACCCACCCTGGGTTGGACGGCTGGCACGGCAACCTTAGGCGTGGTCCTGCTGGATGCCGGGACGTGGGTAGACGTTACCAGCAGGATCGGCCCCGGCGGCGGCGCTGCGGTCAGCGACCTTGGCCTCGCGGTGCTGGCCGCCATGCCTATCATCACAGTGTACGGCTACAACCTCAGTCGGCCTCGAGATTCGTACGGAAGCAGGTTCGTGCCGGGGTCGGTCGGTCTGGCGTCGGTGCGGCAAATAGACGGAACCAAACGCCCATCTGTCAACATCCGGTTCCTCTCCGTCAGATTCTGACGCGACGGAATCCCGGCGCCGCTGCTTGACCCAAGCTCGAATCAGCCCCATCGCTCATACTCATCGTGGCTGCTCGGTCCGCGTGGCGAGTCAGTGCTAGGGCTCTGCGCCACTCACGCCGCCGAGGCGTCGTACCGTCCGTTTGACGGTATCCACGCAGTGGCCGGTATCGCGCAGGATTCTCCTGCCTGAGAAGCGGAGTATGTGCCAACCCGCGGTCGTGAGCGTGTTGTCGCGCTCGCGGTCTTGGTCGGCCTTGTCCCGGCCCGAGTGGTAGGTATCGCCGTCGCACTCGATGTCGAGGTTGTTGTCACGGCAGAACACGGCCATGTCGAGCATGTAGCCTGAACCCTCTTCGCGCACAAAGTACTGCCGCTCGGCAGGCAGGCCGGCGTCCTGAAGCGTGAAGTAGAGCTTCTCCTCAATCGGGCTGACCTTGAACAGGTCATTGATTTCCCGCGCGTGCAGCAGGCGCTCAAGACTGGTAGGAATGAACACAATCCTGCGCCAGCGATGACTCGGAATCGGATGCGGCAGCCGCTGCAACTCACCAAGCTCGACCTTGTAGTACTCGGCCCCGGCACGCGCGTGCGCCGGTTCGTCCGGCAGCAGCTCGCGCCGCGTCGCCTTGCTGATACCGCGCACTCGCGCGTACCACTTCACCGCCCACTTCTCCTTGCCGAACAACCTTGTCTGGTAGAAAGCAAGATACTGAATGCTCTCGAACCCTTCCGGCGCGTTGCGCACCGGAATTCGGTACCAGTGTTCGGACCGCACGAGTTCCCAGTCCTTCATCCGCGTAACGATGCCGACCAGCGCCGGCGTCTCCGGGCCGAACACTCTCACCCGCCACACTGGACTGCTGCCGCTCACTCTCTATTGTAGGTCACAGACATTCGGACGCAAGTCCGCTCCTGAATCCCGGAAACCGGAATAGAACCGCCAAGGACGCGCCCTGGAGCGTGAGTGCCCAACTCACAAGTGCAAGTATCCAGAGGCGGGTTTGGCGGTTCTGCCTTCTGGTCTCTGATTTCTGAATTCTGGTCTGTCTGAATCCGCCTACGAGCGGTTGGGTGCCCTGCTCGGCCGGTCGAGGCCACTGCAGCTTCTCGGACATGACCGTCGGTTCGAGCGAGATGGGCTCGGCCACGCGGTCCTTCAGATGACGTCAGAGCGGGCTGTCCTTGATTACCTCTCGCGTCCTGTGCGCCCGCTCTTACCAAGACAGGCCCTCATCCTCTCGGTCAATCTCCTCACGGCGACGCCGCATGAAAGCGACGACGTCAAAGTCCTTACTCATAGTCGAGCACCTCAGGAAGCTTCAGCGCGTACTCGGTTGATGGTAGATGGAAAGCCCGGCTCAGGCGAGTCCGCATCCCCCGGTCTCCGATTTCCGGTCCGTCTGAATCCGCCTCCCGGCGTCTACCTGTCCTCGATTGATGGCTTCGACTGGCGAAAGACACCACCCCGACCGCAATTCTCCATCCTCGTTACTCATATCTACATTTCTAAAAATATAGAAATGTGAGACTGAGGAGTGAGCAACGGTGGAGTGTTGAACTGAGCGCAGCATGTTGAACCGAGGTCGGGATGAGCATCCTGTAGCCGGCCACACAGCACCCCCGACTTGCCGAGGAAGGCCGCTTCAACTATGATTCATGTCGATGACGGCAGTGTCTGTGAGCGGACTGGGCAAAACCTATGGCGCCACCAGGGCGCTCGATGGAGTGTCGCTTGACGTCGCGCCGGGCGAGTTGTTCTGCATCTCGGGGCCTGATGCCGCGGGCAAGTCCACGTTGCTCCGCATCCTCGCCGGCACGCTGAAGCCCGATTCGGGCTCGGTGACAATCCTCGGCAGTGACGGCATCAACCGGCCGCCAATTCTCCGCTACTCCATCGGCTATATGCCTCAGCGCTTTGCCATCTATGCCGACCTGACGGCCGAGGAGAACCTCGAGTTCTATTGCGCGTTCTACGGCCTGGACCGGGAGGCAACGCGCGGCCGGGTCGAGAGTCTGTTGCGGTTGACGCACCTGGAGAAGTTCCGCAAGTTCCAGGCCGGCAATCTTTCCGGCGGGATGAAGCAGAAACTGGTTCTCGCCTGCGCGCTCGTGCACGAGCCGAAGTTGATGATTCTGGACGAGCCGACAACCGGCATTGACCCTTTGTCCCGGCGCGAGTTCTGGGGCATCCTGACCGACTACCTGTCGCGCGGCAAGACCATCATCTATTCGACGGTATATCTCGAAGAGGCGCTGCGCTCGAACCGCATCGCGCTGATGGACTCTGGTACAATCAAGGTCTGCGACACGCCTGAGAAACTGCTGGCGCGTTTGCGCGGCCGCCGCTTCTTTGTTGCCACAGACGCACACGGACAAGCAGCGGCAGCACTCCGCGCCTGCCCACGGATAACTTCGGTCCAACCGCTCGGCGCTGGTGTAGCTTTCCTCATCACGGACGAACACGGAGCGCTGGAGTGCGCGGTGGAGGCGCTCGCAGCAGCCGGCATATCAGCGCGGCCGGAATCAGCCCAACCCACGCTTGAGGATGTGCTCATCCTCGCCGGGGCCCGATGACCAACAACGCCATCGAAGTACGCGACCTCGTGCGCCGGTTCGGCAGCTTCACCGCGGTCGACCACATCTCGTTCCATATCGAACGCGGCGAGGTATTCGGTTTCCTCGGCCCGAACGGCGCGGGCAAGACGACCACAATCAAGGTACTCATCGGCATCCTCGCGCCCACGTCCGGGACCTGCCGCGTACTCGGCCTGGACGTGCTGCGTGACACCGCCCGGCTCAAGCAGTCGGTCGGGTACATGTCCCAGAAGTTCTCCTTGTACGAGGACCTGACCGCGCAGGAGAACCTGGATTTCTTCGGCTCGGTGTACGGCTTGTCGCGGCTTGCGCTGGGGCCCGCAATCGACCACGCCCTGGCCCGGTTCGAGCTGGAGCGATTCAGGCAGGTGCAGGCGTCCGAGCTACCAACCGGCGTCCGCCAGCGCCTAGCCCTGGCATGCGCAATCCTGCACGACCCCGGTGTGCTGTTCCTCGACGAGCCGACGTCGGGGATGGACCCGGCATCGCGCCGCAAGTTCTGGGAGTTGATTCACGTACTCGCTGGCCAGGGCAAGACTGTGCTCGTCACGACCCATTATCTCGACGAGGCCGAGTACTGCAACCGGCTGTGCCTGATAAGCCAGGCACGGATCATCGCCGAGGGTACGCCGGAACACGTGCGCAGCCTCGCCAAAGGCGGCGCCCTCAACATCGCCTGTTCGCCACTGGGCAAGTGCCTCTCGGCCCTGCTCGGCCGGCCGGACCTGGGCGAGACTTCGATATACGGAGGCAGTTTGCGGCTGGTCACTCGTGACCCGGACCGGGCGCGGGCTGCTCTGCCCGGCCTGCTGACCCAGGCCGGCACGTCGCTCGAATCGGTAACGCCCGACCGGCCCACGCTTGAGGATGTTTTCGTGCAGCTTGTGAGGGCATCGAATGCGTGAGGTGAAGCGCACCGGCGAGGGACGACTCGCGCTCCGCTCGCTCTCTGCTGTGATGAACAAGGAGTTCATCCACATCATCCGCGACCCCGGCACGCTCTTCATATCGCTGATAATACCGGTCTTCCTACTGCTGCTGTTCGGCTACGCGCTGTCGCTGGACGTCAGAGATGTGCCCTTCTGCCTCGTCGACATGGACCGGTCGGCGCAAAGCCGGGGCTTCGTGGAAAGTTTCACCGCCTCCGGCTACTTCAAGCTGGTCGGTTCGGCCGATGCGGAATCAGAAGCCCGGCACCTCATCGACCGAGGGCAGTGCCGGATGGGACTCGTAATACCGATTGGGTTCAGCCGCGACCTGCAGGCCGGCAGACAGGTGCAGGTAGGACTCCTGGTCGACGGGTCCAATTCGACGACCGGTTCAGTCATCCTCGCCTACACCCAGGCCCTGATGGTGCAACGTTCCGGTGCCGCCTCTTTCTTCTCACGACCCAAGATTCTCTTCAACGCTTCCCAGCGTAGCACCGCGTTCCTGGTTCCCGGCCTGCTGGCCATCATCACAATGTTCATGACCATCCTGCTGCCGTCTTTGGCGGTGGTCAGGGAGAAGGAGCGCGGCACTATCGAAATCCTGCGCGCCGGGCCGATTCGACCGACCGCGTTTATAATCGGCAAGCTGCTCCCCTATGGCTTAATCTGCGTCTTCGACCTGCTGGCCGTGGTGATCGCCGGCGCCCTGGTATTCGGAGTCACGATGCAAGGCAGCTTCCTGCTGATGGTACTGCTCTCCCTGCCGTTCCTGCTCGCCGGTCTCGCACTCGGCCTGCTGATTTCCACTTTCGTGGACAGCCTGCAGGTGGCGATGTACGTGGCATTTCTCGCCTCGATACTGCCGACCATCCTCTTGTCCGGCTTTGTCTTCCCGATCGCTTCGATGCCGCGCCTGGTCCAGCTCGTCGCCGACATGGTCCCGGCCAGCTACTTCCTGACGATGCTCCGGGCAATCTACATGAAGGGCGCCGGGCTGGAAGCCGTGCTGCAGCCGCTGCTCGTCAGCCTGCTGTTTGCGGCCGTGCTCATCGGCACGTCAGTCGGGCGGCTACGGAGGTCGCTGTGATTGAACGCATACTGAGCGTCGCGCGCAAGGAGGTCATCCAGTTGCGCCGGGACCGCCGCACCCTGCCGCTCGTGCTGCTCGCCCCGGTCATCCAGCTCCTGCTCTTCGGCTACGCGGCAACCCAGGACGTCCGCAACGTGCGACTGGCGGTGGTCGACCAGTCCCATACGCCGGTCTCGCGTGAAATCACCCGCAGCCTCGCGGCCACGGTGACGTTCCGTGTCACCGAAGTGCCGGACCGCTGGGCAATCCAGCAGGAGCTGTTCGCGAGCCGGGCGAGCGTCGGCCTCGTGATACCGACCGGACTCGAACGCGACCTGCTCCACCGCACCGGCACTGGGCTGGAACTGTTCGCCGATGGGTCCAACCCCAGCACCGCCGCGGTCGCTGCGTCCTACGTCCAGCAGATTGTCGGCGCGACACTCCAGCGAGAGGCGGGCGCGCGCTTCCCCAGCATCGTCCGGCCTGCGGACGTCGTGCTGGTGCCCCGCGTCATGTACAACCCGAACCTCACGAGCCGGAACTACATGGTGCCGGGTGTACTGGTCATGATTCTCATGATAATGACCACGATAATGACGTCGATGGCCATCGTTCGCGAGTTCGAGCGCGGCACCAGCGAACAACTGGCGGTGACGCCCATCCATGCCTACGAGCTCCTCGCGGGCAAACTCATACCTTACATCGTCATCGGGTACATCGATATTCTGCTCGTGACCGCGGTCGCCGTGGCGTGGTTCCGTGTTCCCATCCACGGATCGGTCGTCCTGCTCTTTCTGCTGGCCGCGCCGTTCCTCCTGAGCACGCTTGGCATCGGTATCCTTACCTCGACCATCGCCCGCACCCAGCAGCAATCGATGATGATATCATTCTTCTTCATGATGCCCAACACACTGCTGGCCGGATTCATGTTCCCGATCGAGAACATGCCCGTGCCTGCCCAGTACTTCACCTACCTGATTCCCGGTCGCTACTTCATGACCATCGTCCGTGCGATATTCCTGAAGGGCGTGGGCATCTCGGTCCTCTGGCCCGAAACCGTGGCGCTGACCGTGCTCGGCGCCGTCATCCTCGGCCTCGCGGTCTGGCGCTATCAATCGCGGCGTGCCTGATTTCTTGACCTGGCCGCACGCCGGACTAGACTACTCGACAAGATGAGACGCCGTCTGCCCTTCATCGCGCTGGCCGCCGTCATCGCCGCGCTGGTCATTGCCTTGGTGGTCACGCAGAACGGCCGGCGCCGGTCCGACAACGAGCTTTCCGGGACAATCGAGGCCTACGAGGTCCAGTTGACGTCCAAGGTAGCAGCGCGGGTGGTTGAAGTCCGCTGCGAAGAAGGCAAGACGGTCAATACGGGTGACACCCTCATGCGGCTGGACGACGCCGACTACCGCAACGCGGCGCTCGCGGCCCAGGCCCAGGTCCAGGCAGCCGAGGCCGGCCTGTCGGCGGCGGCCTCCCGCGCTCGGCTGGCTGAGACCAGCCTGGCACGCGTGGAGAAACTCTACGCCGGAGGCAACTTGACCCGCCAGGAAATCGACCGCGCACGCAGCGATGCAACTGCGGCCCGCGACGCGTTGGCCGCGGCCGGCACCGCCGTCGACGCGGCCCGCGCGCAGCACGACATTGCGCAGGCAAGGATGAACGACTGCACGGTCATCGCCCCGGTTTCCGGCACCGTCTCTGCGGTCGCGTTCCGCCTCGGCGAGACCGTGCTTGCCGGCTCAGTCCCTGTCACCATCATCGACCTCAGCCAGACCTGGCTCACCGTATACCTTCCCGAGCGGCTGCTAGGGCGGGTGAAGCTCGGCGACACCTGTCGCGCCCGCGTCGACGCCTACCCGAAGAGGGACTTCCCCGGTGCGCTCACCTTCATCGCCGACAAGGCCGAGTTCACGCCCAAGGACATCCAGACCAAAGAGGAACGCATCAACCAAGTGTATCGCGTGAAGATAACGCTGCCTAATCCTGACCGCATTCTCAAGCCCGGCATGCCCGCCGACGCGTACCTTACCGTGCACTAGTCTTGGTGCTGTCTTCCCAACCCTTGGCGCTTTCGGCATCCTCTCGGCTCCGCTCCGGCCCTTGGCGTTCTTGGCGGCCTTGGCGGCTCTTCTCTCCGCTCCGCTCGGGACAGGCCTTGGCGGTTTCTTTCCGGGGCACCTGACGTGGCAATCAGAATCCCGCTCTACGATACCGTAACCGAGAACCGGCAGTTCGCCGCGGACTTCCACGCTGCGCTTGACCGGGTTCTCGCATCGGGCCGGTTCGCGCTTGGGAATGAACTGGTTACGTTCGAGTCAGCCCTGGCGCAGTATTGCGGAACCGCCCACGCGGTGGGCCTGAAGAGCGGGACCGACGCGCTGATTCTCACACTGAAGGCCCTTGGCATCGGCGCCGGGGACGAGGTCATTACCACGGCATTCACGTTCTTCGCCAGCGTCGAAGCAATCATGCAGGTCGGGGCGCAGCCGGTCTTCGCCGATATCGAACCCGAGACTCTCTGTCTTTCGCCCGACGCCTGCGCAGCGGCGATCACGCCCGCCACCAGGGCAGTGATGCTCGTCCACGTGTTCGGCCACTGCGCCAACATCGAGCGCTTTCAGTCCATCTGCGATGACAGCAACGTCCGGCTGATTGAGGATGCCGCCCAGTCAGTCGGCTCGACCTGGAACGGCCGCCCGCTCGGCTCATTCGGCACGGCCGGGACTTTCAGCTTCTACCCAACCAAGAACCTGAGTGCGCTCGGTGACGCGGGCGCTGCCGTGACCTCGGACGAGAAACTCGCTGACGCGTTGCGGCAGCTTCGCTCCCATGGCCGCGACGCGATGGGACGCCACGCCTGCCTCGGGTACAACTCCCACATGGACGAGCTTCAAGCCGCGTTCCTTAGCGTGAAACTCGGACGGCTCGACGCGGAACTGGCAAGAAGGCGCGAGCTTGCGGCCCGGTACGACGCGGCGCTGCCGCCCGAAGCCAAACGGGTACATGGCGCGGACGGCTGCGTCTCCAACTACCACCAGTACGCAATCAGGACCGACCGACGCGACGCGCTCAGGCAGTTCCTTCTTGAGCAGGGAATCGGGACCGGCGACTACTATCCGGCGCCGGCACACCTGGAACCGGCATTCGCCGAGGCATCAAGCCGCAAGCCGCAAGCTTCAAGCCTCCCGGAAACAGAACGGGCCTGCAAGGAAGTAGTCACCCTTCCGATTCGGCCCAGCCTGACCGACGAACAACAGAAGACAATTGTGGATGCTGTCCGGCGCTTCTTCGCCGGGGTCTGACGGTCAGTCGGGATTGCCGGCCTTGCGCCGGGCCTGAACCTCTTCCCGCTTCACCTCGACCGTCTCGCCAATCTGCCTGAGAATCTCAAGGTTCTCTTCGGCTTCCTTCTGGTCGAGCACCTGGATGGCGAAGCCGGCATGGACGATAACGTAGTCCCCGACCTTCACGTCCGGTGTCATCATGATTGATACTTCACGCTGGATTCCCCCGACCTCCCCGACGGCGTCGGTGCCGTTGACGGAGATCAGCCGCAGCGGAATGGCGAGGCACATGTCAGGAAAGGTTAAGGTTAAGGTCAAGGTTAAGAACTCGATGCCTCAACCTCAACCTCGACCTCAACCTTCTCACGTCTTCAGCGGCTTCTTCTCCGCCGCCGGGAAAAGGACGTTATTCAGAATCAGCCGATAGCCGGGCGAGTTCTTGTGCAGCGACAGGTCAGTTGCCGGGTCGCCGATTCGGTGCGCATAGTCTTCGGGGTCGTGGCCGCCGAAGAACGTGAACGTCCCCTTGCCGAAGTTCCCGTGGATGTACTTCAACTCCTCGGTGTTGGCCACCTCGCCCAGCACCAGCACGTCCTTCCTCACCTTGGTCCGTCGGAACCCGCAGTTCTGTCCCAGAAACTCCTTGACCAACCCGACATGGTCCTGGACGAGCATGCACGGCACGGGATCGTACTTGGCCGAGAAATCGAATAGTGAGAAGTAAACGTCCGGCCCGCGTGCGGTCGCCTCGAGGTAGGTATCAATGTCCGAGTGCTCGTAGACAATCGGGTCGGTCATCAGGTTGAAGTTCTCGAACGCGAAGCAGCCTGAGTAGTCCAGCTTCGATGCATATGCGGGGTCAATCCCGTCCCCGTCGAACACCGCGGCACAAATGTCGGTATTTCGTGCCGCCCAGGCGATATCCGGCGTGTCGGTGGCCGAGCACATGGCGAACAGCATCCCGCCGTCGGCCACGTACTTGTGGATGAGCTCGACAATCGCCAGGTCCATCTTGCTGACCTTCTTGAACCCGAGCTCGGTCGCGGTCTTCGTGTTGATGGCAACGTCCTTCTGATACCACGGCTCGCCCCGGTATGAACTATAGAACTTGCCGTACTGGCCCGTGAAATCCTCATGGTGGAGGTGCAGCCAGTCGTACTGAGACAGCTTGCCCTCCATCACTTCTTTGTCCCAGACCACGTCGTACTTGATGCCGGCATAATCCAGAACCAGCCGCACCGCATCGTCCCATGGGTCCGCGGTCGGCGGCGCGTACACCGCAATCTTCGTCGCGCGCTCAAGCATCACCGACTCCATGTTGTTCTTCTCAATCGTCGAGCGAATCTGCACGACTTCGTCCGGTCCGACCGCCTGGTACGCGACGCCGTCGAGCTTGCACTCCTTCACAGCCTGCTGCTCAGGCGGAAACAGGAACGAGCCACCGCGATAGTTGAGCAGCCACTCGACCTTCTGCCCGCGCTGGAGCAGCCGGTAGACAACGCCGTATGCCTTCAGGTGGTCGGTCTGAGTCAGGTCCATCGGTATCAGGACCATCGTCTGCGCCGACAGAGTCGTGAACACCGCCAGCGCAACGAGCACGAGCATCACCTTTCGTCGCGACTCCGCCATTCTGCAATCTGCAATCTGCATTCTGAACTCTGAATCCTCCCTAGTTGGTGACATGCGTTCCGGCCTTCCCGGCCAGCGCGTCGGACAGGTGGTCAGGGTCGGTGATGACGACTTCGCGGCCGCCCCGCCTCAGGAAATCAAGCGCGGCCTCAATCTTCGGGCCCATACTCCCGGACGGGAACTGTCTGGCCACGATGTGCTTGCGCATCTCCTCCATTTGGACGGCTCCCAAAGCCTGCTGGTTTGCCTGCCCGTAGTTCAGGTAGACCTGCGGCACCGCGGTCGAGATGACGAGCCGTTCAGCCCCAATCTCCCCGGCCAGCAGGCTCGACGCCAGGTCCTTGTCGATTACCGCCGCAACCCCGGCCAGCGTGCCGTTCTGCCGGACAACCGGTATCCCGCCACCACCGCAGGCAATGACCACCGCGCCCGAGCGCAGCAGACACTCAACCTCCGGCTTCTCCACGACTTCCATAGGCTGAGGCGAAGGAACGAGCCTCCGAAAGCCCCGGCCCGCATCCTCACGCAGCACCCAGCCCAGCTCTTTCTGCAGTTTCGCGGCCTCCCCTTTGGTGTAGAACGGACCAACCGGCTTGGACGGGTGCTGAAACGCCGGGTCGGCCGCATCAACTACGACCTGCGTAACAACGGTAACGACCGGCTTCTTGATGCCGCGCCGCTTGAACTCATTGTCCAGTGACTGCTGTATCATGTAGCCTATCTCGGCCTGGGTCTGCGCGTTGCAGGCATCGAGCGGAATCTCCGGCAGCCGGTTCCGGGCGAGGTGCGAGCGGATGAGGATGAACCCGACCTGCGGACCGTTGCCATGCGTAACAACAACCTCGTGCCCGGCCTCAACTATGTCGGCAATGTACCGGCACGTGTCCGCAGTCGTCGCAAGCTGGTCGGCAAAGGAACTCTTGTCCTTGGACCGAATCAGCGAATTGCCGCCAATGGCGAGCACGGTGATAGAACTCACAAGACATATAGGTTATCACACCGGTCGAAAGAATCAAGACAACGGTCGTGAATTCCGAAGCTCGAAGCACGAATTCCGAATGAAGCTCGAATGAAGAAAGCTGGCCAAATCGGACTTAGGGTCTTGCCCGCATTCAATCGTCATTCGGGTTTCGGACTTCGAGCTTCTGATTCCTCCACCGCCGCCTGCTTGCTATCGCAGGAACTCGGGCTAGAATTGGAGTGGAGGCGGGTCGGACGGTCGCCCCTTGCGGGGAGGAAAGTCCGAGCACCCAGGGCGAGGCACTCGTTAAGAGCGAGGCTGCGGGCTGGTGACGGCCCGTGGACGGACAGTATCACAGAAACCATACCGCCGCGTCTTCGGATGCGGTAAGGGTGAAAAAGTGCGGTAAGAGCGCACTATCCCGGGTGGCGACATCCGTGATGGAAAAACCCTGCCCGGTGCAAGACCAATATGAGAACCGGACTGGCCCGGTCCACTTAAGTTCTCGGGTAGGTCGCTTGAGACGTGCGGGCAACCGCATGCCCAGATAAATGACCGTCACCCGGCTTGCCGGGGACAGAACTCGGCTTACAGACCCGCCTCCAATCTGCTTCCCCTCTCCCGACCTCGGCCTCAGCCTCAACCTGAATCACGTAGCACTCCCTTTCCATGTGCGGGCGGAGTCCGGCAGCAGAACTCCGCCCGCACTTTGCTTCCAGCCCCGGCCGTCAGCCGGTCTCGCAATCGGACTTGACCCAACCGGGTGATGTCCTATAGTTCCTGTAAATTCGGGGACGATTTTGACTGGAAAGAAAGAGGGCGTAAGCTCCATCGTCCGTGTAACAACCGCCGGCGATGACCGGCAGAAAGGATACTTACGCCATGAAGAGAATAGCTCCGAGTGAGCGTGTGCGCAAGGAGATTGAGGACCTGCTGCAAGGCAAGAGGTCGACCGAGGGCCAGGATGAGAAGGAACGGATCGAAAGCCAGGACGAGAGAGAACAGAGCCTCCAGCTCTTGGCCATGAAGCGGATACTTCAGGAGGCAGTGGAACGAGAACAGGCCGAGTTCCTTGGGCGGGAACGCTACAAGCATCAGACCGATGGGAAAGGCTGGCGGAACGGCTACGAGCCCAAGACGCTGCGGACCGTGGCCGGCAAGGTGCCGCTGGAAGTCCCGCAGACGCGGGGTAGCAGGGAGCCGTTCCACTCCAAGCTCTTGGATGAGTTGGGAGGTCGGACCGGAGCGCTGGAGCGGCTGGCGACCGAGATGTATGCCCGGGGACTTTCGGTCCGTGACATCGAGGAGTGCTTTGTCAGTGCGACCGGGGAGCAGTTGTTATCCCGGAGTGTGGTGAGCGAGGTGACTGAAAGTCTGCAGCAGGAGTTCGAAGCGTTCCAGGAGCACGACCTGGCGGGCTATGACTTGGAGTGTCTGTACCTGGACGCCATCTATGAGGCGTTGCGGCTGCGGGCGGGCATCAAGGAGGCGGTGCTGTGTGCCTGGGGGATACTACGGGACGGGCGGAAGATAATGCTGCACATGGCGCTGGGTAACAAAGAGAGCTATGATGCCTGGCTGGAGATGATGCGGAACATGGTGAGCCGGCATTTGCGGGTTCCGCTGACGATCACGGCGGATGGTGCGCCCGGACTCAACAAGGCGATCGACCAGGCCTACCCGAAGAGCCTGCGGATCCGCTGCTGGGTGCACAAGATGCGTAACATCCGGGCCAAACTACCGCGTGACGTGGCGCCGGAGGTGGAAGCGGAAATCTACACGATTCGGGACGCGGCGACATTCGAGCAGGGGCAGGCGAGAATGCGGGAAGTGATTGCCAAGTACCGGGGGCTGTATCCGAGCGCGATGACCTGTCTTGAAGACGATGCGGAGGCGTCGTTGAACCACATAAAGCTGCCGGTGCGGCTCAGGCAACTGGTACGCTCGACGAATCTGTTGGAGCGGACCTTCGAGGAAGGTCGGCGGCGGACCAAGGTGATCCCGCGGTTCTTCGCCGAGAAGCCCTGTCTGAAGCTGGTGTTTGCCGCACTGATTCGAGCCAGCGAGAACTGGGCGCGGGTGAAGTTCAGCGAGACTGAGCTCGAGCAGCTAGACACGCTCCGGCGGATACTGGGACTGGCCGTGGACTGCAAAACGGAGTCTGGCCCTCAGACTGCCCGTCAAAAACTGTCAGCCTGAGAGGGGATTTTACAGGGAAAGTCGGACAACCGATGAGTGGAGCAATCTGGAGAACAATTCGGGAAGCTATTCCACCCGCAATCGGGCGAGCAACGACCAGAGCTACGAGGAGAACAACTAAGCCGGCAACTCAGACCGCAACGGCCAGAGTGTCCGGTAGAGTAACGGATAGAGCAACGGAGCGAGTAACGTGGACCGCTACAAGGATAGCAGCCGGTAGAGCAACCGGGCAAGCGACTCCAAGGGCAATCGGGACCGCAGCGGGGAAGGCGACCCACACCACCACGGCCAGAGCAACACGGAGAACAACTGAGCAGGCTGCGGGGGGAACGGCGGAGGGGACTTTCCGAAAGGCCAAATAAGTAATTGTGAAGGCTGAAGTTATGACTCGGACGGGCTTGGTGAAGCTGTAGCCTGTGACTAAACTTGCCAATCAGGCTGAGCCCTGCCGCTCGGCTCCCTTCGGGTGGCTGTCTCGTCGTCAGCCTTCTAGTCCATCACTCGACTCCTCGAATCCTGGACCCCTTGATTCCTCTCTTCCACCCTCTATGTATAATCCGCTCTTTCCAGCCAAAAAGGGCAGATTTTCTTCGTTTTCCTGGCAGGGGGTCCGGTGGTGGGGCACTCCCCCCGTCAATTGGTTCCTTGATTCCTTCCCGGATAGGTTCGTCGATTCCTTACTCGAATCCTTCCCGGATTATATACTCGATTCTCACCCCGATTCGTTCCTCAAATGGTTCCTCGATTGTTACCCCGATTCCTTCCTTGAATGGTTCCTCGATTGCTATCTCGACTCCTTCGTCGAATGGTTCCTCAAAACCTTAGTCAGAACTCTACTCCACTCCTTAGCCCAGCGTTTTCGGGCCAGACAACCCCGCCGCCCGGCGCAATTGCGCCGCTTGACACCGGGCCTACCCTGACTATTCTCACCAGTGATGCCTGACGGGAACCCGACGAATCTGCTCTACTACGGCGACAACCTTGACATCCTGCGCCGTTATGTCAATGACGAGACCGTTGACCTCATCTACCTCGACCCGCCGTTCAAGTCCAACCAGGACTACAACGTCCTATTCAAGGAACGGAACGGCAAACAGTCTGCGGCCCAGATTCATGCCTTCGAAGACACTTGGCAATGGGATGAAGCAGCGGCTCTGGCCTACAAGGAAATTGTTGAGGCCGGCGGCAAGGTCAGTCAGGCAATGCAGGCCTTCCGCACCTATCTTGGGGCGAACGACATGCTGGCCTACCTTGCGATGATGGCCCCGCGCCTAGTCGAACTCCGCCGAGTCTTGAAGCCGACCGGCAGCATCTATCTTCACTGCGACCCAACCGCCAGCCACTATCTAAAGATACTCATGGATGCCGTCTTCGGGCCGGAGCACTTCCTAAACGAGATCATCTGGAAGCGCACAAGCGCGCATTCCGCCGCGGTCAGATGGAATGACGTCCACGACGTGATACTTCTCTACTCTCGCGCGGACAGCTACCGGTGGAACCGCGTCCTTCTAGCACACAGCAATGAGTACGCCGCCCGATACAGACGCAAAGACGAAGCAGGTAAGCTGTGGACGGACGACAACTTGACCGGCCCTGGGGTGAGACACGGCGACTCCGGGGCGGAGTGGCGTGGCTTCAACCCCACCACACGGGGACTTCACTGGAAGGTCAGTGCCAAAACAGTGGAGGATATCGTCGGCTCGGAGAAAGCGGAGTCCCTCTCTACGACCGAAAAACTAGACGTGCTGGACGCTCATGGCTTCATCCACTGGCCCAGAAGCAGTACGGGCGGCTATCCCAGGTTCAAGCGCTACCTGAGCGAGGGCGCGCCAGTCCAGGACGTCGTCACGGACATACCCCCGATCAATAGCCAAGCGCAGGAGCGCCTCGGCTATCCGACGCAGAAACCCGAGGCGTTGCTTGAGCGCATCATCAAGGCGTCGTCGAACGAGGGCGACACGATGCTCGACCCCTTCGGCGGATGCGGCACGGCCGTTATCGTTGCCCAGCGGCTCGGCCGCCGCTGGATAGGCATCGACATCACGCACCTTGCCATCAACCTGATGAAGCGCAGACTGCGCGACGCCTTCGGCAAAGATGTGGAGTTCAAGGTCCAGGGCGAGCCCGTTGACGTGGCCGGAGCGCAGGAGCTTGCCGGCAAAGACCCGTACCAGTTCCAATGGTGGGCCTTGGGTCTTGTGGACGCCCGCCCGGTCGAGGGCAAGAAAGGCGCGGACAAGGGCATAGATGGCCGTATCTACTTCCACGACGAAGCCGACTCAAGCGAGACGAAGCAGGTCATTCTCTCAGTGAAGGCCGGGCATACTGGTGCGGCACACGTACGAGACCTGCGTGGCGTGCTTGACCAGGAGAAGGCAGCGATTGGCGTGCTTATCTCGTTGCAGGAGCCAACTGGCCCAATGCGCACGGATGCAGCCGAGGCAGGGTTCTACCATTCGCCCGGCTGGAACCAGGACTACCCGCGCATCCAGTTGCGCACGATTGCCGAACTGCTGGCAGGCAAAGGCATAGACGCCCCGCCGCAGCACGTCACCTTCAAGCAAGCCCCCAAGCACGTGAAGGACGGCGGTGTTCAGCTTGAGATCACTCCCGCCACGTCGGACACCAACGCTGCGACCGAGACACTTGTCGTTGCCGACAAGCCGAGAGGACGGAAGAAGCGCTAGATGGACGACCGCAAGAGCCCCGTAACGCTAATACTGGAGCACCTCGAAACGCACGAGAGCGTGAGCGCCAAAGAGGCGGCAGCGGTCTGCGGCTATGGATGGGACAATGACGCGCGCAGGCTCTTGCAGGCACTTGAGCGGCGGGGACTGCTTGAGCGAAACTGGAAGGTCAAGAGAGGGGCGATGCGCTTCACCAAAGGCCGCTACTTTGCCCAGTGGCGCGACTTCGAGGGGAACGGGTTCCAGACCGGCGTACTGACGAGGCACCAGTTCGAAATCCCCGGCCTCCTCAAACCCCTCATGCCCGGGCTGAGATGACCGCCGTCCCTGGCGGGTACTGAATTGAAGACGTCCCCGAAACGCTCTGCAAAGCTGGCCAGCTTCGTGCGGGGTGCAATCCTAGACCTGCGACGCAGACCGGCTGTTACGGCGGGCATAGCCGCGGCAGTTCTCTACTTCTTGCTCCCGGCAGTGCTCGGCCGAGACTACGGGTGGTTGGCTCAGAGGGAGACGTACCGGCTCATGTGGCTCAATCTACTGGGCGCTCACTTCCAGCTTCCCCTGGAAACGCCCAAACCTCTGCCCGTCCTTCTGGCTGGGTTGCTTGGATCCGGACCGGCCTACTACGCCTTGACCTGCGCGATGGTCGGGGTGTGTGTAGCAGCGGCGGTTCGTCTGGGCAAAGCTGTCACCGGCAGCATCTGGCCTGGCGTGATAGCTACATCGGCAGTGTTTGCGCTCAGGGGCATGTTCATCGGCTACGTCCTCACCGGTGGTATCGAGCCATTCCACGCGGCGCTCGTCCTGCTGGCGATTGTGGCCGTCGCCGGCGGTCGACTGCACCTTGTATCGCTCGCACTCTTCGGTGCCTGCCTGTGCCGACCCGAAACGTGGTCGCTGGCACCCATTCCTCTGTTGCTGACGGTCGTGGCCAAGCGACGGCTCAGCGCACTGTCGCTACTGCCGTTCGCCGCACCGTTGGTATGGGTTGGCTTCGATCGGGCAATGACCGGCGACTGGCTCTACTCGCTGCATGTGACGAGATACTACCGGCTCGCCTCTCCGCTTGCTGCATCTCCTACCGGCAGTCTCTCTGGTGACATGTTCAGCGCGCTGTCGACGGTGGCAGGCGGCGTCCCCTTGGTCGTCGGCTTCGCCGGGCTGATCATCTGGTCGTGGAAGCTCGCTCGCCGTCGTCCGGCCATCAGAACGACCGATCACGAGCAGTCCCTCCGGTCAACGCGCTATCTCGCAGCGGTAGTCTGGCTGGCCATAGCACTGCCGCTCATCGCATCCTGGGGGACCTCCTTGTCCGGGCACGTACTGCAGATGGGGAGATTCCACTACCCCGCCGTTGTGCTCCTGACACTCTTCGCAGTATCCTGCCCGTTCTTCCTGTTCAGCAGTCGCGCGCCGCGCTGGAGCGTATTGGCGCTGTCCGCGGCGATCGCAGCTTTCGCCTTCTCCCCCAGGGATGTCACCGAGTCGGTGGAAAGGGCACGGATCAACGAGATGCGAGCGACCATCTACGACCCGATAGCCGGCGACGTAAAGCACCTTGTCGAGAACGGCAGCGCCGAGATCGTTATTGTATCGGGACGCCAATTGGACTACTTCGCCAAATTGCTTGGCCCGGCCAACTCGTGGAAATTATTATCCATTCGTGAAATGATGTACGGAGCTCGGGCGATTCCGGCCGGGGCCAGGTCCGCGGTGGTCGCATACATCGAACCGGACGAGATCACCGACCCCTCCGCCGATAGCGTGATTCAGTGGGTCACAAGGGCCTGGCCGACCCGGTCAGTCCTCGTGCCATACGCGCTGTTCGGATCCGGGCAAGGCGGCGTGTGGCTGGTCAAGTCCGCTCCGCAGTGAACGCGCCGGCCCTCTGCGCGATGGAGACTAAGGTCAAAACTCGGAGTCTACCTTGGGGCCCGAAGCTGGCGTGGCGGTTGGCCGGAACACCTATTTGGCGGTGGCCCGGCCCGACGCGCGGGCGTCTCCCCTGCCATCAGCAGTCGCCGTCGGACGGCGAAGTTAGTCAGTTAGCAGATAGCAGTTAGGCAGAGACTGGCCGCTCCGGACGGCGCGAGTCTCCAAGTCCCACTATCCAGTTGCCAGTATCGGGCTCGAACTACATACTCCTAACCTCACCTCTGCCGGCCATGTCGCGCGGTTCATTATAGTGAACCAGAAGCCGTAGGCCGTGAACCGCAGGCCGTAGTCCGTCTCCCGGTCCGGCCCGGTGTTGACACGCCCGTATTTGTTCCTAGACTGACTGCGATGGCTCAGAAGCACATTGTCATTGTCGACGACGACACCACATTCCGGTTGATGCTCCGTAAGATGCTTGAGGCGGCGGGCTACCGCGTTAGCGAGGCAAAGAACGCGCTGGGCGTGTTCAATCTCAGTGCGTATGACCTGATGCTGCTCGACATCCAGATGCCCGGAATCGACGGCTACAAGATCCTGGCGTCGCTCAAAGAAGACAAAGCCTGCACCGCGCCCATCATTGTCCTTACCGGCATGTCCGACCCGTCATACAAGATACGCGCCCTCGACGAGGGCGCGGACGCGTTCATAACCAAGCCGGTGAACCATGAGATGCTGTTGGGCAGGATTTCCGAGCTGCTTGCCCGCGCTCCGGCCAAGTAGAGTTAGGAGTTAGAAGTTAGCAGGTAGGAGTTGAGAACAGCGACCGCGCAATCGGCGGCCGCCACTGCTAACTGGTGGCGCAGCCGCGGGCCTACGGGTTAATCGTGGTTACGTACTTCTGACCGTCCTTAGTGTACTCCAACACGGCCGCGCTCTTGATTGGGTTGCCCCATTCGTCAAAGGTAATCTTGCCCGATACGCACGGGAAGTCCCTGATAGCGCCGAGCGCCGTCTTGATTTCCTCCGGCTTCGCATTGGGCGCGTTCTTCAGGGCCTGTATCAGCAGCAAGGCCGCGTCATACCCGAGAGTAGCGAGCGCGTCCGGCTTCTGGCCGTACTTGGCCTGGTACTTCTTCACCCATTCCTGCACCTCGGGTCGCGGGTCGTCGGGCGAATAGTGATTGGTGAAATAGCCGCCGTAGATGGCATCCCCGGCAATCTTGGTCATTTCAGGTGAATCCCAACCGTCCCCGCCAAGGAATACGGCCGTGACCCCGAGCTGGCGCGCCTGCTTGACAATCAGACCGACCTTGTTGTAGTAATCTGGGATGAACAGCACGTCCGGGCTGGACTGCTTGATCTTGGTCAGGAGCGCGGAGAAGTCGACGTCGTCCTTGGCGTAGGACTCGAACGCCGTGACCTTGCCGCCGTCCTTTTCAAACGCGGCCTTGAAGTAGTCGGCCAGTCCCTTCGAGTAGTCGTTGCCGACGTCGTACATCACGGCCGCGGTCTTTGCCTTCAGACTGTCGTACGCGAACTTCGCTCCGACCGTTCCCTGGAAAGGGTCGATGAAGCACGCACGGAACACGTAGTCCTTCCGCTTGCCGTCGTCTCCGACCGTTACCTTGGGATTGGTCGAGGTCGGCGTAATCATCGGTATCTTCGCGCTCTGGCACTTGTCCGAGAGCGGAACCGAGCACTTGGACGACACCGAGCCGATGATCGCCACGACCTGGTCCATGTCTATCAGCTTGGCCCCGGCATTGCTGGTCTCGGTCGGGTCGTTCTTGTCGTCGGCCGCGATTGCCTGGACCTTCCGGCCGTTGATGCCGCCGGCGGCGTTGACCTCTTCGATGGCGAGCATCGAGCCGTTGCGGGCCGACTCGCCGAAAGTCTTGACGTCGCCGGTCAGGGGCACGACCAGACCAATCTTGATTGCGTTGCCGCCTCCGCACGACAGTAACGTCAGCGCGGCGAAACCGGCCAGTACTGCTCTGCTAAGACTCATCAAGCCTCCTTTACGGATGAGAATTACTAATACCGAATTCCTGATTTCTAATCAAGTCCCAATGACCCAATGTCGAAGTGTCCCGCTTCATTCCGGCTGCGCTGGCTCTGTGTTCGCCTGGTAGCGGGCCAGGAAGTCGCTGCTCCAGCTTTCGAACGTGCCCTGCTCAATCGCGGTGCGGATGCCGAGCATCAGACGCTGGAAGAACCGGACATTGTGCAAGGTCAAGAGCCTGGGCCCGAGCGACTCGCCGACCACGAACAGGTGGCGAAGATACGCACGCGAGAACGTCCGGCACGCATAGCAGTCGCAGGCCTCGTCGAGCGGGGCCGGATCGTCGGCGTGCTTCGCGTTCCGGATGACGACGCGGCCGAGGCTGGTGAACGCGGTGCCGGTACGGCCGTTGCGCGTGGGCAGCACACAGTCGAACATGTCCACGCCGAGCCGGACCGAGGCAATGATGTCTTCCGGGTAGCCCGCGCCCATCAGGTAGCGAGGCCGGTCCGCAGGCAGCAGCGCGGCCACCAGTCCCACCATGTCGTAGGTCACGGCCGACGGTTCACCCAGGCACAGTCCGCCGATTGCGTACCCGGGCAGGCCGAGTGCGACGAGCGACTTCGCGCTCTGCTCGCGCAGGTCCGGATAGGTCGCGCCCTGCACGATGCCGAAGAGGTTGGTGCCCGGCTGTCGCGCCGCGCTGCAGCGGCCGGCCCAAAGCGAGGTTCTTGCCGCCGCGTTCTCGGCAACCGGTCGGTTCACCGGGTAGGGCGGGCATTCATCAAGGCACATCGCGATGTCCGAACCGAGCGCTTCCTGGATTTCGACAACCAGTTCCGGCGTGAACATGTGCCGGCTGCCGTCAACGTGCGACTGGAATTCCGCGCCCTCGTCGGTTACGCGGGTCATCGAAGCAAGCGAGTAGACCTGGAACCCGCCGGAGTCGGTGAGAATCGGCCGGTTCCAGCCCATGAACTTCGACAGCCCGCCTGCCGCCTGAATCCGTTTGTGCCCGGGCCGGAGGTAAAGATGATAGGTGTTACAGACGATGATTTCGGCGCCGGCCTCGGCAATCTCAACCGGGGTCAGAGTCTTAACCGTGCCCTGCGTGCCCACCGGCATGAAGCAGGGAGTGCTGACCGTGCCGTGGGGAAGCAACATACGGCCCAGGCGGGCAAGGGAATCGGTTTTCTCGACTGTGAATGTCAGCATTGCCGGCACGGCACGCAAGGACGAAGGACGAAGCTCGAATACCGAATCAAACCCGAATGACCGAAGTCCGGCACCGATCGGTCATTGGTCATTCACTTCGTCATTCGGACTTCGGACTTCGTCATTTCCTCAGGTTCTATCCCACTTCCAGCTCGGAGAACCCGCCGAGGTTGAGCCGGCGCGGGCTGTCGCGAACGACCGAGCTCTCGCCGAGAATGGACCCTTGGAGCAGTGCGTGATCGACCACGACCCGCCGGTTGATGATTGAATCGGAGACGATGGAGCCTCGAATCTCCGCTTCTGCCCCGATGGAGACGTTCGGCCCGATGACCGAGCCCTCGATCTTCGCGCTGTCATGGATGAACACCGGCGGCACGATAACCGTGTTCCGCCTGGGCTTGAAATAGCCCTCCTTTGCCAACAGGTACCGATTGGTCTCAAGCATCGCGTCGCGGGTGCCGCAGTCCAGCCAGTGCTCGATGACCCGGGTCTTTATCTTCATGCCTGAGTCAATCAGCAGTTGCAGGGCATCGGTAAGCTGGAACTCGCCCCGGGTCCTGCGGCCGCGGGCAATCAGCCGGTCGAGCGCCCCGAACAGGAGGCCCGAGTCGCGGAAGAAATAGACACCGACAATGGCGAGGTTGCTCCTGGGTCGTTCCGGCTTCTCGACCAGACGGCGCGCGTACCTGCCCCGTAGCTCGACAATCCCGAACCGGCGCGGGTCCGGTACCGGCTTCACACCGATGACGTTGTCCCGGCCGACCATCTTCGACATGTCGAGGTCGACAATCGTATCACCGAGCAGGACCAGTATCGGCTCGCCGGCAAAGGCGTCCTTTGCCCTGTACACCGCGTCGCCGAGGCCCTTCGGGTCGGTCTGCTGCACGAACCGGAACGGACACCGGTACTCGCTCAGCAGGTACTGCTTGACCTGGTCGCCCTGCGCGCCGACCACGACGATTACCTCATCCGGCCTAGCCGGGAGCAAACGGTCCATGATGTGACCGATAATCGGTTTGCCTGCGACCTGGAGCAGAATCTTGGGCGTTGTGTGAGTATGCGGCTTGAGCCGACGACCCTCACCCGCCGCGGGAATAACTGCCTTGAACTGCACGGTTCAGCCTCTCTTCTGCGCCATGCGGCGCTTCAGTTCATCAATCCTGTCAATCTCCATCGCGTCCTTGCCCAGCAGCCGCGCCAGTTCCACTGAAACCAAGTCACCGAGCATGATGAGCGAGAATACCCGGGCAAGACGCGACCGGCCCTCGCTTTCAAGACGCATGGCAAGGTGATAGGCCTGCTCAGTGATGTCGAGCACCGACTCCAGCCGATACCGCGTGCGCGGGCGGGTTTCGCGGTCCAGCAAGGCGACCACGACAACATCCCGGCCCGGGTTCTCAGGGTGGCCCATACCGACAATCTCGTTGTGATTATGCTCGGGAAACGAGTTGGTGTGACACAGCACTCCGGCATTCTCGTTGAACTGGCAGCGCCAGCGGTCCGCGACCGCGTCAAGCATCCGGCTGGTCGAATAGACAATCGGCAACCGACCGTCAATGTGCTTCGCTATCGTGCGGGCTCGCACGAGCCAGGGCCTGCGTCTGGCTCGCATCAGCCGCACCGCCTCTTCGAGTCCGCGCTGGTGGCCTTTGCACACGCCCGACCGCTCGAGGCTCACCAGCAACGTCGAGAACAAGTGTCCCAGCGCTGCGCGCGGCGGCATCCCGGCCGGCACTGGGACGACCGAGTACCCAGCCTTTGCCGCGGACCGTCCGAGTTCGCCGCCGCTAGTAATGGCGATGATGCAGCAGCCCCGTTTGCGGGCCTGCGCATAAGCGGACAGGGTCTCCTCGGTGTTACCCGAGTAGCTGACTGCCACGAACAAAGTCTCTGAGGAGACCGCAGCCGGGATGTCATAGTCGTTGCACACGAATAGAGGCACGCCCAGTTTGTCGAGCAGCAGTCCGTGGACAATCCTCGCGCTGATTCCGGACCCGCCCATGCCGGCGACTGCGACCGCATCGAACCTCGGGGACTGTTCCGAGGAGAGGATTGAGGATTGAGGATTGAGGAGGACGGATTAGGATTTCCCTCTTCAGTCTTCACTCTTCCCTCTTCAGTCTTCCCCCGCACGGGGACTGTCCCCAAAACCGACTTTCCAAGGGTCACCGCACGCGCAGCCCTTGCTCCCTGCTCAATCTGGTCCGGCAGGCTCATAACAAGTTGCAGCATCCGCTCAGTCCCGCTATTCGTCATTCGGACTTCGTCATTCGGACTTCGTCGCCTCACTTGCCCTTGTTCTCCTCGAATTGGAACCCGGCGAGATGCGGGAACTTCCGGTCCATCTCGCGCCGGAGCAGGTTCTTCACCTCGAGCGCGGTGCCCAACTTCAACGCATGTGTTACGACCTCCGCAGCGACGCCGGTGTCGATGTTGCGAATGATGCCTTTGGCTTCGGGAATCATGCCCGGGGAAACCGACATCTCGTCAACACCCATGCCGAGCAGTACCAGCATGCCCAGCAGGTCGGACGCGAACTCGCCGCACATGCCCACCCATATCCCCTGCTGGTGCGCCGCATCAATCGTCCTCTTGATGAGGTACAACACCGCCGGGTGGAGATGGTCGAACAGCTTGGCCACGTGTTCGTTGCCGCGGTCCACAGCCAGCGTGTACTGGGTCAGGTCATTTGACCCGATTGACAGGAAGCTGCATTCCTTCGCGAGCCGGTCAGCCATGATTGCCGCAGACGGGGTCTCGACCATCAAGCCGACCTCGAAGTCCGGGTCGAACTCAACCCCTCTCGCCTTCAACGCTCCCTTTGCCCGCTCGACCTCCAGCTTGGCCCGGCGCAGCTCCTCGATTGTCGAGACCATCGGGAACATCACCTTCACGTTCCCGAACGCCGACGCCCGCAGGATTGCGCGAAGCTGGTCTCCGAACAAGTCTAACCTGCCAAGGGTCAAACGAATAGCCCGCAAACCCAGAAAAGGGTTCGCCTCAGTGTATCCGGCCAGCACCTTGTCGCCCCCGAGGTCGAACGTCCGGATGATGACCGGGTACGGCTTGAACATCTTCGCGACCTCGGTGTAAACCAGGAACTGTTCCTCCTCGGTCGGGGGCCGGCGCTTGGCCAGATACATGTACTCGGTACGGAACAGTCCCACCCCGCGCGCGCCGTACCGCTTCGCGGCCCTGGCCTCCGCTATGAACTCGATGTTGGCGGACAGGTCGATGGTCCGGCCATCCGCGGTGACCGGGTCGCTGGTCGTGAGGGCGCTCAGCGATTCGCGGTACACCCTCCTGCGTTCAATCTCGTCGTCGTACGCGCGCAGCCGGTTGGCGCTGGGGTTGAGAATCGCAAGGCCCCGATACCCGTCCACAAAGACCTTCTGGCCGTCGGCCACGTTCTCGCATAGCGGGCCGGTCCCGGCCACTGCGGGAATCTCCTTGGCCTTGGCCATGATGGCCGTGTGTGAAGTCTTGCCCCCGGCCTCAAGCACCAAGCCAACGATCCTGCGCGGGTCGAGCAGCGCCGCCTCAGAGGGCGGCAGGTCATGGGCGACCACGACCGTGCCCGGCGCAACCTCAAGCAGCGACCGCGTATCATCACCGAGCAGGTGGCGCATCACCCGGTTCGACACGTCCGCAATGTCCAGCATCCGCTCCTTGAACAGCGGGTCTGCCGACCTGGCTACCGGCTCCGACATCGACTTCACGGTCTGGGCGTATGAGAACTCCGCGTTCCGCAGCGCCTCGCGGATGAACGCCTCAGTGTTCTTGATGACTTCCTCATCACGTATCAACGTAAGCTGGACCTCGATGAAGTCGGCAAAGTCAGGCCCGAGGTCCCGCTTCACCTGTGTGTAGAGCGTGTGCAACTCCCGCTCGGCCGCGTGCAGCGCCTGCCGGAACCGCTTCAGCTCGTCCGCGACCTGCGCCGGCTCAAGCACCCTCTCCTCCGGGGCAGGCGCGTACTGGCGATAGACCTGCGCCGCGCCCTGGGCAAACCCCGGGGATACGGGGATTCCCCGACAGCTCTTCTCGATACTACGCGCCATCGCGGTCCAATGTCTCGAGCTTCCGCTTCAGCAGCTCGAACGCGTCGCGCTCATCCTCACCCTGCACCTCAAGCACGACGACGCTCCCCTTGGAGGCTGCCAGCGTCAACAGGGCCAGGATGGACTTGCCGTTCACGCGCATGCCGTCCTTTGTCAGCCGGATTTCCGAGGAGTATCGCTCAGACAGTCGCACGAAATCCGAGGCCGGCCGGGCATGAAGCCCGACCACGCCGCCGATAGTCACCTTGCCTTTCAACATGAGGAGAGAAAGGAAGAAGGGATCGAGGGATCGAGAGATCGAGTGTCCGGACACTCGACCACTAGACCACTAGACCACTGGGACACATCTCGAATCACGGGCTAACTATAGCCGCTCGCTGACAACCGTCAACAAATGAGGCGGGCACACGACGCTCAGCCCAAACCGCCGGGCGCGGCCGGTCGGTCAAGCGCCGGGGAAGCGGTCGGGAAAACCCTGCCTCACGGCCCGCTCGAACAGGTCTTTCACCGCGCTCTGTATCTCGCGGATGAGTTCGACCTTCATTCGGCCCGACGCGATGAGCTTCGCCTCAAGCTCGCCCAACTCCTTCGCCCGCCGTTCCGGCGTACCACGGGTGCGGCCCAGTATCCCCCACATCTTGCTGCAGTGCTTCTGCAGGATTTCCTCGGTCTCGAGTTCGATGCCACGCGGCTTGAGACTGAGCACGCCGACGACATGGTGATGCAGCCGTGCGAGCCACAGCCGCCGCGCCGCGAACTTCCGGCTGCGCCGCACCCGCTGCGCGACCGGCTCCGGTAGTTTACCGTCAAACCGGCGAGCGACCGCGGTCTTCACGTCCAGCTTCTTTACCTCGCGGGAAACCGGCGCGGGAAGGACCGCAACCAACTTCTGCACTTCAGCCAAACCCTGCCGGTCAATAACGCCCGGCCGGGCCGTGTAGCGCTCCAGGATGTCCAGCAAGTCGCGAAACCCTGCCCCGCAGGCCCGCAGGTAATCGCCGACCAGCCGCAGCGATGGAGTCTTGAACCGGCCGCGTTCCAGCCGGCAGACCAAAGACTTGCCGCACTTGCCCTGCCGGCCCATGAGCACGGCGAGTTGCTGCTGGGTCAACCTGCGCTTCTGACGAAGCTCGGCCAGACGCGCACCGAGCTCCCGTGGAAACCAGAACGAATCCTCTAACTGGTACGCCATACACCCCAGTTTACCGACACGGCAACCGCGGGTCAACGGACGATGGCTCTAAGCTACGCGGCCTCGGCAGGATGGCAACGGAGGTTCCCAACCCCTGTCGCTGGGGAGACGGTATTGAGAGCCCTTGTGAAATCCCAAGTCGAATCCCAAATGGAATCCCAAATGCAGTCCCAAATGGAGTCCCAAATCAAGTCCCAAATCGAATCCTAAATGAAGTCCCAAGTGAACTCCCAAATGAGATGCCTCTTTCGGACCCAAGTGAAATCCAAAATGCCCTGCCTTCTCCAGTGCCAAATGGAATCCCAAGTGAAGTCCCAAATGAAATCCCCAGTGAAATCCCTTCTGCAGTCCCTTCTGGAATCCCTACTGGGATCCCTTCTGGAATGACTGCTTCCGATTCTCGCGCGGAGTCTCTCTCGATCTCAGTTCCGGATTCAGCGCTTTGCCGCGTGTCCTCGCGTCGCGACGGCCGCAAGCTCGGTCGCTCCGCACCCTGAATGCTGACTACTGACTACCGTCTACTCTCCTTGACATCCGCCAGCCCTGTCATAGCATCTGGCGTGGACGTTCACCAAGACCCAACAGGAGGCAGTCATGTATCGTAGCCGACTGACATTCGCACTGGCCATGGCCGCATTGGCCGCAATCCTCGTACCCTCAACCCTGACCGCCCAAATCACCTTCCAGCGCACCTACGGCGGCGAAGCCGAAGATCGGGGCCGCTCGGTCCAGCGGACTGCCGATGGCGGCTACATCATCGGCGGTGAGACCTTTTCCTTCGGTGCAGGATTGAGCGACGTCTATCTTGTTAAGACCACGGCTCAGGGCGAGACTCTCTGGACCAGGAGCCTCGGCGGCACAGGCTTTGACTACGGCCGGTCGGTCTGCCAGGCCGCAGATGGCGGCTACTTCATCGTCGGTTACACCGAGTCCTACGGCGTCGGCGGCGACGCCTACGTGATCAAGACCGACGCCTTTGGCCAGATTATTTGGACCAAGACGTTCGGCGGCCAGAACTTTGACTTTGGCGAGTCGGTATGGCCAACCGCGGACAGCGGCTTCCTCGTCGCCGGACAGAGCTACTCCTCCGGCGCCGGTAGCGCCGACGTCTACCTCATCAAGGGCAATGCCAATGGCGACACTCTCTGGACCCGGACCTTCGGAGGTCTGGATTTCGACTGCGCCCGTTCCGTCCAACAGACTCCCGACGGTGGCTACATCGTCGTAGGATTCACGAAGTCCTTTGGCGCGGGCCTGGAAGACATCTACCTTATCAAGACCGACGCTCACGGCGACACGCTGTGGACGAGGACGTTCGGCGGTGCCGATGACGACTGCGGCTTGTCGGTCGCGCGGACCACTGACGGCGGCTATGTCGTCACCGGCTATACCTACTCTTACGGAGCCGGCTACTCTGATATCTATCTATTGAAGACCGGCGCCTCGGGAGACTCGACATGGACCAGGACGTTCGGGGGCGAGGGCTACGACAAGGGCAACTCCGTCCAGCAGACCACAGATGGTGGCTACATCATCGTAGGGGAAACGAACTCCTTCGGCGCAGTCAACGGGGACGTCTATCTCGTTAAGACCGACGCCGCCGGCGACGCCATGTGGACCAGGACCTTCGGCGGCGCGGGCGGCGAGGTGGGCTACTCCGTTCAGCAGACCGCTGACGGCGGCTACGTCATCGCGGGCATTGCAGCCTCCTTCGGCGCAGTCGGGGATGACGTCTATCTCATCAAGACTGATTCGCTCGGCATTCTCGCTGTGGCGGAGCCGAAGACAAGCCCGGCCCGCGCTCCGGCGCTGTCGCTCTCCTGCGAGCCGAATCCTTGTCGCGGAGCGACAACGATTCGTACATCGTACATCGTTCCTCGTTCGTCGATGTCCGTCTATGACGCGCAGGGTCGCATGGCGCTGGCGCGTCAGGTCTCGACCTCGTCATTTCCCCTTTCCACTTCAGACTTGCCCTCGGGAACTTACTTCATCCGCCTCGCCGCCGCCGGCCATCTCGCGACCCAGCGCCTCATCGTGCAGCACTAACAGGCATGGTTACGAAAGGAAACAGTCATGTATCATAGCAGACTAATGTCCACACTGGCCATGGCCGCATTGGCCGCAATCCTCGTACCCCCAGCCCTGACAGCCCAAATCACCTTCCAGCGCACCTACGGCGGAACCGCGAATGAAGACGGCCGATCGGTTCAGCAAACCACGGATGGCGGCTACATCATCGCCGGCTGGACCGACTCTTACGGTGCAGGCGGTGACCTCTATCTCATTAAGACCAACGCCAATGGCGACACCGTGTTGACGAGAACCTTCGGCGGTGTCGGTATCGATATCGCCAGCGCAGTCCAGCAGACTGCCGACGGCGGTTACATCATCGCCGGTTGGACCACGTCCTTCGGCGCAGGCGACCCCGACGTCTATCTCATTAAGACCGATGCCGCCGGCGACACACTGTGGACGAGAACCTACGGTGGTTCGATGGAGGACTACGGGTTCTCAGTCCTGCAGACCGCCGACTCCGGCTACATCATCGCCGGGCAGACCAATTCCTTTGGCGCGGGCGCCACTGACTTCTATCTCGTCAAGACCAATGCCACCGGCGACACGCTCTGGAGCCGAACTTACGGCGGCGCTGGCGATGACTGGGGCAACTCAGTCCAGCAGGAGGCCGATGGTGGCTACATCATCGCCGGGTACACCAGTTCCTTTGGCGCAGGCGACGCCGACGTGTGCCTCATCAAGACCGACGCCAACGGCGACACGCTCTGGAGCCGAACTTACGGCGGGACTTACGAGGACTGGGGCGCCTCAGTCCAGCAGACGACTGACGGCGGCTACATCATCGCTGGGGACGCGACGGACTCCGGCGGGGACAATTACAACGTCTACCTCATCAAGACCGGCGCCAATGGCGATACGCTATGGACGAGGACATTCGGCGGCGCGTACGGCGACCTTGGCTATTCAGTCCAGCAGACCGCTGACAGCGGTTATGTCATCGTGGGCTACACCGAATCGTTTGGTGCAGGCAACCGTGACGTCTATCTCATCAAGACCGATGCCAGCGGCGACACGCTATGGACGCGCTCCTTCGGCGGCTCCGACCAGGATTTCGGCAACTCCGTCCAGCAGACCAACGACGGGGGGTACATCATAACCGGAGGAACCGATTCTTACGGCGCGGGCAACAACGACGTCTATCTCCTCAAGACCGATTCGTTGGGCAATGTCGCAGTTGCGGAGACGAAGGCAAGCCCGACCCGGACCCGGGCCTTCTCGCTTTCCTGCGAGCCGAACCCGTCCCGCGGTTCCGTCATTATCTCCCTTTCTCCCTCTATCCCTTTGTCCCTCTCCCCCATCCTGCGCATCTACGACAGTCAGGGCCGCATGGTTCTCTCACGCCCGGTCTCGACCTCGTCATTTCCCATTTCCACTTCAGACTTGCCATCGGGAACTTACTTCATCCGCCTCGCCGCCGCCGGCCATCTCGCGACCCAGCGCCTCATCCTGCAGCACTAACAGGCATGGTTACGAAGGGAAACAGTCATGTATCATAGCAGACTAATGTCCACACTGGCCATGGCCGCATTGGCCGCAATCCTCATACCCTCATCCCTGACAGCCCAAGTCACCTTCCAGCGCACCTACGGCGGAGCTGAAGCTGATTGGGGCTTGGCGGCCCGGCAGACCGCAGACGGCGGGTATATCATAACTGGCTATAGGTGCGACTCAGGCGGGCTTGGACGCAACGTCTGGCTCATCAAGACCGACGCCCGAGGCGACACAGTATGGACCAGAAAGTTCGGAGGACCACTTGACGACGAGGGCCTGTCGGTAGAGCAGACTTCGGATGGCGGATACATCATTTCCGGTTACACCACGCCCGGCTACTACGGCCGAGATGCATGGCTCATCAAGACCGACGCGCACGGCGACACCCTCTGGAACCGGACCTTCAGAGGAGATACCTACCAGACGGGCTACTGCGTACAGCAGACAGGTGACGGCGGTTACATCATTGCGGGAGACGTGTCCAACGTCTCACCCTATGGGGACGGGGACGTTCTCGTCATCAAGACTGACGCCGACGGTGACACGCTGTGGACCCGGAGGTTCGGCGGCTCACGTGATGACTACGCCATGTCACTTCAGCAGACCGCCGATTCGGGCTACATCATTGCCGGGTCCACCGACTCATACGGCGCGGGCGGGCACGACTTCTATCTCATCAAGATTCGCGCTAACGGCGACACACTGTGGACAAGGACGTTCGGCGGCGGATCGGATGACCGGGGCTATTGTGTCCGGCAGACCAACGATGGCGGGTACATCGTGGCCGGGCGCACCGTTTCCTTCGGCGCCGGTGAGTGCGACGCCTACCTGGTCAAGACCGATGCCAATGGCGATTCGCTCTGGACCAGGACGATTGGGGACTCGAGTGAAGACGAAGGCTACGCAGTCATTCAGACTACTGATTCCGGCTACGTCGTTGCCGGGTACACCAATGCTCCGGGCACCGACTACGATGCTGCCTACCTTGTCAAGACCGACATTTGGGGTGACACCGTATGGACGATGACCTTCGGCGACAGGGGTCAGAACCAAGGCTACTCCGTCCAGCAGACCGATGACGGTGGCTACATCGTCGGTGGCTTCAGCACAGACGACGTCTATCTCATAAAGACCGATTCGTCGGGCAATGTCGCGGTGGCAGAGCCGAAGACAAACCCGACCCGCGCACGGGCCCTATCGCTAGCCTGCACTCCGAATCCGGCCTCCGGTTCCGTCACTGTCTCCCTTTCTCCCCCTATCCCTTTGTCCCTCTCCCCCGTACTCCGCATCTACGACAGCCAAGGCCGAATGGTTCTCTCCCATCCGGTCTCGACTTCGCCATTTCCCCTTTCCACTTCAGACTTAGCCTCAGGTGCCTATTTCGTCCGCTGCGACTTTGCAGGAGGGCACGCGACTGCGCGCATCGTGCTGCAGCGGTAGCCGCTGACGCGAGTGACCAGTGTCCAGTTAGAACAGACGCTGTCGCGCGTGTTTGTTTCGATTGTGGACGTCACCGGCCTCGGGCCGTTCGAACCGACCCGCGCGAGTCGGCCGGCACCTGAGCCGGCGACTACTGCTGACGCCCCAGTTCTTTCTCGCCGAAGACCTGTCCGGTGAAGCAGGAGAGCTGCGCGTCCTTGTCTTTGTAGGAGTTCGGCGGCAGTCCTGCCTTCAGGCAGGTATGCATGAGGAACTGCTCGCGGTTCCAGCCCTGTTCGACCGGCACCTGCGGCAGGAGCAGGCCGGAACGAAACCCCTTACGGATGACCAGGCCGTGCTTGCCCACGATAACCGAATCCGGACTCGGCAGGGGCCGCAGCGGGCTCAGGACAGTTATCTCAATCTCGATGCTGTCCAGTTCGTCGACCTGCACCGGGGGAAACCGCGGGTCCTCGGTCGAGGCGGCGACGGCCATATCGCTCACTGCTTGGTACAGCGGCTTTACCGCTTCAACATACCCGATGCACCCGCGCAGCTCGCCGTGCTCGTGCAGAGTCACAAATGCCCCGCGTTTCTCGCCCAGCTTCGGCGTCAGCGGCTTCGCCTCCGGGACCTTGCCGGAACGGATGTGGCTTTCCAGCGTGCTGCGAGCAATCCGGAGCAGGCTCTTCTGTTCCGTCTCGGTCAGGTCAGACGACTCCTCTTTGTTCTGTCCGGATGCGAGGAATGCGACCACGCTGTATCCAACGCAGTACCCTCCCCGCTCGCCCGTTACGTCGTTCGAGTTGGTCTGCGCCAGCACGACCGCAGCGTCCGCGCCCAGCTCGCGGGCGGCAACCATCATGGCGGTAATCGCATTTCCCCCGCACGCCTGGGCCTCGTCCCGCTCCAGCGCCGCATGGAATGCCTTCGGGTCAAACTTGGCCATCAACCCGACCGTGACGCCGTCGATTCGGTTGGCGTCCTCGTAAGAGTCCCCGTGATACAGGTCGGACGAAGCGAGCAGCAAGACCTTTTTTCCTTTGGCCGCCTTGGCTATGGCCTTGCCAACCCGCTCGCACTGCTCAAAGGTCGGCTGGAGCAGCATGATCGGGACAATCTTGAAGCTGCCCAGCACCCGCTGCAGGAACGGCACCTCGACCTCGATCGAGTGTTCCCGCGCGTGCGCCTCGGGCATATCGGCAAGGAACTTGTCCTGCGCCAGAATCGCCTTGGCCAGCGGTTCGTCAATTGCCACGTCACCCAGCGGCGTGTGCCACGACCCGCGGGCATACACCGCGGCCTTGTCCAGCATGACGTGATGGCTGGTGCCCAGCATCACGACCGAAGGAGGACAGTCCCCGATGTCTGACCCGGGCCCTGGGGACTGTCCCCAAGCCTGCAGCAACTTGAAGGCGTGGGCAGCGGTCGGGCCGGAGAAAGGATAGCCCGCATGCGGTACTTGGATCCCGACCAGTCTGCCCGAAACCGCGGGCACCTCGGCCGCGGCCAGCATCGAGTCAACCATCGTGGTCAGGGTCTTCGCGTCGCCCGGGTAGAACTGCCCTGCGACCGCCGGTTGTCTTGCCATCGTAACCTCCTTTGGCTGCGCGCACGCCAGCAGCGCCAGCACAGCCAGGCAACTCATCCTGTGCCTCCGCATTCCGTTCCGTCCCGTTTCCCTTTTCCCCATTCACTACTCACTATTCACTATTTCCTAGAGCTTCGACCACTTCCCGCACCGGTCGCCATACCGGTCTATCACTTTCAGCTCCCGCAGGGTCTCAATCACCTCGCAGCGGTTCGGGCAGCCCTCGCACTCAAATGCCCGGGTCTCGAACGCCGTGTCAGCGGTTTCGAAACCGGCGAACCGCGTTGCCTTGCCGTCGGTCTCCTCTGAGGCGACAATCGCGGCTCCGATCGCTCCCATGACCAGGAAATGCTCAGGCACAACGACCTCGTGCCCGAGCATCAGCTCGAACGCCTTGCGCACCCCGACGTTAGCCGCAACCCCGCCTTGAAACAGTATCAGCGGGTGAATCCCCTTGCCCTTGGCCACCGTGTTCATGTAGTTCCGGACAATGGCGTCGCACAGCCCGGCCACGATGTCTTCGGTGGACATGCCGAGCTGGGCCTTGTGAATCATGTCGCTCTCAGCAAAGACCGTGCACCGGCCCGCGATGTTCACGCGGTTCTTCGCCTGCAGCGCCCGCGTGCCAAACTCCTCGATGGGTATCCCGAGCCTGGTCGCCTGATGGTCAAGAAAGCTGCCGGTCCCGGCGGCGCAGACCGTGTTCATTGCGAAGTCAACCGGGATGGCGTCGCGCAGGATGATAATCTTTGAGTCCTGCCCGCCGATTTCGATGACGGTCCTGACCTCGGGATGGAAGTGACTGGCGGCAACCGCGTGGGTGATAATCTCGTTCTTAACGATGTCGGCCTGAACCATCACGCCGGCCAGCCTGCGCGCCGAGCCCGTTGTGCCCGCCCCGAGTACCTTTACGCCCGAGCCGACCTGAGCGCCCAGTTCGGCCAGCAGCCGGCGGATGGAGTCGATCGGGTTGCCCATGGTTCGCAGATACCGGCTGGCCAGCACGTTGAACTCGCGGTCGACGACCACGCCCTTGGTTGAAATCGAGCCGACGTCAATTCCGATGTAGCCTTCGACCAAGCTTTCTCCTCTTTACCAGGTCCACAAACGCCTCCAGCCGGGTAAGCAGCCCGGTCCGCGACGTGTGCTCATCAAAAGAAAGTGACAAGACCGGCAGGCCGGTCTCCTCGGACAGCTTCTGCAGGGCCTCAAGCGCGATGTTCTCAGGCATGCAGGTGAACGGGAAGATGTGCACGATGCCATCCAGACCCTGCTGCTGGAAGTAGACCGCCTCGCCCACCGTGCGTATCGCCTCGCCGCCGGGTGACTCCTCAAGATACCGGTGCGCCAGCCTGGCCGAGCGCACGAACGCCGGGTCCGAGAACAACAGGTGCCGGATGTGCCGGTACAGGCTCCGCTCAAACACGACCTCGGCGCCCATCCTTCCCAGTTCCTTCTCAATCTCCTGGCTGGCGAACTGCTCAATCATGAAGTAGATTTCGCCCACCAGTCCCAGCCGGACTTGCGGCTCGGTCCCGTTCAGGTTGAACAACTGCTTGACTTCGTCGCGTGCCGCTTCAATCTGTCCCAGCGTGTGCGCCCGCTCGATGACCGCCAGCGCCTTCGGCTTCACGCTCTCCGCCCCGTCAAAGTCAACTGCCCGCTTCCGGTTCAGGTACTGGCGAAACTCCTGGGTCAGGCGGCTCTTGGTGAGCATCTTCGCGACCGCCCGCACAACCCGCAGCGGCGACACACCGAATATGTCGGGCATCACCTTGAAGACGAACTCGAGAGGTGAATACTGGGTCACGGGGATGAACCGGCACTCCTTGCCCAGGCTCTTCAACGCTCGCTCGTGCAGATAATGGTAGTACCCGAACCGGCACTTGCGCGCGCCCGCGGCCATGAACAGTGTGTCCGCTCCGAGTTCCAGCGCCTCCAGCATGTTGCCGAGGGTTATCTTGTATGGCATGCATATCAGCTCCGGTGAGTGCATCGCCCCGAGTTCGATTGTCCTGCGGGAGTTGGGCGGGGCCAGAATCACCTCTGCCCCGAGGTCCTCCATGAATGTCTTCAGCGCGTAAGTGTCATAACCGAGATTGGGAAACGATGCTTTCATGGGCGGACGGACGAATCAGGCGGCTCTCGGCGCAGCCCGCCTCCGCTCAGCCAATTCGAGAAATGCCTCGACCCGGGTCACGATTCCGGCCGTGCCGCTGTGCTCGTCAATCACCAGTTGCAGGAACGGGACGTCCTGCTGCTGCGCCTCCTCGCGCATGAACTCGGCCACGAGCGAGTCCGGCCCGCACCCCATCGAGACAATCACGCAGACACCGCTGACCTTGTCGACAAGGAACCGGAACGCGTTATACAACTCGCGTTCGTACACCCAGCGAATCTTGCGGGCAAAGCCCTGCCGGCTGCGCAGCACGCTCCCCGGTAGTTCGTCCTTGGTGCAGATTCGGTAGCCATGTTCGGTGAAGGTGTCAACCATCGGCCGCGATATGAAATCGTCCTCGAGGTTGTAGAAGTGGCCAATCAAGGCGACCCGCTTCTCGCCTGCCGGGAAATCCGGGACCCGGTCATGGACGGGCAGGAACCGGCCGGCCCGGGCCAGGGCGCGCACCACCCTTACCGGGTCGTGGCACAGTTCCATTCCGGCACGGAAGTGCGGAAGCCACAGGCTGCCCTGGATCTTCGGGGCCACAATCGGGACACGGCCATCAAACATCATCCGGGCGATGTCCACGATGCCAATCATCTTCGGGCACGCATACAGCTTGTCCTCGAGCCAGAGCAGCCGGGGCAGAAAGATCGCATCAACCTGCCCAGCCAGCTCTTCCAGGTGCCCGGCCATTATCTTTATCGGGAGGCAGACCTCGCTCGAAACATGGCCGAGGCCATTCTGCAGCAGGACCTTGTCGGTCCGGCGGCTGACCACGACCTCAGCGCCGAGACCGGTGAGGAACTTCTCCCAAAACCGGCCGTACCGGTAATACAACAGGGCTCTGGGGATGCCGACTTTCATCACGGAATTGTAGGTTGCCAAGGGTCAAAGTCAATAAGGGGCCCGAAAACCGAGTTAGGAGTTTACCACCAAGACACAAAGCCACAAAGTCGGATGCGGCCGGAAATGTCCTTGTATGCTTGGTGTCTTGGTGTCTTTGTGGTTCAATTCCGATTCTCGGAGGCGTGCGTCCTACCGTGACCGCGACCGCCACTGCCGCAACCGTGCGAGTAACTCCGACACGACCCCGCTGTCATACGCGGGTCTACCCCCGGGGAATAGCCGCTGCAGAACCTTGGGATCTTCGGTCGAGAGCCACACCACGAAACCCGCCAGCCTGCCGCCCAGTTCGTCGCTGCTCTCCGGCGTCAGGCCGATGCGCGCCTGCAGAATCTTCGTCCCTGACACCAGGAACCAGCCGTCGTAAGAGGCATGCTTCGCTCCGAGCAGCCCAAGCCAGCTATTGGTCTCCTCAAGTCGACACCGGACCGTGTCCTGCCTGACTTCGAAATCCCGTACCGCCAATCGTGAGTGCGCGGCCAACGCATAGTCGGCCAGCCGCGCGAGCCCCTCCCGACCGACAAAGCTGACGCCCAGACCCTCGAGGTCGAACCGGGCGCTGTCCGCGAACAGGCTCAGTATGCCGAGCCCCTGCTGCCGGCCGAACTTCCGGCAGAAATCCCGCACCACCATGTCCGCACTCCCGGTCCCGCCGGCCGGTCTCACCACCGACCCGCACCCGACCGCACCCACAAGGCAGGCTGTGACCAACAAGCCCGACCAGCGCAGTCTGCTTCTCATACGTACCGAAAGTTCTAGCAGCGCTAGTCCCGGTGTCAAGCTCGAACGCGCAAACCCGGAATATCATCCACAGATTTCACAGATTCACACCGATTCTTTGTGTCCCGGACATGAAGTCTCGTCCACGGATTCCACAGATTGACACAGATTAGGGTCGGGGTTCCGGGCACGACCAGAGAAATCTTCCTTAAATCGGTGTAATCTGTGGATTCAACCTCCGACTTCCTCTTCTTCACGTGCAGCTTTGGCGATACATATCCTATTCTCGTCGGGCCGTAAGCTGTTAGCCGTAAGCCGTCTGCTGTCATCATCCGCTCGATCAACTCGACCATCTTGTCATGCCGCGCCGAGCATGCCTCTGTTCCAACTGCTGTACCGACCCCACTACTGCGCTCCGCGGACAACCGGCACAACCACAAGACCCTGCTCGCCGCACACCACCTGCCAGGAATCGTGTTCCTTCAGCCTGCCGCTTAGAATCAGTCCGCTCAAAGGGGCTTGGACGAGGGCGGAGGATGGAGGATGGAAGGGATGCCGACTTCGATCCTCATTCCTCTCTCCTCATTCCTCCTTCCTCTCCTCGAAGTTCCTCTGCAATCGCGTCCAGCCTCGACCGCAGGATTCTCCTCGCGTCCCCCGAATTCCCTGAGTCAG
>JAPLUO010000158.1 GCA_026397595.1 Caldifarciminota bacterium
CCGCGACCAGGTTGCACGGTTCAGCGCCAAGCTCTCGGCCGGGCTGAAGCGACCGCTACAGAAGTTCATCGGCCAGATGCTGTTTGGTATCCTGGCCGCCAAAGACATCAAGCTGTCCAACATCGCCCGCAGTCTTCAGGAAGCGATTGCTCTCAGCAAGACCGAGACACGTTTGTCCCGTAACGTCCGAGCCCAAGCGGTCGCCGAATCGGTTACCACTACGCTCATCCACGATGGCGCGTCCTGGGTTAAACACGACACGGTGCTGGCCATTGACATTTCGGACATCGCCAAGCAGTATGCCCGGAAGATGGAGTACTTGACGACGGTGCGTGACGGCAGCGCTCAAGGTGAGTTGACCAAGGGTTACTGGCTCCTGGGTGTGGTCGGGGCCGATGTCCGGGGTGACCGTCTGACGCCGTTGCTGCTGGACCTTTACTCGCAGGACGCGGTTGATTTCGAGAGTGAGAACACGCAGATACTCGCGGCGATTGATCGCGTGCGAGTGGCGAGTGAGGGGCGGGGTATCTGGGCGATTGACCGCGGTGGTGACCGCGGACGCCTGTTAGAAGGGCTGCTTTCGCGTTCCTGTCGTTTTGTCGTACGGCTGAGAGGGGATCGAAACCTCAAGGATGAGCGAGGCCGGGTGCGGAACTCAATGGCGATGGCCCGGGGGATGCGGTGCCGGGAAGTAGTGGAGATTGTGACCGAGGATGAGGGGACTCGGAAGCGGCATCGGGTGCGGATCGGTTGTCGGCGGGTGCGGCTGCCGCAGCGTGAGGAGTGGTTGACGCTGGTGGTGGTAAAAGGGTTTGGCGAGAAGCCGATGCTGCTATTGACCGATGTTGAGGTAAAGGCGTTACGGGCGGTATTGGAGATCTACCTGACGCGGTGGAAGATTGAAGAGAGCTATCGGTTTCTGAAGTCGAGCTACCACCTTGAAGATGTCCGGGTGCGCAGCTACGTTGGTTTACAGAACATGGCAGCGTTGTTGATGGCGGCGTTCTACTTCCTGGCGGTGGTCTTGGGGACGCGGTTTGAGCTAAGCATCTTGATGCGCAAGGTGCTGGCGAAAGTGCGGCGGTTCTTCGAGGTGCCGGAGTTCCGGTTCTATGCCTTGGCGGACGGGTTGTTCCGGATTCTCTTCAGAATTGGGCACGGACCGCCAACGAAACTGCCGGCCGGCAACACACCGCAATTGTCCTTCTCGCTCTGACCCTGCTGGCGCCCCGGAAATTCTGGGGAAACTCCAGTCTGCCCTGGGCTTGACTGGTCGGCCTCACCGGCTACAATTCGCCTGAGATGCGACGTGCAGTTCTGGCGGCAACGCTCGCGCTGTGCGCAACTGCGGCGTCAGCCGTACAACTCCCGGCAGAGGCACGGCTGCTCTGGGAGTTCTTTTCACCGAGCATGACGCCCATCGACCTGAACGGAGATTCGTCCGACGAGTTGTTGGCCTACGAGAGTGACAACTATGTGGTCGGTCGCGACCAGCAGTTGCTGGTGGCTTCGGCCTCGCGCAGGTTCACAGCCGACACTCGACGAGCGGGGCCGCCATTTGCGGTCAACGAGACGCTGATGTGGGTACCGCGTACCAGGAACGATTCTCTGTTCCTGTGGCCGTTGTGGCACGGCCGCGAAGTCTTCTGCTTTACGATCCCCACGCCGCGGCCGGGCGACTTCTGGGACGGATCGGTCGGCGAGATAGCCCTGCAGGACTTGGATGGCGACGGAGCAGCCGAGTTGGTAGTTCTCGTACGCGCCGGTTTCGCTCGGTGGCCGCGCGGGGTCGCGGCCTTTGACCTCAAGACCGGGCATCGACTCTGGTTCTTTGAGACCGGACCGAATCCCGAAGGACTGGTTCTGCGGGATGTCGATGGCGACGGCGCAGTCGAGATCATGTTCGGCTCGGTGGCTCCCGGAAACGGGCACGAGGTCCCGGGCAGTGACGACGACCATAGTTACGTCTTCTGTCTTCGTCACGATGGCTCGTCTCTGTGGCAGCGCGAGATTGGCCGATTCCCTCAGCATGCGCGGATTACGTCGTTCAGGGATTGGCTGCTCGTCCACGAGCAAGGTAGCCCGGTGGAGAACGCGGAACCGGACAGCGTCTTCGTCCTGGACCCGCTGACTGGAACAACCAGGGCCGCTGCGCAACTTGGTCAGTATGGCCGCGGGGCGGTGACGTTCGGCGATTCGCTGATTGTCACAGCAGCCACCGACGACACGCTGACCGTCTACGACCATTCGCTCCGGGTCCTACGCAAGCGGCCACTGAACGCCGAAGGCGCGACAGAGATTCGTCGCGGCAGTTTCACGGCGTCGGGCCGCGCGGAGTTGGCCGTGGCCACAACTTCCGACGGTTCGTTCCTACTCGACGCGGACCTGAATCTGCTGGCACACGAGGCATCACGTCTGACGGACGGCATGGCGACAGTCAATCATAACGGACGGCAACGACTGCTGGTCACGTACACCGAAGGAGGCAAGTACGTCTGGCGTCTATATGAGTTCAACCGGCTGCCCTTGTTACGCCGGCAGGTAAGCGTGACCATTCTGCTCGTCGGGGCAGGCGGCTTCCTGCTCCTGTTCATCATCACGTTCGTCGGCCTTCGCCACAGCCAGACCCGCGACATGCGCGCGGTAATCCGCGGCTTGACCGGGCAGGCCGGCGTCGTCGAGCTCGACCGGCGCGGGCGCATTCGGCGCGCCAACTCGAAGGGCCGCGAACTGCTCCAAGCCACCGGTGCGACCCAAGACGCCCCGCTCACGGGAGCACTCGCTCCACTCGGCAACCCGGCGCGTGACGGATCCGCGCCGCGCGAACTGCCGCTATCGCTGCCGACCGGACAAACAATCCTCGCGCGGGCAACGTCCGTGAAGACAGGCACCCTGCTGACGCTTGAGGACATCTCTGCGGTCGAGTATATGAAGCGCGTGACATCTTGGGCGCCGGTAGCCCAGAAACTGGCTCACGACATCAAGAACCCACTGACCGCAATCAGCCTGACCCTGCAGCGGGTCGAGAAGGCCGCCGGGCCGGATTCGCAGCGCTACGTCGATAGCATGAAGGAGGACATCGACCGCCTGAAGAAGATGGCAGACGGATTCATGCGCCTGACCAAGCTTGAGCCACCGAAGCTAGCGCCGACCGACCTCAACGAAGTCGTCCGTCAGTGCGCAGGCAAGTTCGAAGGCGTAAAGCCTCCGGGTGTCGATCTCATGTACGACATGGCAGAAGACTTGCCTTCTGTGGCACTCGACCACGACCAGATGGGTGTGGCCTGCTCCAACATCATCGAGAACGCAGTCTCGGCAATCGTCGGTTCGGGAGTTGTCACCATCCGTACATGGTACATCGTTGGGGAAAAGAGGGTGGCGGTAAGCGTTACGGATACCGGCAAGGGCATTCCGGAACGCTACCTGGCGAAAGTCTTCGAGCCGTACTTCACGCTCAAGGCGGGTGGGACCGGCCTCGGCATGGCGCTCACCAAGCGCATCATCGATGACCACAAGGGCACAATCAGGATTGACAGCAAAGAAGGCACAGGGACTACCGTGACCGTCGAACTGCCCGTCGCTGGAACGGGAAGTGCATAGCCAATGGCGGTGAGACAGCGCATCCTTGTTGTTGATGACGACGTAAAGGTCCGAGCACTGCTGGGCGAGATGTTGACCGAGCAGGGCTACGAAGTGGTGTCAGCGGCTGATGGAACCGAAGCGCTCCAGCGCGTGGACGAGAATGACTTGAGCCTGGTCCTGCTCGACTTTCAGTTGCCGGACTTCGACGGGCTCAAGGTGCTCGAAGAGATAAGGAAGCGCAGGCCTGCCCTGCCGGTCGTGATGGTCTCGGGATTCGGGACCATCAAGCTGGCCGTGGAAGCGACCAAGGGCGGTGCATATGACTTCATCGAGAAGCCGCCCGACCCCAACCGCGTGGCCCTGGTCATCAAGAACGCGCTCGCACAGGATGCGCTGCGCAGGGAGGTCGAAACCCTGCGGGCCGAGACTCTCGGCCGCTACCAGATGGTCGGGACGTCGGCCCCGATGCAACGGCTGTATGAGATGATTGACCGCGTCGCGCCGTCAAAGGCCAGCGTCCTGATTCTCGGCGAGAGCGGCACAGGCAAGGAATTGGCCGCTCACGCAGTCCATCAGAAGAGCCCGGTGGCTTCCGGGCCGTTCGTACGCATCAACTGCGCCGCCATTCCGCACGACCTCATCGAGAGCGAGCTATTCGGCCACGAGAAAGGCGCATTCACCGGCGCGGTCGCCCAGAAGCCGGGCAAGCTGGAACTGGCAGACAAGGGCACGGTATTACTTGACGAGATTGGCGACATGGACTTTCATGTTCAGGCCAAGCTGCTTCGCTTCCTGCAGGAAGGCGAGTTCGAGCGAGTCGGCGGCACAAAGACGCTCAAGGTGGACGTGCGCACGTTCGCAGCCACGAACAAGAACCTGGAAGAGGAAATCAAGGCGAAGCGTTTCCGTGAGGACCTGTACTACCGCCTGGATGTCGTTACCCTCAAGGTCCCGCCACTTCGCGAGAGGAAGGAAGACATTCCTGCCTTGGCAGAGCACTTTCTTCGCAAGTACTGCGCCGAGCATGGCGTCCCACTGAAGGCGATGACAGATGACGCTATGGGCCTTCTCGCGGAGCAGCCCTGGCCTGGCAACGTCCGCGAGTTCGCCAACGTCATCCAGCGGCTGGTCGTCCTTCTCCCTCAACAGACGCTCTCGGCACGGGATATCAGGCCCCTCATAGTTACAGAAGGTAGCCCCGAGCAGTCAGCATCGAACGGCCAGTCGCTCAAGACAGCCCGCGACGAGTTTGAGCGAAAGCACATCCTCAGAGTGCTGGCCGACTGCCAAGGCAACATGACCGAAGCCGCTCGAATCCTCGACATAGACCGAACCACGCTATACCGCACGCTGGAACGCCTTGGCGTCAAGGCAGCCAACAGCTAACAGCCAACCGCTTTCCGCTGACGACCGATTCCGCTTCGTCACTCCGACCCTTTCCATCACGTCCATTCCGACCATAGTGGAGGAATCTCCCTTTGCTCTCTACTTGTTGCATCCCCGCAACACTATCCGTTGCGCCCACGCCACACAAACAGGCCCTTGTGTCCGACGGCGGACCGCCTCACACAGCTTAACCATCTGAAGTAGCAGCGCCCACCACCTGGCACAGTTGCTGCTCTGGCACGGTTCGATGATGCACGTCAAACCAGACTCCGGCATGGTCGTGAGTCCGTGCCTCATCCGGCAGCACCATGCCGGAGTCAAACGGTGGCCCATCCGCGGTGCGCGGGTGCGATTCGTAACTAGGAGGAGCTAGATGCTCAAGACTATGCTAGTGGCAGTGTTGGCGGTGTGTACCGTCTGGGCGCTGCCTGCGGACCGAGCGTCCGCGTCGAGAGTCGTGGTGCCGGGACTAGGTACGGTACACGTCGTCAAGGAGAGTGACGGCGTGCCCCTCATCATGAATCTGCAGGGGTATGTGACCGATGTCAGCGGCAATCCAGTGCCCGACTCTGAATGGCAGATGACCTTCAGAATCTACCGTGAAAACGTGAAGTGGGAGGAAAACCAGACGTGCCGGACGACCGGTGGTCTGTTCAGCGTGAGCTTGGGTCAAGTTGTCGCTGTCCCGGAGAGCATTTTCCGTGTGGGAGCGCCATGTTCCTTGCAGGTAACGTTCGCGAGCACGGTCTTCCCGAAGGTCGAGATGACAAGTGTCGGATACGCGTACCGGAGCTCGAAGAGCGATACGGCTGAGTACGCCCGAACGGCCCCACCTTCCCAGTACGCTGACAGTGCTGGTGGTTCAATAAGGGTCGGCGGGCTCGACGTTACGGGCCTCGACGGGCGCTACGTCAACGAAGGACAGGCCAATTCGATAACCTCGGCGATGATTGTTGATGGCACGATTACGAGGACGGACGTCGTCACTAGTTTCAAGGCCCCGTTCTCGGACACTGCCGACTACGCGCGGGTTGGGCCAGCTGTGGACAGCGCGCGCATCTCGGCCAACAGCTACAAACTGCAGGGTAAGGACACGACCGGCTTCGTGCGCACAGGCCAGCCCAACTCGGTCACCGGCGCGATGATCCGGGACACGACGGTGAACACCGCCGACCTGAAAGACGGCGCGGCGACCTCCGCCAAGATACTCGACGGCACGGTGATCAGGGCCGACGTTGCGGCAGGGTTCAAGGCCCCGTTCTCGGACACCGCGGACTATGCCCGCGCCGCGCCGGCTTCGGATAGCGCGCGGGTCGCCGGCAACTCCCACCTACTGTTGGGCAAGGACACGACTGCGCTCTGGAATGCCAAGAAACTGCAGGGCAAGGACACGACCGGCTTCGTGCGTACCGGCCAGACCAACTCGGTCACCAGCGCGATGATAACCGACGGCACGATTGTCAATGCCGACATTTCCGCGAGTGCCGACATAGCACAGAGCAAGATCAGCAACTCTTCAAGAAACATAGACGCTGACAAACTCAACGGCTACCACTACAATGAGCTTCCTGTGCCGGCGCATAACCACATAGGCGAATCATGGTCCAGCACGAGTGCAGACCTCGCCCTAGCGGTGAAGCTGGATAGGAGTTCATCTGGAACTCTGTATGGACAGGTTGACACCATCCTGAATAGCGGAAGTGGCTCCGTCCGTGCAACATCAGCCTTCGTTGGTGGGACGGGAACTGGAGACAGAGTTGGCGCGAATTACTATGTATGGAACGGGTACGGTGGCAAAGCCACAGGTGGTTCATTCACGGGCGACGTGAGGGCCGGATCGAGCGATGCAGTGGGACTTCAAGCAACAGGGGTTGCGTTTGGGTCGAGTTCAGGGGGAGCCTTGGGCATCCAGGTTAGTGCCCAGAATTCCTCGACAGGATCCGGACCGACATACGGCCTCTGGTCGCAGGCCGGACATGATAATAGTGGTGCAGTGTATGCCGTATACGCCAAGAGATCCGGAGGCGGCGACTACGCTGGCTACTTCGACGGGAATGTGCATGTGACAGGTACGCTTTCCAAGGGCTCAGGTTCGTTCCTGATTGACCATCCGCAGGACCCGCTGAACAAGACGCTGCGTCACAACTTCGTGGAGTCGCCCGAGAACCTGTGTCTTTACCGAGGCACGGTGTCGCTGGGTGACGACGGCAGCGGGACAGTGGAGATGCCTTCCTACTTCGCAGCACTAACCAAAGAGCAGGAGGCGACGGTCACGCTGACACCGGTGGGAAGGCCGTTTGGCGTCGGATATGAATGGAACCCGGACCACACGGCCTTCACAGCCTATGGCGAGGCCGGCCGGGAGGTCAGCTACATCGTGCTGGCGGATAGAGACGACCCCGTGATGCGCAAGCTCCGCAGGCCGGTCGAAGAAGACAAGGGCAGCGGCAACTTCGAGCGAGGCAAGCTGCTCTATCCGGCTGCGTACGGCTACCCGGCTTCAATGGGTGTCAGCCATGACTTGGACAAACGCAGTGACGGGGGACCCTCGGAGTCAGGTAGCCCGTCCAGGACGAAGGAGTAGCAAATGCACCGCGCAGTTCTAACTCTGGCGGCCTTGACATACGTTTGCCTCGGGCAGCCGTACGAGGTGAGGTCAATGGTCTTGGATGGCGGAGGCAATGGGTGGCTGCGCGGGAGCAGCTACACGGTAGGTCTGAGCATCGGACAGCAGACGGCTTCGGGCGTGCTAACGGCGGGTCAGTACCGGGCCATGCTTGGCTTCTGGCATCAGCCATATGCACCGCTCGGGGTCGCCGAGGAGGTCGGTCAGGCGGCTTCTCCACTGGCGTTCCGACTGAACCAGAACGCGCCCAATCCATTCGGCAGGCAGACCGCGATTCGCTACACTCTACCCCAAGAGTGCGACGTTGCGCTGAGGATCTACAACTCGGCTGGTCGCGCGGTGACGATGCTGGTGCGGGGCAGGCAGAAGCCGGGCCGATACATGGCCAGATGGGATGTGAGCGGTGTGTCGGCATCGCGGCTGCCCGCCGGGACGTACTTCTGCCGGTTGGAGGCTGGCGAGTACACGGCTACGAGGAAAATGGTAAAGACCGACTGACGCAAGTCGTAATCAGGGGTGGAAGGGGCGCGGGGAGCCGCGCCCCTCCGGTTCAGACGGGTAGCTCAGTCAAGTCACGAAGACCCTGCCCTCTGGACTCGCGTCCTGTTGCGTCGACGCAACAGGCACCGTTGCGTCTGCGCAACACAAACTCGGCTTTGTGCCCGCCAGCAGACTGCAACACCTGGCTTAACTCCTTGAAGTTGCTACGCCAGCGGCTTCTGGCACGTTTGCTGCCTCTCTCGATTCGATGATGTATGTCAGACCAGACTCCGGCAATTGTCGTGAGTCCGTGCTTCATCCGGCAGCACCAAGCCGAAAACGGAAAGCTGACGTTCTCTGGTGCACGGGAGTGTCAGACGAGGAGGTACTATGCTTAAGACAGTCATGGTCATCACGCTGGCTGCGACGCTGGCGACTGCCGGTCCGGTCAACCGAGGCGACGGGTTCCACGGTTACCTGCCGGCCGGGAACTCGGGCTGTGGGGCGCTGCCGACTCCCTCACCCGGGGTAGCTGTTCTGACTCCAAAGTCGGTGCTGGGCCCTTTGGACGACTGGAGCCAGCGCGTGTGGATGTCACAGAACACAGGTGAGACATTGTTCCAAGGCGACAACCCCAACGGGACCAACGGTGCCTACGATACCGAGTACTCATCCAAGTACAACCTGCCGGGCTACGGCTGGTGCCTTGATCTCCAAGCCGGGAATGGCTACATCAAGTACTGGTACATAGACCTCACGGGCTTTGAAGGTGCCGATTCTGTCCAGGTCTACTGGACAATTCGCGGCCGCGGCACCGGAGGTTCCTCATACGCGGCCTTCACGGTCGACAACTACCCGGTGTGGGTTCCTTCTGACCCCATCCCTTCCGACCACTGGTACTTCGAGACGTGGGTGGACATTGGTGGTCAACACTTCAATTGGGACTCACCCTCAAACTGGGTTACCGTTGTGTGCCGGACACCTTCAACGGATGACCTGCTGTGGTCCGGAACCCAGGTCTGGGTCTACGGTGCGCATGGCGCCGTTCCGCCTGAGCCGTTCAGCCTCATCTCGCCCGAGGACGGTGCGCAGGATCAGCCAACTTCGGGTACGCTGAGTTGGGAGTCGTCGTCGGGTGCCACGAGCTACGACGTCTACTGGGGAACCAGTGACCCGCCGGAGTACAAAGAGAACGTAAGCGACGTGTCCACTTCATACTTCGGCAGTCCCGATCAGACATACCACTGGTACGTCGTTGCCAAGAACGCCGCCGGCGAGACGGAGTGCAATGCTAGATTCTCATTCGCCACGACCCCTACGGCGGTTCGTGAAGAGGCATCGAGCACACTGGGACGTTATAGCTTCGGGTTGGACGGGGCATCGCCAAATCCCTTCAGACGGTACACGTCGATTAGCTACGCACTTCCTCGGGATGGTTCTGTCAAGCTGCGCATTCTCAGCTCAAGCGGGGCGGTCGTGCGTACTCTGCGGGACGGCCTTGGGCAGAAAGGGCTGCAGCGGGTTGTCTGGAACGGAATGGACGACCGCGGCGTGCGCGTCGGCAAAGGCGTGTACTTCTGCTCCCTTGAAGCTGGCGAGGAAAGGTCGCTCAAGAAGGTTGTGAGGCTGGAGTAGACTGGCACGCCAAAGCGGCACGGTGGGGCGCGGGAAACCGCGCCCCTGCCTTTCGTCCTGGGTAGTTCAGTCGGTCACGACCAGCTTGCCCTCCGCGCTCGCGGCCTGTTGCATCCCCGCAACACTGACCGTTGCGTCCACGCTACACAAACGGGCCACTACGCCCGACCTCAGCCTGCTCAACCCGACCTATGCCTCTGAAACAGCGGCGCCGCCCGTCTCTGGCACGTTTGTTGCACATCTCTGTCCCGATGATGCACGTCAAACCAGACTCCGGTACAAGTCGCGAGTCAGTGCCCCATCCGGCTGCACCGAGCCGATTGAACAGGCTGCCCTCTGTGGTGCCAGAGGTTGAAGGGAGAGGCTACATGACTCGGACGGCAACCAAACCCGGCAAGGCTGCGTATCTCGTGCTGGTCGCTGCGTCGTGTCTGGCCGTGGCTTGCGCGCCACGCAAGCCCGGGCAGACGGTGACGAGGTCAACAGACCACAAGCCGATACTCACCGTCACAGTGACCCCAGCGAACCCCACCACATACCGCGATGTGGCGCTGACAGTCCGGGCGACGGACGATTCCGGACTGGCTGAAATCCGCTACCAATTCGTGGAACTTGACCTAAGCACTGCAATCGAAGCGTCCATGTTGGCCGGGCACTTGAGACGTGAGTTAGAGCGAACCGATTCTCTCATCCCAACGCTGCTGGGTATGGATGCGGCCGCCAAGCTGGGCGACAGCCTGACAGTCATCGTTGCCGCAGTTGACCTGCCGAATCGGCAGGTGACCGAAGTCAAGCAAGTCATAAGACCGCAAAGGAGGAAGTAATGACCCGTACAAGAAACGTGACCGCAATCGCGCTGCTCTGCCTTGCAGTCTGGACGGCAGCACCGGCGCTGATGATGCAGATGTCGCAATCCGACATCGTGGCCCAGTCTGACCTCATCGTAGCCGGCTCGGTCGTGAAGACCGCCAGTCATTGGAACCAGGACCATTCCGCTATCTACACCGACGCGACCATCTTTGTGACCGACTGCCAGAAGGACGTCACGCATTCTTGCGGCGTCGAGGTAATCGTCCGAGTTCCTGGTGGCGAGGTCGGTGAGATTGGCATGGTGGTTGAGGACATGCCGAGGTTCGAGGTTGGTGAACAGGCTACACTACACCTTGCCCACACCACCGAACCGGGCATCTACTCGCTCGTTGGTGGCTGGCAGGGCAAGACTGGTGGCGTTGATAGCTATTACAGCTACTCGTACAGCGGTCTCAAGCGGATTCCGGCCAGTTGTTCCTACTACATCAACAGCACGTTGTCTGACTGGAGTTCGGCGATTCAGAGCGCTGATGCGGCTTGGGACGGTGCCGGTTCACGCTTCAGGTTCAACTACGCAGGCTCGACCACCAAGACGGCGCCGGTTCAGGACGGGTACAACGTGATGTACAAGCGGAATCTGTCTCCGGACACCACCACGATAGCCTACAACCAGTGGTGGGCCTACACGCCGTCGAAGGTCATCTTTGAGAACGACATCGTGTTCAACACCTACTTCCAGTGGTCAACAACCGGTCAGGCTGGCAAGATGGACGTCCAGAACATCGCGACGCATGAGATGGGTCACAGCCTCCTGCTGAATGACCTCACCACGAAAAGCGACAGCAACATGACGATGTACGCCTACTCGAAGCGCGGGGAGACGAAGAAGCGGTCGCTCGAGACACCCGACAAAGATGGCATCAAGTACATCTATGACCGCGCGCCGACCGCGCCGAGCAACCTCTCGGGTTCGCGCTCGGGCAAGAACGTCACGCTGACTTGGCGCGACAACTCGGACAACGAAGACAGCTTCAAACTGGAACGGAAACGCGGCTCTGGCGGGACGTACGCGCAGATTGCGGCGAAGATTCCCAACACAACAAGCCATGCGGACAACAATCTGACCGGCGGCTACACATATTACTACCGCGTCAGGGCGCGTAACGGCAGCTACTACTCTTCGTACAGCAACGAGTGGTCGGTCTACGTGCCGACCTTTGACGGACCAGAAGGCGATGCGACTGCTGATGGCCGACCCGGCATCGCGGTCTCGCCCAGTCCGTTGACCGGCGAGTATGGAACGCTTCGGTACATCCTGCCGGCTGCGGGCAATGCGTGTGTCCGCATATACGACATATCGGGCAAGCTGGTCGCTCAGCACGAATTCGCCGGAAGGCGCGTCGGCTCGACCCAACTCGACTTGCACCGACTGAGCGCGGGGGTGTACCTTCTGCGGCTTGACGCGGGCAACTTCTCGACCACGCGGGAGATGGTGAAGTCCGACTGACGCTAGTCGAAATCAGCTCGGCAAGGGGCGCGGGAAACCGCGCCCCTTCTAATCGAATGGCGAACTTCGGTCCGTGACGACCAGCTTGCCTTCGGCGGTCGCGGTTCCGGCGTTGACGCGGTCAGGATAGGTAGCGGGCGAATTCGGCGGCGCGGGCGTCGAAGAAGCGTTTCACCGTCGACCAGTCAGCCGGCATCAGGAGGCGCGGCTCCGGTTCTGTTTCGGCGTCGACGAACCACGTCAGGTTCTTGAGCACGTGCTGGTAGCTGATGCCGGTTCCGGCAAACCGGTCTTTGAGAGCGGCGACAGCTTCCGCGACCGAGAGCTTCTTCAGCGTGAGGCAGGCATAGATGTCGTAGAAGTCGCGCCGACGGCCGCGCTGTGACACGGTCTTGAACTTCTCGGCCAGGATGTCGCGCCAGTCGGCAACTCTAGCTGAGAGATACTCAACGGTCGGTTGCTTGAGCGGCACCGGGTAGTGCAGGAACGAGAGTTTGACCCCGGCTATCCGGCAGTAGAGCGTGCCCTTGCTGACGAGCGTTTCGGAGTAGCCGGGCCTGTCCTCCAAGTGCCTGGCCAGGAGGGCCGGGTCGAATTCGGCCGCACTGAAGAAGTCGAGGTCTTCGGAAACACGGTGCCCGAGTTGGAGCGCAAGGCCGGTGCCGCCCGCAAGATAGAAGCCGTGTAGCTCAAGTTCGCCGTTCAGGTCGCGCAGCAACCCAAGCGACTCGGGCGGCAGTACGTTGTCAAACATTGGGCTTCTCCGCCACGCGGTCGGCCGGGACGTCATCGGCCGCCAGGCCGAACCGTTTCCGCCAGTAGTTGGCGGTCTTTGGGTGCAGCGGCGGGTTGGAGGCAACCACGCGCCGGACGGCTTCCTCGCCGTACGTGTCAAGAAGCCAGCGGACCTCGGGCGTGTCGCCGAAGTCGAGCACGCGGCAGATGATGTACCGAGAGTGCTTTTCGATGTCGATGCCGGACTTGTCCGCATCCCAGAAGAGCTTGAGTACATGGTCCGGGATCACGGAACGTGCTGTATCCACGTCAGATTATAGCCTGCAGTGCAGCCCAATCAAGCCAACTCCTGACCCATTGGAGGACGAAGAGGAGAGCGGGCCGGCGCCCGCTGTTGCCGAGCGCCTCCTCTGACCGATGCGCATCGTCGCTTTCGATGAACTGAGAGACCCGTACGAGTTCTTCGAGCTCCCGGAGGAGTGCTCCTGTGAGTTTGATTGGCCGGACGCTCGGGCTGGAGTTCAGTCGGCCGCGGCCGTTGACTCATAGGGCTTTTCATATTAACATTTCTGCGTCTGACGGGCAGGCTTTGCCGGCCCGGAGGAATCAGAATCGAAGCCATTTCCCGGACCAGGGCCTCTGAGACCAGTTAGCAGGTAGGAGTGAGCAGTTAGCAGTTGGCGTTTCAGGTTCCTAACTCCTGACCGCTAACTACTAACTTGTCAGGCCTGAGTCTTGAGGGAACGCTTCATCTGAGAATTAGTTAGCAGTTAGGAGTTAGCAGGTAGCAGTCGCGGTCCGGGAACTCCTAACCCCTAACAGCTAACTCCTAACTTAGAAGGATCGACCATGAATGAGTCAGATGCTGTCTATAAGCACCGGCTGGGCGTTGTCGCCGTGTTCGTCGAGAACCGGCTCGACACCGCGCCCCGAGTGAACGACATACTGAGTCAATACGCCCGGATCCTCGTCGGCCGCATGGGCATTCCTTACAAGGAACGCAACCTATCTGTCATCGCCGTCATCGTCGACGGCTCGAACGACGACATCGGCGCGCTGACCGGGAAGCTGGGCGCGATTCCGGGCGTGAGCGTGAAGGCGGCGTTGAGGAGGAAGAACGGGGTCGAGACAGCGGACGAAGTCAGAAGCCAGAAGCTAGAAGCTAGAACGCAGAATCAGGACAGAGTGGCAGCCGGAGAAGCCAAAGCTCAAAACGAGGACGGGAAGGAGGCCGGGTGAACGTCGCAACTGAGGATAAGACGGCGGACTTCATCGATGACGGTCGCATAGAGGAGACGCTGGATGCGGCACGGCCGGACCCGGCGCGCGTGCGGGAAGTGCTCGCGAAGTCGCTCTCTAAGCAGCGGCTCGCGCCCGACGAGACCGCGTCGTTGCTTGCCATTCAGGACCCGGCCCTGTGGCAGGAGGTTTTTGCCGCGGCCCGGAAGCTGAAGAACGATGTCTACGGCAACCGCATCGTTCTGTTCGCGCCGCTTTACGTCGGGGACAAGTGCATTAACAACTGCGCCTATTGCGGGTTCAAGAGTTCCAACCGTGACGTCGTGCGCAAGACCTTGTCCGACGACGAGTTCCGGTCAGAACTGGTCGCGCTCGAAGGACAGGGACACAAGCGGCTGATTCTCGTCTGGGGCGAGCATCCTGACTACTCGGCCGAGGAGATGGCGCGAATCGTCAGTATCGCCTACGCGACCAAGTCGGGCAGGGGTGAAATCCGCCGCGTGAACATCAATGCCGCGCCGCTCGACGTGGACGGCTACCGGAAGATGAAGGAAGCCGGCATCGGCACGTTCCAGGTATTCCAGGAGACTTATCACCACGAGACCTACGCCAGGGTCCATCCCCGGAATACGCGCAAGGGCGATTACCTTTGGCGGTTGTTCGGGCTCGACCGCGCGCAGCAGGGCGGGTTGGACGACGTCGGCATCGGTGCCTTGTTCGGCCTGTACGATTGGCGGTTCGAGGTGATGGGGCTGTTGGCGCACACGATTCACCTTGAAGAGCGGTTCGGAGTCGGGCCCCACACTATCAGCTTCCCCCGCATTAACGTTGCCTCGAACGTGGAGTTGGACCGGTCGCACTTCGTCTCGGACGAGGACTTCAAGAAGGTGATTGCGGTGCTGCGGCTGGCCGTACCTTACACGGGCATGATACTGACCGCGCGCGAGACGCCGGAAATGCGGCGCGAA
>JAPLUO010000304.1:0-3038 GCA_026397595.1 Caldifarciminota bacterium
CAATGAGAACCTTTGTCGCGTTCCTGCTGCTTTACCTGCTCTTCCTTGTCCAGGCCAGCGTCAACCCGTGGTGGCCTGACCTCATCCTGCTCGGGCTGATTGCGATTTCGCTGCACGAAACCCGGCTCACGTCCGCCGTGGCAGGGGCCTTTGCCGGGCTCTGCCTCGACATGACCAACCCGGCCTTCGCCGGCACCAGCCTGTTCGCCCTCGCTGCAACCGGCTACGGCGTAGCCGCGCTGCGAACCCTGTTCTACCGGGCGCGCTGGGCCACTCTCCTCTTCGTACTGATGGCGCTTACGCTCAAATGGACCGCACTCGCGCTCTTCGGCCCGGGCCTACCGGGCCTTGCGCCATTGCTGGTCTCATCCGTACTGACCATGGCCCTGGCCCCACTAGTCGAGCTGGGCCTGGCCCGCTTCCTTTACCCCGGATGGCAGCCCGCCTGACCCGGCTGACGCAGGTCCTCCTGGTCCTGCTTGGCATCCTGACTATCCGTCTCGTCCATCTCCAGGTCGTGCAGGGTCCCCGCAACTCGCGCCTAAGCGACCGCAACCGCATCCGCAAACTGGTGCTCCCGGCTCCGCGCGGCCGCATCTTCGACCGCAACGGCGTGCTGATAGCCGACACGCGACCTTCGTTCACTGTCTCGGTAATCCCGACCGAACTTGCCGATTCGACCCTGCCCCTGCTCGCCCGACTTCTCGACGTCTCCGAACCGGACATGCGGCAGCAACTCAAACCTGTGGCGATGTTCACCTCTCCGGTCAACGTCAAGCGTGACGTGACGATTGAAGAAGTCGCCCGCGTCGAAGAGGACAACTTCCGCCTGCCTGGCGTCCACGTCCGCGTTGACCCGGTGCGCAACTACCCGGCTGCCAACCGCTACTGCCATGTGCTCGGCCACATCGGCGAAGTAAGCGAAGATGAAGTCCGCCGCGACACCGCCCTGCGCCCCCTGGACTTCGTCGGCCGGGCCGGCATCGAGGCACAGTACGAATCAATGCTGCGCGGCCGCGACGGATCTGAGTACGCAGAGGTCGACGCCCGCGGGCAGGAAATCGGCCCGCTGCGGGAGAAGCGCCCGGAACCCGAGATACCCGGCCGGGACCTGGTTATGACGATTGACGACCGGATTCAGAGACTTGCGTGCGAACTCCTGACCCCCTATCCCCGGGCGGCAGTGGTAGGGATGGAAACACGAACCGGCGCCATCGTCTGCCTTGTCTCCAAGCCCGACTTCGACCCCAACATCTTCATGGCGCCGATCGACGCCGCGACGTGGGACTCGCTCATCTCCAATCCGTCAAAGCCCTTCTTCAACCGGGCGTTGACTTCCGGCTACCCGCCGGGCAGCACGATGAAACCGGTCGTTGCGCTGGGAGCGCTTCGGCAGGGCGCGCTTACCCGGGACACGCGATTTCAGCCGTGCACCGGCTCGTTCAAATATGGCAACCGCATCTTCAAATGCTCTGCCGTTCATGGCAGCCTCGACCTGGTCGGCGCCATTGCCCAGTCCTGCAATACGTACTTCTACCAGGCCGGGCTCCGGCTCGGGCTCGACAGCCTGACCACCTATGCCCGGGAAGTAGGACTCGGCTGCCTGACCGGCATCGACATGCCTGGCGAGAAGCCCGGCAATATCCCCACACGTGAGTGGCTCGACGAGCGCTACGGCAAGAACAAGTGGGGTGCCGGGTCGGTCCTGAACTTCGCCATCGGCCAGGGCGAAGTTACCGCGACGCCGCTGCAGATGGCCGTGCTCTACGGAGCCATCGCCAGCGGCGGTCGCGCGGTGCGCCCCTATCTTGTGGCCCGGGTGGATTCGGCCGGGCGCACTATCCACACGACCATTCCCGAAATCCGTCAACTGCCGATGCGGCAGCAGGACATCGAAGTGGTAAAGCTCGGGCTGGAGCGTGTCGTCGAGTTGGGGACCGGAACCGGCGCGCGGATAAAGGAAATCAGCATCGCCGGCAAGACCGGCACGGCCCAGAACCCGCCCAAGCCCGACCACGCCTGGTTTGTCGGCTATGCTCCGTCGAACACTCCTGAAGTCGTCTTTGCCGTGCTGGTCGAGAACGCCGGCCACGGCGGCGTTGTGTCAGCGCCCATCGCCGGCCAGCTTATCCAGGCTTACTTCTCACCCGACGAACCAGAACCGGGAAAGCCGGCCACGCCCGACACTTCCGCAGCAAAGTCGGACACCAGGAATGGTGAATAGAGAATGGTGAAGGCAAAGTGGAAAGTGGAAAATCCCAAGTCGGGACTTCGCCATTTCTACTTTCTCCTTTCCCCTTCACCAATTCACTATTCACTATTTCCCAGATGAAACGTTTCGACCCGTGGCTCGTGGTCGCGACCCTGTTGCTCGCGTGCCTCGGGCTGCTTGCCATCTACTCCTCGGGCGGCAAGTACTACTTCTTCCGGCAGTTCACCTTCCTGCCGGTGGCCATCGGCGCCGCGGCCGCCGTGTTCTTCCTGCCCCGGCGCATCCTGTACGGCCTGGCCGAGCCGCTCTACGGGCTGGCCGCGCTGATGCTCATCGCCGTCCTCTTCGCCGGCACCGGCCCTGGCTCCCACCGCTGGTTCGTGCTCGGCCCGGTCAACATCCAGCCTTCCGAATTCGCCAAACTCGCCACCGTCCTCATGCTCGCGAAACACCTGAGCGTCAAGCGCAGCATTCGGTTTGGATTCCGCGACCTTGCCGCGCCGTTGCTCATCACCATTGTTCCGGCCCTGCTGATACTGGTTGAGCCCGACCTCTCCACCGCCATCATCTTCGCTGCCCTGCTTGCCACCATGCTCTACTGGCAAGGCATGAAACCCCTGCACATCCTGCTGCTGTTCATGCCTGCCCTCTCATTCGCCGCCGGGTTCTCCCTCTACACATGGATCCCCTTCTTCGTGCTGCTGGCAATCCTGCTGTTTGCCCGGTCCCGCGTGAGCCGAGCGCTCATCGGCCTTGCGGTCAGCGCTGCGTTCGGCCTGCTCTCGCCAGTCGTGCTCGCCTCGCTCAAAGGCTACCAGCGCTCCCG
>JAPLUO010000304.1:3045-3694 GCA_026397595.1 Caldifarciminota bacterium
GCGCCCTGGTTCGACCCGCACGGCATCAGTTGGAACGCAATCCAGTCCCAGATTGCCATCGGCTCCGGCCGGCTCATCGGAAAAGGTTTCCTCCTCGGCACCCAGAAACGGCTCGGGTTCCTGCCCAACCGCCACACCGACTTCGTCTTCTCCTCAATCGGCGAGGAGTCCGGACTGCTCGGCTGCCTGGTCGTGCTCGGCCTCTTCTTCTGGCTCCTTAGCCGCATGCTACTAGCCGCACGCCAATCCGATGACTCGACCGGCTCGCTGCTCTGCGTCGGATTCGCGGCAATCATCGGGTATCAGATGTTCGTTAATATCGGCATGCTGCTCGGGCTCCTGCCCATCACCGGCATCGCCCTACCGTTCTTGAGCTACGGCGGCTCCTCGCTGCTCCTGAACTTCATCATGGTAGGGCTGGTCCTCAACGTCGTCTCCCGCCCGGAGTGAGGAATCCACAGATTACACAGATTTCATAGCGCGGCCTCGAAGGCCGCAACCAAATCCAATGGAACCATAGCGCGGCCTCGAAGGCCGCAACCAAATCCAATGGAACCACAGATGAACGCAGATGAACACAGATTGAGTCCCGACCCGAGCCCGAGCATTGCGTCGCCGCGGGTGGCACTTGACGACGGTCTTCAGGACC
>JAPLUO010000271.1 GCA_026397595.1 Caldifarciminota bacterium
GGTTCTGCCGTTTCTGCACGTCGCTGGTCTGACGTCTCTCAATCTTCTGCCGGCGCAGGTCGGTGAGCCGGGCATTGAAGGGAATCGTAATTAGTTCGTTAGCTCCCAGGTAGATTACTATCGAAGCAAGGCCCAGGCCGATGGCCGGCGCGAACAACCGCAGCAGGGATACTCCGGCGCTCTCGAGCGCATGCAGCTCCCGATTGCGCGTCAACTGGCCATAGACCATGAACACCGCCAGCACCATGCTCACTGGGTAAAGCAGGCTGATCGCGGCCGGCAGGCTGTAGAAGTAGTAGAACAGGATTATCCCCAGGCCGGTCTTGCGGCCGGTGAAGTAGCTCAGCTCTTCGAACAGGTCGATCAGCAGGTAGATGACGACCACGCTCGTGACCGCGATGAGGGCGAACTTCACCAACTCCTTGAGCAGGTGCCGGTCGAGGATCTTCATATCCTGAGGCCCACAAGGCGCAGCACCGACTTCTCATAGAATGCCCGCAGGAACAACTCGGTAACCGGCAACACAAGGATGATGTTCGGCAACCACATCCCGACGAACGGCGACAGCTTGCCTGACTCGGCCATGTTCTCGCCGGCCAGCAACAGGACGTAGTAGACGGCGAAGAAGACGAGCCCGATGATGAAACCGGTACCGACCCCTCCCCGCCTCAGGAGCAGGCCGACCGGCGCGCCGAACAAGAGAAAGAAGAACGCGGAGAACGCGAGCGACAGCCGCTTCTGCAATTCGACGTCGTAGCGTGAGACCTCAAGGTTCTTGTACTTGACTCGGGACTGCAGTTCGTCGTACTTCAGCCTGTCCGGCTCGCTGACCTTGGCCTTCTTCCCGGCCGCGGCCGCCTGGCGCCTGAGGTTACCGGCGTCCTTGTCGAGCTGCTTCATCGTGGCCGCTAGTTGCGGCAGCATCATCTCCTCATCGCTGCGGTACTCCCGGTCACGCCGAACCAGTTCATCGTCCATGGCGACGTTGATGACGTGCCGCTTGAATAACAGGCGCCGGTAGGTGTCGGTGTCGACCAACTCGTGCATCTCGCCGTCAAACAAGGTCATCACCATGTACCCGTCATCCGCAGTGTACGAAATGTCTCCGCGCGGCGCGGTCACGAACCCGGGCGTACCCTTGCTCGCTCCGGTCTCGAATATCGCCACGTTCCGCACGGTCGAGTGCCGCTCGTCCATCGAGCCGATGTATATCATGTACCCGGGAAAGTCGTCCATGAACACGCCCTCGCGCACGCGCATCGCCGGCTTCTTCCGCGCCACGTCGGTGAGCAGATTCCGCACCCGGTGCTGGGACTCGGGCACGATGTAACCGTTGAACCCGACCATTGTCGCCAGCAGCACCAGGCAGGCAAGCGCTACCGGCGTGAACAGCCGCGCAATCCTGATACCGGCCGCCCGGATGACCCGGATTTCGTTATCCTGCGCCATCCGGCCGAACGAAATCACCCCCGCGATCAAGGTGCCGAGCGGCGCGCAAATCTGAACCACAAATGGAAGGGACAACACCATGACTTCCGACACGGTCGCGACCGCCACGCCCTTGCGCACCAGCATGTCGGCGAGGAGGAACAGCCGGTCCATCAGCAACACGAATGTCAGAACGAGAATCGCGAGGAAGAACGGCGGAACGAATTGCCTCAGCGCGTAGCGCTGGAGTATCTTCACCGCCAAATGATACTGTCCGACGGACCGGAAGTCAAAAGCCGGGTTCGTGCACGGTCGGGGCGTACGCAGCAGCGGGCGCGTCAAAGACGCGCCCGCGCAATCGAACGGTGCCGGACTAGGCTTCGGCTTCGGCCTTGACCTTGGCCCTGGACGCTGCCTCTTTGGCCAGCGCTTCCCTCGCCAGTGCGACGACCTGGGCGAAGTCCTCCGGCTGGTGAATCGCCATCTCGGACAGGACGAACCGGTCCATGGTGATTCCGGTGATATTCAGACCGTGGATGAACTTCGAGTAGCTCATCTCAAGTGGTTTGAGCGCGGCGCCCAGCCGGATGATTGCCAGCGAGCGGAACGTGCGCTTCTTGCGCCTGCGTTCCTTGTACGCGCTGACGCCGGCGTGGATGACCGCCTGGTGCGCGGTCCGGAACAGCCGCGACCGGCCGCCCCAGTAACCTTTGGCGTCGTGCAGCCACTTCTTGCGGCGCTGCTTGGTGGCGGGTCCGTTCTTCACTCTCGGCATCTTATCTCCTTACTTGTAGGGAACAAGCTCGCTCATCCGCTCGCCCAGCCTGCCCTCGCACACTGCCGGCACGTGCAAGCCGCGCTTTCTCCGCTTGCTCTTGGATGCGTTGTTGTGGCTGATGCCGCAGCCGCGATGGATGAACTTGCCACCGGCGCTGCGCTTGATGCGCTTCTTGAGCGAACTGAGGGATTTGGTTTTCTGTTTCATTTTGGCACCAACATCATCTGGATTGATTTTCTTCCTTCGGTCTGAAGTCGGGGAGGCGATTCAATACGGGCGACGTCTGCCAAATCCCGGCTGAGCTTGTCCATCAGCTTCATGCCGAGGTCGGCGTGGACGATTTCGCGGCCGCGCACGAACAGCGTGATGCGGATACGGTCTTTGTCGGCAAGGAACTCGCGCATCTTCCGAATCTTGACCTCATAGTCGCCGGGTCCGATTTTCATCTTCATGCGCATTTCCCTGACCTCGGTCGCGTGCTGCTTCTTCTTGGATTCGCGCATCCTGACCTTCTGCTCGTAGAGGTACTTGCCGAAGTCCACGATGCCGCAGACCGGCGGCTCTTCGGTCGGGACGAGCATGACGAGGTCGAGCCCCTGCCTTCGCGCCAGCCCGACGGCGTCGCGAGTCGGCAGGATGCCGATGAGTTTCTTGTCCGGTCCGATGACTTTGACATACGGTACGCGTATCTGCTCGTTTACTCTGGGCCTGTCTTTGAAACCGTCACGTGGGACTCTACCCGGGTACGTTGTCTTCCTCCTTGATTTGGGCGAGCGCTGCGTCGATGGAAACCACGCCGAGATTGCCCTTGCCGTGCCGGCGAACCGACACAGTGCCCTGTTCGGCCTCGCGGCCACCCACTACGAGCATGAATGGAATCTTCTGGCGTTCAGCTTCACTTACTTTGAGGTTAATCTTATCAGACTTCAGGTCGATTTCAACCCTTAACCCTGCGGCCTGCATTTTCTGCCCGATTGCCTGGGCGTAGCCGGTTTCGGCGTCGGTAACCGACATCACGCGTACCTGGACCGGCGCGAGCCACACCGGGAACGAACCCGCGTAGTGCTCGACCAGTATGCCCATGAAACGTTCGATGCCGCCGAGAATCGTGCGATGCACGAGGTAGACCGGGTGGTGTTGCCCGTCCTGCCCCGTATAGTACAGGTCAAACCGCGGGCCCTCGTTGAAGTCGAACTGGCAGGTCGGACACTGCCACTCACGGCCGAGAGAATCGAGGAGCTTAATGTCGATCTTGGGGCCGTAGAAGACGGCTTCGCCCTCGGCCCGTTTGTATGGCAGGCCGACGCGTTCGAGCGCGCGCACCAGCGACTGCTCGCCCAAAGTCCACTGCTCGTCGGTGCCGAGGTACTTGTCCAGGTGCAGGGGGTCGCGCACCGACAGCTCGACCTTGAACTTGTCGAACCCGAACGCCCGAAGCAACTTGACCGAGAGACTCACCACGCCGAAGACTTCGTCCTCGACCTGTTCCGGCGTGCAGAAGATGTGGGCGTCGTCCAGGGTGAACCCGCGCACGCGCATCATGCCGTGCAGCACGCCGGACCGCTCGCGGCGATAGACTGTTCCCCACTCGCCCATGCGCAGGGGCAGGTCGCGATATGAATGGACCTTGGTCCGGTAGATGAGCATGTGGCCGGGGCAGTTCATCGGCTTCAGGACGTATTGCTCTTTCTCGACCTCCAGGAGGTACATGTTCTCAGCGTAATAGTCGAGGTGGCCCGAGGTCTTCCACAGCCCGGCGCGCGCGATATGCGGGGTCAGTACCAGTTGATAGCCAGCGGCGAGGTGTTCCTTTTCCCAGTAGAGCTGAATCAGGCGGCGGACGGTCGCGCCTTTCGGATGCCAGAACGCGAGCCCGGCCCCGGCTTCCTCGTGAAAGCTGAACAGGTCGAGCGCTGGCCCGAGCTTGCGGTGGTCCCGGCGCTTTGCCTCCTCCAGCTTTTCGAGGTGCGCCTTGAGCAGTTCCTTCGAAGGGAAGGCGACGCCGTATACGCGCGAGAGCATCCGGTTCTTCTCGTCCGCGTGCCAGTATGCGCCCGCCACCGAAAGCAGCTTCACGGCCTTGATCTTGCCGGTGCTGGTGATGTGCGGACCCCGGCACAGGTCGACAAAGTCGCCCTGCTCATACACCGAGATTGTGTCGTCGGGTATGCCTTCAATCAACTCAAGCTTGTAGGTCTCGCCACAGGTGCGGAACCGCTCAATCGCCTCCTGGCGCGGCAGCAGCTTGTGCACCACGGGGATCCGCTGCTTGGCCAGTTCGGCCATCCGCTCTTCGATCTTCGCAAGGTCGGCCTCGGTGAAAGGTTTGTCCACGTCGAAGTCGTAGTAGAAGCCCTCGGCGACTGCCGGGCCGATAGTCACCTTGGCGTCAGGATAGAGTTGCTTCACCGCCTGGGCCATCAGGTGGGAGGCCGAATGCCAGTAGATTTCGCGCCCCTCGTCGGAATCGAATGTCACGGTCTCGACCCTGACGTCGTGGTCGAGGCGGAAAGTCAGGTCAACCAGCTTGCCGTCAACCCGGGCCGCGACCGCAGGGGACTGTCCCTGGGGGACTGTCCCCGCACGGGGACTGTCCCCAGTGCCCACTGTCCCCAAAACCTGGCCGACAGGAGTCCCCGGCTCGACCTGCCGGGTTTCACCGTTGACAGTCACTGAAATCACGTGGCAATCATACAGAGGCGCGTGCGACTGTCAACCGAGGCGCGAGGACGCCCTCAGTTCCCAGTTTCCATGTACCAGTTTCCATTGGCGAACCTGCAGCCCGTCCTTGCCTGCAACTGGCAATTGGTCACTGGTAACTGGCAATTCGTCCTGCGCTTGATTCCTTGCGCCCGGCCGCTACAATCTTGCCACTTGAGTCCCAAACCTCAACACCACCCCGCAAGACCCGGCCGTCGGACTTCGTCATTCGGACTTCGGACTTCGGGCTTTCGAGTAGGCCTTGGCTTCGATGCCCATGAACTCGTTTCGGGCAGGCGGCTGATGCTCGGCGGCGTCCATGTCCCGTCGAAGCTCGGCCTTGCCGGCCATTCGGACGCGGACGTCCTGCTCCACGCCCTGACCGATGCTTTGTTGGGAGCACTCGCATTGCCGGATATCGGCACGCTCTTTCCGGACACTGATCCGAAGTGGAAGGACGCCCCCAGCGAACTAATGCTCAAGGGCGCTTACAAGCGGGTCAAAGCCAAAGGCTTCCGGCTCGTTAATGCGGACTGCATCCTCGTCTGCGACCAACCGAAACTCGTGCCCCATTCGGTCGCGATTCGCACGAGCGTCGCCAACATGCTTGGCGTGCCGCCGGATTGCATCGGCCTCCAGGCCAAGACCACGGAAGGCACGCAGCTCGCCCTGAAACGCAAGAGCATAGCAGCTCTGGCCATCGTGCTCGTCGAAGGGGACTGTCCCCGCATGGGGACTGTCCCCAAAGCCGCGCGCAGGGCGCGTGCGGGACTGTCCTCAAAGCCGAAGTGATCCCGCTACGCGACGACATCCGCGCTGAGAAGCGGCCCTACGTCAACTGGGGCCTGATGGCGGCCTGCGTCGGCGTGTTCGTCTACCAGACGCTCACCGAGTACAAGGACCCCAAAGCCGGCGACACGCTGGTCCAAACCTATGGCATGATCCCGCAGGATATCGCCTCCGGCCGCCACCTCTGGACCCTCGTTACCTCGATGTTCCTGCACGGCGGTTTCTTCCACATCATCGGCAATCTGCTCTACCTCTGGATATTCGGTGACAACGTAGAGGATGCGTTCGGCCACTTCTGGTACCTGGTAGTCTACCTGTTTGCCGGCATCGCCGGCAGCCTTCTTCAGATAGTGATGCTGCCCCATTCCCTGATTCCGACTATCGGCGCTTCCGGCGCGATTTCCGGAATCATGGGCGCCTACTTTGTCTTATTCCCGCGCGCCCGGGTCCTGACCCTGATCCCGATATTCTTCTTCATCCGCCTTATCTACCTGCCTGCCCCGCTCCTGCTCGGGTTCTGGATACTGTTCCAGGTCCTGTCCGGCTGCAGTTCGGTTCCGGGCACTGGCGGCGGCGTCGCGTACTTCGCGCACATCGGCGGGTTTGCCAGCGGCATAATACTCGGCCTGATAGTACGCAACCGAGTGCGGCGACCGTGGTATGAAATCAGTTAGCGGGGACTGTCCCCGCATGGGGACTGTCCCCAAGACCCGTCCGCCGACTGTCCCCAAAACCGGGACTCCCGATTCCGGGTTGCGACGCAAGGCAACCCCCCTCCTTACCGCGGCACTCCTGCTGACCATCCTGACCCGGCTGGCGTTCATCCTGCTGCCCCGCGTCCCGCTCGCCACCAAAGCGATTGACTCAATCGGAGACAGTCGCGAGTACGTTGCACTTGCCCGCAACCTCGCCCAACACCGGACCTTCTCCCGCGACACAGTCCCGCCGTATCGGCCTGAGATCTTCCGCACGCCCGCCTACCCTCTCTTGCTTGCCGGATCGTTCATCGTCCATCGTCCATCGTTCCTCGTTCTTGCGCTCTTTGTGCAGCTCCTGCTCTCGCTCGCCACCGTCTGGCTGACGTGGAAGCTTGCGCTTGAGCTTGAGCTTACGCCAACGGCGGCTGCGGTTGCCGCGCTGCTCGTCGCGCTCAGCCCCAACCTCGCGTTCCTCTCATCCAAGTTGATTTCCGAAACCTTGTTCGCGCCCCTGCTGCTGGTCTGCCTGCTGCTGCTCAACCGCTTTCGGCTGGCAGGGCGCGTTCCCGACCTTATCGCAGCCGGGGTCTGCTCCGGACTGCTGGTCCTTACGCGGCCTATCGCCACCTTCTTCCCGCTACTCATCGCCGCCTACGTCCTCTTTCTGAAGGGGACTGTCCCCGCACGGGGACTGTCCCCAGTGCGCTCTGCCCGCCGCGTCCCGCTCGGGGCACCGCTGGTTCTGCTTGCGGCCGCATCGGTTGTCGTCGCGCCCTGGGTCATCCGCAACGGCGTCAAGACCGGCCGCTACGTTATCTCGACGGCGTCCGAGCACAATATCTACCTGTACGACGCCGCAACCGTGCTGGCCGCGCAGAAAGGCATCACCATCCCGCAGGCGCGCGACGCGATGATGGCCGAGGCAACGGCGAAGTTCGGCCCTATCGACACCAATGACGAAGCGACGATGTGGCAGAAACTCGCCGCAGTAGCACGGCCCCACTTCTTCGGCAAGCCCGCGCTTGCTGTTCCGGTCTGGCTGTTCGGGGTCTTTGCCGACTTCCTGAATCCCATCAGCCCGGGCCCGCTGCTCATCCACGCCGGTTCCTCACCCGCGCCGGGCAGCGCGAACCTGCTCCAGTCGTCGCTCGGCCTGCTGGCCAAGGGCAGATTCGTTGACGCATTCCGCACCGCGTGGCGGGTGCGCGTAGGCGGTGCCCCGCTGTTCATACTCGTGGTGCTTGCGCTCGCGGCGCTGTTCAACCTCATTCTCATCTGGTTCGGACTCGCGAGCCTGTTCCTACGCCGTTCTCGGGGCCTGCTTTGGCTGCTCCTGCCCATCCTCTACTTCACGCTCCTGACCGGCACGGTCGGCGACGCCCGCTTCCGTGCCCCAATCGAACCGCTCCTCTGCCTCTTCGCCGCCATCTCCTTCACCCGCCACGACAAGACGGCCGCCGCGTTGAACCGGGAATAGACTGCGAAAGACCGCGCCACGAGCGGTCTGGAGGAATCGGTCGTCGTTGGTCTTGGCATGTCTTCAGCCGCGTCGCAAGACCCTGCCCCCCGGGGCGGCCCCTGGGCCGCCCACTCCCCGGGAGAATTGCGGCCTCCAAGCCTGGCCATACAATACCTTGCGGCCGCATGCATCCTGACCCGGGATACGTTCCGCATGATAAAGATTCTTATCAAGCGCGTAATCTCAGTTCCTTGTGTAAGTCCTGAACTATGAATTCACTATTCTCTACTGCTTGGAAATGACACCCCCGTTGGGGGGGAGGCTCTCCCCAGGTCTTTGGCAGGCCCTTTGGCAGAGTCTCTGCCAAGGCCTTCGGCAAGCTCTCTGGCAATGCCTCTGCCAAGCTCATTGGTCAAGCCTCTGGCAAGGTCTTTGCCCCGCTCCCTCGCAAGGTCTCTCGTGAGGCCTCTGCCGAGGTCTCTGGTAATGCCTTTCCTCCGCTCCTTGGCAGAGACTCTGGCAAGGTCTCTCCCAAGCTCATTGGCACGCTCTTTGCCAAGGCCTCTGGCAAAGCCTCTCCTAAGGTCTTTGGCAAGTTCTTTGGCAATGCCTCTCCCAAGCTCCTTCCTCCGTTCTTTGCCAGTACCTTTGCCCGGTTCCGATACCCGCCCGGCCAGGCGGCCGTCGATCGCCTGCGACATTACCTGCGACATTCGGCTTGACACCGGCCAGAACCGGCAATATCCTACTGCCGTTGGATGTCGGATTCAGCCCGACCTTGACGGGCACATAATTGAATACTATGTCCCCGGAACTCGCCCGACCTTGACGGGCACATAATTGAATACTATGTCCCCGGAACTCGCCCACAACCGTGCGAAGCCGGTCAGTCCCACGAAGCGGAAGTCGTCTGCGTGGCCATCAGCTTGACTTGATTGTGCGCGGAGGTATTCTAGGCAGCTATGGAGTTGAGCGACCGCGACAAAGAAATAGTCAAAGGCTACGTTGACCGGGGCGAGCCGCTGCCGGCGAAGTACAAGCTGCTGCTGTTCAAGGACGCGCCCGAGGTCGAGCTCGTCTGGCAGGGCAAGACCAGCGAAGTCACCAACGTCGTTCTGCCATTCCAGTCCATCGAACACATCGACGAACCGCGTGCCGAGGTCCATTCTAAAGAGGGAAACGCGAAGGCTCAGACCGGACTGGAATTCGCCTCCGACGCCCGCGGTCGGCAGTCCTCGGGCTGGACGGACAAGCTCATCTGGGGCGACAACAAGCTCGTCCTCTCCTCGCTCAAGAACGGCCCGCTCCGCCACGAAATCGAAGCCGCCGGCGGCCTCAAACTCATCTACATCGACCCGCCGTTTGACATCGGGGCGGATTTCTCCGTGGACGTTGAAGTCGGGGACGGAGATTCACTAGAGAAGACGCCGAGCATCATTGAGGACATTGCCTACCGCGATACGTGGGGACGAGGAACGGATTCGTACCTGACCATGATACACGAGAGACTCTCCCTGATGTTCGGTCTGCTGTCCGATAACGGCTCCATTTTCGTTCACGTCGGAGCCAACGTAAGCAGTCTGGTCAGAACGCTGATGGATGGGGTCTTCGGCACGGTCAACTTCCGCAATGAAATCGTACTCCCAGGGAGGGCGGTCAAGAACCTCCAGCAGCAGTTCGACTCAATCGAACGTTTGCAGGTACGGGACGATTCGCTGCTGTGGTTCTCGAAGCGGCCAGAGACACGATTCCAGCCTTACTGGGTTGCTAAGCACGATGTGGGCAACGTCGAGGGGCACTGGCATCACTTCTGGAGTACAGCCGACAGGCCGACAATGCGCTATGAGTTGTTTGGCTTCACGCCGAAGACAGGGCAGTGGGTCTGGAAAGAGGAGCGTGCCTTGCTGGCAGTGGCCAACCACAAGCGGTTCCTCAATGAAGGGGGCGAACGAACGCTCGCGCAGTACTGGCGAGATACCGGGTGTTCCATCGAGTTCATTAGGCCCGACCCGGATGATGGAAAGCCGCAATACTGGCGGGCTCCTGCCGAAATGCGAATGGCGGATACCGTCTGGTCAGGCATTCCCATCTACAGCAGCGACACTGGATATCCGACCGAGAAGAACGAACGTCTCATCGCGGAAATCGTGCAGCTTGCATCGGCCGAGGGCGATTTGGTGGCGGACATCTTCTGTGGGTCGGGGACGACGATGGCCGTGGCCGAGAAGCTGGGGCGGAAGTGGATTGGCTGCGACCTCGGCAGGTTCGCCATTCATACGTCTCGGAAGAGACTGATAGGCGTGCAGCGGGAGCTTAAGGCAGCGAACAAGCCGTATCGGGCGTTCGAGATTCTGAACCTCGGGAAGTACGAGCGGCAGTATTTCATCGGGATAGACCCGAGCCTGCCGGATGAGCAGAAGAAAGCGCTGACGTTGCAGAAGGAAGAGCACTATCTGACGCTGATTCTGTCGGCCTACAAGGCCGAGCGAGTGTTCCAGATGCCGCCGTTTCATGGGAAGCGGGCCGGGACCATGATAGTCGTCGGGCCGGTGGATGCGCCGGTGACGCTCTCTCAGGTGAATGAGATTGTGCTGGCGTGCCGGAAGCTGCGCGTGCCGCGGGTGGACGTGCTCGGGTTCGAGTTTGAGATGGGACTCGTGCCACACGTGATGGAAGAGGCCAAGGCCAAAGGCGTAAGCCTGACCTTGAAGTACATTCCAAAGGACGTCTTTGACAAGCGGGCCGTAGACAAAGGGCAGGTCGTGTTCTACGACGTGGCGTATGTCGAGGTCGAGCCGAAGGTGAAAGGCAAGGCCGTCACCGTGACACTCACGGACTTTGGCGTGTTCTACCGGCAGGATGATGCTGACGCGGTGGCCGAGAAACTGAAGCCGGGCGGGTCTAAGGTAACGGTCGAGAGCGGGCAGGTCGTGAAGGTGTCCAAGGACAAGAAGGGCATTGTCGCGCGCGAGGTGCTCACCAAGAAGTGGACCGACTGGATTGACTATTGGGCCGTGGATTTCAACTTCGAGAGCAAGAAGGAGATAGTGCGGGTCGCGGAGAACGGCGGGGAGCGCGAGGCATGGACCGGCAACTACATCTTCGAGAACGAGTGGCAGGCTTACCGGACGCGCAAGAGCCGTGCGCTGGAACTGACCAGTGTCAGCCACGAGTACCCGGCCAAGGGCCGCTACAAGGTCTGCGTGAAAGTCATCGACATCTTCGGCAACGATACGACGAAGGTGGTGGAGGTGAGAGTGTGAGCGAGTATACTCAAGCTGACTTGGACCGGCTGATAGAAGTGCCAAAGGTGATTACGGACCCGCCGAAGAAGGTCTGGGGCGAGGAGCAGGGCCATTTCCGCAACGACATGCAGCTTACCTCGGAAGACGGGTCTGAAGTATTCTCTGTGTTCCTGCGAAAGAACCGGGATTTCCCCGAGAACTTCTCGGTCGGGCTATATTACTGGCCGAAGGAGTCCGGCCGGGACATTCCCCTCTTGCGGTGCAACGGGCCACATGGCGACATCAACCGCGTTCGCCTGCCGTCGCCTCACTTTGAGTATCACATCCACCGGGCCGACGCGGAACTGCTGAACGCCGGGCAGGACCCGCTGGCCCACAGCCGCGTAACGTCCGAATACTCTTCCGACCGCGACGCTGTCGTACACTTCTCCCGACTGACCGGCGTGAAGGACTTTGAGAGGTACTTCCCCGTGAACGTCCAACTGGATTTCACTGGCAGCCCCAGCAAGGAGGGCGCATGAACTACCTGGACCTCCTGAAGGAGCAGTTCAACAACAGGATAGGGTTTGTCCCACGGCGACCTAACATCACTCAACTCGTGTTACCGTTGTACTACGAGGATGGCTACATGGTGGATGAATTCCTCGAAGCACCACCGCAGAACGGCGGCCGCGTGCGGTTATGTGACCACGGGATGGCCCTGATGCGACTCTCGTATTCATACGACCTGAACACGCCCAAGAGGAATGAGATACTCGGGCGCATTCTTTCCGAGAATCAGGCGGCCGTGGAGAATGGTAACATCTTCATGGATGTCGAGCCGGGAATGCTCTACCCGGCACTGCTGCAATTCGCGCAGACGATAGCCAAGGTCGCGAGCATGCGGTACTTCCGCCGAGAGGTAATAGCGAGCCTCTTCTTTGAGATGCTGGAGGAGTTTGTCACGACGAAGCTGGTGCGCTTCGGCCCACAGAAGTCGTTCTACCCATTGCCGGACCACGAAGAGTATGAGGTTGACTATTGTTTCAACAGCCGGCCACGCCCGGTCTACCTTTTCGGGGTCAACAACCCATCGACGGCCAGGCTGGCGGCTATCTCTTGCCAGAAGTTCCTGCTGGATGGCATGACCTTCCGGAGCCTTGTGGTACTGGAGGACTTGGAAGTGCTCAGGAAGAAGGACCAAGCACGTCTGATGGCGGCAGCGGACAAGCAATTCCCGTCGCTGGACTCTTTCAAGGAACACGGAGCAAAGTATCTCGAGCGCGAACTGGTCTAATGGCCATCAACCCGAACTTCCCGACTGACCCACACGTAATCCTCGACCCGGCAGAACGCTGGTATCCGGGCGATGAGATATTCACCGACACCGGCTATGCCACGCTGCTGCCCCCGTTGGTCTTTGGCTTCCGCAAGAAGGTGAAAGTTTGAAGGTCCTGTTGGCGGACCCTCTGCCGGAAGACCAGCCCGGCTTCCATTCGTTCGAGGACAAAATCCGCAGCGATTTCACAGGGTTCTCTCGACTTGCTCTCCTGGTTCACCAGGTCGAGGACGTGGTCTTCGAGGACATTGAGGTGGACTTCACTGGTATCGAATGGCTGGATGCCAACATGTGCGCACCCCTCGGGGCCATCCTCTACAGGGCCGGGCGTCACGGCAACAGCGTAACTTTGACCAACTTGCAGTCGGAGTCGGGGCGAGATGTCCGCGGGATACTTCTGCGCAATGGTTTTCTCAGCCACTACGGTCAGACACGATGGCCCGACAAATACGGGACGACCGTGGAGTATCGGCGGTTCGAGCCGAAGGACCAGCGTGCCTTTGCCGAGTATGCGGAGGCAGTGCTCAAGGGTCGCCTCGTTCCGAAGATGACGACCGCCCTCCGCAAATGGATGATGGAAAGCGTATGCGAGATATTCGGGAACGCAGTCATGCACTCCAGGACGCGCTTTGGGATACATGCCTGCGGGCAATATTACCGGAGCAAGCCCAGGCTTGATTTCACCGTGGCAGAGGTAGGGATAGGCATCCCCGGAAGTCTGAAGGAAAGAACCGGCAGAGATGTGGCTGCCATCGAGGCCATTCAATGGGCAGTGACCGGGCTGCACACGACGCGCAACGACAACGTTCCGGGCGGTGTGGGCTTGAAAAGGCTGCGCGAGTTTATTACACTGAACAAAGGTCGAATGCAGATTGCTTCGGGTCGAGGCTTCTGGGAACTGGCCGGGTCGGATGAGTCAGCGCGTGAAATGGAATACGCCTATCCCGGAACCGTGGTGAACCTCGAGTTCAACACGGCAGACCCGCGT
>JAPLUO010000308.1 GCA_026397595.1 Caldifarciminota bacterium
CAACAACGTCTACAAGGGCACGCCCCATACCTGCGTGGCCTGCCACCAGAAAGACGACAAGCACAACGGCCAGTTCGGCACCGACTGCGGTGCCTGCCACAAGACCGAGACCTGGCAGGGCGCGCCTGCAACCTGGACTACGGTGTTGACGATGCAACCGTTTCGCCGGTCACAGTCGCGCGCGGTGAGGACATACAGGCCGTAGGTAAGCACGTTGAGCGCGGCCAGATCAACCCGGGCCCGGTCAATCTCACAGTGGGCACCGGCCCCAACCTGCTCAATCACCTGCCGACCCGCTCAGTCAGCTTCGCGGCGATGACCTTGCCGAATTCTCGGCACTGACTCAGCGCGACCTCATCCGGCACGAACTTCAACCGCAGTGCTGGCGCGGCCAGTTCCACGTTCATCTGACGGAGATACTCCTCGATATGGACGGTTGCCTCGCCGCTCCATCCGTACGAGCCGAACGCGGCGCCGATGAGGTTCTTCGGCTTCAGCCCCTTCGCATAGGTCAGGACGTCGGCCACCGTCGGGAACATGCCGTTGTTGATGGTCGGCGAACCGACCAGCAGCGCGCCGGCGCAGAGCAGTTCGGTCATGACGTCCGCGCGCGAGTTGCCGTGCAACGGCATCAGGCAGACGTCGGCGCCCGCCTCGGCCATCGCGTCGGCAATCACGCGCGCCATCAGAGCCGTGCTCTGCCACATCGTGTCGAAGGTGATTATCGCCCGATTCTCCGGCTTCTGCTCGGCCCATTTCGCGTACCAGCCGAGAATCGTGCCGAGGTCTTTCCGCCATATCGGTCCATGGTCCGGGGCAATCGTCTTGATGCTGATGCCCAGTTTGCCGACCCGGTCCAGCAGCTTCAGAACCAGCGCTGAGTACGGCAGCAGGATGTTGGCGTAGTACTTCCGGCCTTCGAACCGCATGTCCGCGGGGTCGGTCTCGTCCGCGAACCGCTTGCCTGACGCCAGGTGCATGCCGAACCCGTCCTGTGAGAACAGCAGCTCGTCCTCGGCAAGATAGCTGACCATCGAATCCGGCCAGTGGAGCATCCTCGTTTCGAGGAACGTGAAGCTCAGTCCGCCGAGCTTCAGCGTTTCCGCGTCCTTCACCGGGGTTATCTGGTGGTTATGGTGCAACTGGGCCGCGAGGTTCTGCACGCCCATCTGCGAGGCATAGACCTTGTCCGGCTTGATGATGTCAATCATCTGCGGCAAAGACCCGGAGTGGTCCATCTCCGCGTGATGAGAAACTATCACCTTCACGTTCTTCGGGTCGGTGACCGAGGCGACCCGGGCCAGCATCTCATCACGGAACGGTGCCTTGACCGTGTCAATCAGCACCGGGTACTCACCCATCACCAGGTAGGCGTTGTAGGTCGAGCCGCGCTCGGTCGCGTAGCCGTGGAAATCTCGCAGGCCCCAGTCAATCGCCCCGACCCACCAGACGTGCTCGCTGACCTTGACCGCCGAGAACGCGCTGTCCGTCATGATTCCTCCAGCTAACTCCTTACTGCTAACTGCTAGCGGTCTCCTATGCCCCGGCCGCCGCGCCCATCGCGTAGAGCGCAGTCAGTTCCGGCGCCAGCACGAACGTCCGCGTGCCCAGCTCGCGGTCGAGCATCAGGATGCCGCGGCCGTCATTGCCAACCAGCTTCAGGTCCTGCGACACCTTGGACGTGTTGGCCTCTTCCTCGACCTGCTCGTCAACAAACCACTGCAGCAGCGTCGAAGATCCGTGGTCGCCCTCGGCCAGGGCCAGCTTGACCAAACCGTCAATCTTGGCGGTAATAAACTTCTCGTGCTCGTAGGCGGCTTCGAACGCGGCCAGCGGCGACTTCCAGTCCTGCGGCGGCACGTCGAGCGGGTGCAACTTCACGTGCCCGCCCCGCTCCACGATGTGCTTGTAGAACCGCATCGCGTGGGTTACCTCTTCCTGCACCTGGGCCCGCATCCACGTACCCATGCCCGCGAATCCCTCGGCGTCGAAGTACGCGGCCATCGACAGGTAGATGTAGGCTGACTCCAGTTCGAACTTGGTCTGCTCGCTGAAGGCGTCTTCCATCTTCTTCGGAACCATGCTCACGCCCCCTTCCATAGGCTGTGGATGTTGCAGTACTCGCGGGCAAACACGCTCTTGGCTTCGACCAAGAACAAGGCCTCCGGCGCCTGACCCGGTGACAGGAACTGCCGGTAGGCCTTGTCATCGGCAACGAGTTCAATCCACTCGATGAAGTGCTTCTCCTCCATCGGGTGCGGCACGCTGCCGACCTTCACCTTGTAGCCGCCCGCGACCTTCTCAATCACCGGGACGTGCTTCTCTTTCGCCGCGTCGGTCGCATTCTCGACCAGCAGCTTCATCGGCTTGCCGCAGCACACCAGTTGCCCGTTCCCGCCATCCAGGACTTCGACGATGTTCCCGCAAACCTCGCACTTGTAGACTTCGATACGCTTTGCCATCTATCCTACTCCTTCTTGACTCTGTCCGCTCCGTTCCTCACTTCTGCCTTCTGATTTCTGGTATCTGACTTCTGAATTCGTCCGGTTGCCTGTCATCGACATTATCGGCCCCTATCCAATCAAACGGTTGTCCGGCCCGGTGAACGCGCACTCCGGTATGTAGCACGTCACATCCACGAACTGGCAGTGCTCGTGGCAGGACGGACATGTCTCCGGCGGCTGTGACGCATGCAGCACGTAGTGGCACTTGCTGCACTGCCAGTACGGAGCGTCGGCCGGGACCGGTTTCGACGCGACCGGCTCCTGCCTTACCTTGGGCCGAGCTTCGGCTGCACCCGCTGCTTCTTCGCCGGCCAGCATCATCGGCTGGCCGCAGCACACCAGCCTGCCCCCGCCCTGGTGAACGACCGCGACGATCTGTCCGCACACACCGCAACTATACACCTGTTGTCTTGCCGTCATTGATTATCCCTTTCCTGGCCCTAGATTACTGCAATTCCTTCACCGTCTGCAGCACCGGCGCGTAGTCCGGCTCAGTCCCGACTTCTTTCACGAGTTGAACGTAGCGGATAACGCCCTGCCGGTCGACAACAAAGACGGCACGGGCCAGCAAACGCAGGTCCTTGAGCAGGACCCCGTAGCCGTTCCCGAATGAAGCATCGCGGTGGTCGGAAACGGTGATGACCTTGTCTATGCCCGCAGCCCCGCACCATCGCTTCTGGGCGAACGGCAGGTCCATGCTCACGGTCAGGATGACCACGTCCGGCCCCAGCTTCGCCGCCTCGGTGTTGAACCGCCGCGTCTCAAGGTCGCATGTCGCCGTGTCCAACGAAGGCACAGCCGCAATGACAACCACCTTGCCCTTGAACTGAGACAACCGCACCAGCTTCATGTCATTGCCGACCGCGGTGAAGTCCGGCGCCCAGTCTCCGACCTTCACCTCGTTGCCGAGCAGTGTGACCGGCTTACCGCCCATCGTCACCAACCCTGTCCGCTCACTCACGGTCTGCTCCTTTGTTGCCGTCCTCCGCCCTCTGCCCTGCACTTGAGCACTGGACCACATGACCACTGGACCACTTGCCCTCTCCTACCAGTTCTCGCCGAGGAGTTCAAAGTACGCCTGTGGGTGTGCGCACGCGGGACACTGTGTCGGCGGTTCAGTGCCCTCGTGCAGAAAGCCGCAGTTCAGACAGCGCCACACGACCTTCTTCTCGCGCTTGAAGACCCGGCCGGCCTCGATATTCGCGGCCAAGTCCCGGTAACGTTTCTCGTGCTGCTTCTCCGCAACCGCGATGTTGCGGAATACAACCGCGACATCGGCAAAGCCCTCCTGCTCCGCGGCCTTTGCGAAGTCGGGATAGAGCGTGCCCCATTCGAACATCTCGCCCGCCGCTGCCGCCTTCAGATTCTCCACCGTCGTCCCTATCTTTCCCGCCGGGAAAGAAGCCTGTACCGTGGCTTCGCCACCCTCAAGAAATCCGAAGAAGCGTTTCGCGTGCTCCTTCTCCTGGTTCGCGGTCTCCTCGAATATCAGGGATATCTGAATCAGTCCTTCCGTCCGTGCCTGGCTTGCGAAATAGGTATAGCGATTGCGCGCCTGCGACTCGCCGGCAAACGCAGTCAGAAGGTTCTTTTCGGTCTTTGTGCCTTTCATCGCCATGATGTAGACTCCTTTGGACTAGCTCTTTTCCGTGCTGCGTACCGGCGGTACCCGCCGTATTTGTTAGACTGCAGCTAATTCCCG
>JAPLUO010000026.1 GCA_026397595.1 Caldifarciminota bacterium
GCCGCGGGCCGAGACGATGTTGGCCGAGGCAATCGAGCTCCTGCGCAAGGGCGGCCGGATATTGAGTATCGACATCAAGCAGCCGACGCTCGAAGACGTGTTCCTGTACGTGACCGGCACGTCGCTCGGCGCGGACACGGCCGAGCACAAGCCCGAAGCCCAATGAGCTTCGCCGCGACCGCGTACGTCATCCGGGCCGAGATGGTCAAGACGATTCGCATCTACTTCTCCTACCCGATTATCGTCGTGTTCTGGGCAATCTTCCCGGTGCTCTGGGTCCTTCCGTTCCTGTTCCAGGGGAAGGCGCTGGTCGGCTCGGGCTCAAGCCCGGCGTTCCAGCAACTTACCGGCTCGGGCAATTACATGGCCTTCATTCTCATCGGCGCGATGGTGTCGAACTTCGTCTTCTCCGGGCTCTGGGGCGTCGGCAACAGCCTGCGCGAAGAAACCTACTGGGGCACGATGGAATACATCATCGCCTCGCCCACGCACCCGCTGGTCATCCTCATCGGCAAGAACCTGTCCGAGGCCGCGATAACGACGTGCATCGTGGTGCTGCAGGCAACGGTCATCAGTTTCTTGCCGTTCGGCATCCAGTTCACGGTCGCCAAGGTCCTGCCGGTACTGCTGCTCGTCGGCCTGCTGATGCTTGGGTTCTACGGCTTCGCCATCGCCTTTGCCGGGTTCACCCTGCTCATCAAGGAAGTCCACGGCTGGATTCACACGCTCGAATGGGTCTTCTTTCTGTTCTCGCCCATCCGCTACCCGGTGCAGGTGAATGTCATCACCGCGTTCGTCAGCAAGCTGATTCCACTGACCTGGGCGCTGGTCGCCATCCGCGGCATCATCATGCTTAACCGGCGCGACGTCGGCATCTGGAAGATTGCGGGCGTACTGCTCGGGATGGACGCGGTATTGCTCGTCGGCGGCTACCTCACTTTCGTCGCGCTCGAGCGCAAGACCCGCCGGGACGGAACAGTCGGGATGCATTGAGAGGGAAGTGATCTAGTGATCAAGAGATCGAGTGATCAAGTGAAGGACTCGGACGTGGCCGACACTGGATCACTGGACCACTCGACCACTTGGTCACTCTGGCGTCGGTTGCGGCACTATGCCAATGCAGTGTGGGCCGAGAACATCAAGGAGTGGAAGCTCGAACTGACCTACCCGCTCGATTTCCTCCGCAGCCTGATTGCCCCGGTCGTCTACCTGCTGCCCTACGTGCTCTACGGCGTCGCGCTCGTGGGCGGACGGTACTCCCCGAACCTGCAGAAGCTTACCGGTACTACCGACATCGTCAGCTTCATCACCATCGGCTACGTCTTCATCGGGTTCATGAACATGGCGCTGTGGGCGATGGGCTTCAGCCTGCGCAAAGAGCAGATGTATGGTACGCTGGAGGCGGTATTCGCCGCGCCGGTGCCGCGCTGGATATTCACGATGGGCATGTCGATGCACTCGATATTGCACCAGTTCCTGATGATTGCCGTGCAACTGCTTTTCATACTGGCGGTATTCAGCATCAAGATCAACCCGCTCGGACTGCTGCCCGCGCTGGCGATGATCGGCCTGATGCTCATTGCGCTCTACGGCATCGGGATGATTATGGCCAGCACTACGCTCATCTTCAAACAGGGCGGGCTCATCTCTGACGCGCTCGGGAGCATACTGATGGTCATCACGCCGATTGCCTACCCGCTCGCGGTCCTGCCGGTCTTCATGCAGAAGGCCGCGCTCGCGGTACCGACGACTTACGGCATCCTGGCCGCGCGGCACTTCCTGACCGGCGAGCAGATGGGGTTTTCGGTCGGCACGGCGTTCCTGCGCGTCGCGGTGCTGTGCGTGGTGTGGGTTGTGTTCGGCCTGGTTGTCTTTGCCATGATTGACAAATACACCCGGCGAAGCGGAACGCTGAGCCACTACTAACAATGAGAAAGGGTTCAAGGGTTCAAGGGTTCAAGGGTTCAAGTGCCGGAACCAGAACCCCCGAACCCCGGAACCCCCGAACCCCTCCTCTCGGCGTTACGATGGGCGACTCGGCCGGCATCGGGCCGGAGATTGTCCTGAAGGCGCTGTCCCGCCGGCCGCGCCGGCGCTGCCGGGTGTTCGGGTCATTGGCCGTGTTCGAGCGCGAGCAGCAACGACTCGGAACCAAAGTTGACTTGTCCTGTGTCGAAGACGTCGCCGAGCGGCTCGGCACTTTCAAGATGGGTCGCGCTCAGCGGAACTGTGGCGCTGCCGCGTTCGCCTGCCTCGAAGTCGGCATACAGGAACTCAAGTCGAGCGGCGTATCCGCGCTCGTTACCGCACCGGTCTCAAAGGAGGCCTTGCGCATGGCCGGGTTCCGCTGGCCGGGTCAGACCGAGTTCTTGGCGGAACGATTGGGGGCGAAACGTCACGCCATGCTGGCATGGACCCCGACGTTCAAGGTCGTGTTCGTCACCATCCACGAGCCGCTGGCCCGCGTCAGCCGGCACATCACCGCGGCCGCGGTGGCTGAGAAGACTGCACTGCTTGACCGGTTCCTGCGCGACTCAGGAGTGACGCGACCACGAATCTGCGTCATGGCGTTCAATCCGCACGCTGCTGAGTTCAGTCTTGGTGAAGAGGCGCGGATTGCCGAAGGTGTCGCCCGCGCACGCAAGGCAGGCATCAACGCAGTCGGCCCCACACCCGCCGACGCCGCAGTCTCCGTCCTGTCGCGGGTCCGCAATTCGTCCTTCGTCCTTCGTCCTTCGGACTTGCCTTATGACGGCTTCGTCGCCATGTATCACGACCAGGCGATGATCCCGGCCAAACTCCTCGGCCGGGACCATGGCGTGAACCTCACACTCGGCCTCGGCCACATCCGCACCTCGCCATTGCACGGCGTGGCGTTCGACATCGCCGGCAAAGGCATCGCATCATCCGGGTCCATGCTTGCCGCAATCCGGCTGGCGCAACGCTTCGTGCGGCGCTGATACTCGCTAGATTTTCAGGAGAGACAAAAAACCGAGGCGGGGACGGCCGGGGTGGAGATCAAACGGCTCTGTTTTGACTACCTCATAGAATGGGGGTCATCCTAGTGAGCTAGCGGAGGTTGAGATGCTCTGTGCCGCCTGACAAACCGTCACCCGCCTCACCAGTCAAGAGTTTGATTATACCCCCCCTGCCGGGCCTGTAAAGTCTTTCTTGTGGATTCCTGACTTGACGGAAGTCTTGTCAGAATCCGGCGTCGGCGCGGTCCTGGCCCGAGAATTTGTCCTGGTACCGCCGCCAGGCTTCCTGGCGGTTGCGCTCCATTTCCTCAACCACGGCCTGTGACTCGTCGTCGCGGCCGAGAAAGAGAAGCGAATCGGCCAGGGTTATGTAGGCCGACTGGCCGTACGGATTGAGCTGGGTTGCCCGGCGGCACGCATCAATCGCCCGTCGATACTCGCCGCGCTCGAAGTAGAGCGACCCCAACAGCTCGAATGTATCGTGGCTTTCCGGGTCCAGCCGGTTCGCGGCCTCAGCCGCGGTGATCGCCTGGTCCAACTGCCCGGCCTCACGGTGCAGGTTGGAGAGCCGCACCCGCAGGTCCGCGTCATCCGGGTTGCGGCTGGCCAGCGTTTCGAGAGCGGCACGGGCCTCGCGCCGCATGTGGAAATACTCGTAGAAGCCGCTCGTCAGTTCCGGCTCGTTGCCGAACCGCTGCCTGATAGTTTCATAATTGTCCAGGGCGTCATCGGTCCTCCCCAGCCGGTTGAGGCAATCCATCAAGTAGAAGTAGGCGGCGGGCTCGTCCGGCTCTTCGGTCATCGCCTGGCTGAACTCGCTGGCCGCTTCTTCAATCATGCCGTCCAGATAGTAATCGCGGCCCAGGCGTTCGTGAGGGTTCTCGATGCTCGGGTCAACCGCCTTGGCCCGCAGGTACTCAACCAGCGCGTTCTGATACTCGCCGCTCATGGCATAGGCGATGCCCAGCGAGACCCGGGCGCGAACGTTGTCCGGGTCGAGTTAGAGCGCCCGCTGGAACGCCGCCACGCCCTTCTCTTCCTCGCCCGAGTACTCGTGCAGGATGCCAAGCCCGATCTGGATATCGAGCTCGCCCGGCAGCAGCCCGAGCGCCTGGTTGAACAGGGCCTCGGCCCGGGAGAAATTGTCGAGGTAGAGATAGCGGACCGCCTCGCACGCAATCGTGTACGGGTGCCGAGAGTCAGTCTCGAGCGCGTGAGCGCACACGTCCTCCAGCGTATCTTCCTCGGAGAGCAGGTCGGCGCAGAGCGCGGCCAGATAGTGGACGTGGAGATTTGTCGGCGCAAGGTGCAGCGCATCGAGCAGCAGTTCCAGCGCCTCGTCCTCGTCCTCTCGATAAAAAGCTGCACGGGCCTGCCGGAGCAGGTGGCTCGCAGAGTGAACGCGGCCGGGCTCGGGCGCCGCACGCCTATCGGACTGCCGGTCGCGGTGCCGGCGGGGACTGGGAGCCGATTCCACAGTTAATTGTAATACGTTTCCGGGCGGTTGGCAACGAAAGGAAAGGAGAAAGGGGAAATGTAAAACTCGGGGCGGCCGAGTGTCGTCGCGTTCTGGTCATTTCCCCTTTCTACTTTGCACTTGCCTCTTCTACCGGGGCAAATGACCAGGGACCAAGTCAGAATGACAAAGTCGGGGTGGCCGAATGCCGTTCGGCTCGGGTCATTTGTCATTTCCCCTTTCTACTTTCCCCTTGTCGGTGCTGGTCATTTGCCATTCTCCACTTTCCACTCTCCCCTTGCCTCTAGAGGCCAAAGCGGACGCGGAACGAATGCGCCTGGACGAACCGACCGCGCGTCAGGAATCGGCTACCGCGTCACCGGAGCTTCCCGGTCACGGATTGGCTATCGGATTCGCGGGCGGGCGTGTCAAACGGGCGGGCGGAAGGCGGTTGACTGGTTTCGGAATCCGAACCGTCGTGGCCCCGAAGTCCGGTCACCGGAACATGACCTTGGGCGCAGCCGCGCCTCACTCGCGGCGAAGCCGCTTCGACCCACAATCCTGAATCTGCAATGCCTACAGGTCGAATATCGGGCTAGCCAATCGGTAATCGTCAATCTGAAATCTGGAATCGGAAGGTGCTCCCGAACCCCCGAGAGTCTTTGGTTATGTCACCGGAATTCCCCATGCTATCCTTCCCATGTTGCATCAACTATGTCGAGCCGGACCAAAGCCGTGTAGGATGGTGTCGCTGGAATTGACAACCCTGCAGGCTGATCTGCATGCCCCGGGCAGCCTCCCGATGATTCGGGCCCAGCCACGAAGAGAGACCACGCTATCTTCTTGCCTTTGGCTTCACTCGTTGGCGCTCTGACTCTGACCGTACCAGTGAGAAGCATACTGGGATTCGCCTTGCTGCGGGCCAATTCGTCGTTGGCCGTGAAAGTCACTTCTCTCGTCATGATCTTCAATCTCCCCTCGCTCAGTTTTCCGTGCCACTTCGCGGATCCTGCCAGTTGGTTCGTGCTTCCCGCGGGCTTCAGCCCAAACAGTATCGCAACCCGCTTGCCGTCCAAATCTTGGTGAAGGGTCGCCCTTGCGTCCTCTTGCCTCGAAGGGTCTGTGGTCATTAGGGCGCAGAAACGACTCAGAGACGAGGGAACTAGGTGTAGGGTCGGGCATAGACCGTGACCGATTCCCAGATCCTCAAGAACACTCGCCGCTTCCGCGATGTGCTCAGCGAATACCACGTGCCGCCTGTTGCCAAGCTGGTCTCGGACAACAAGATGGTTCTTTACGTTTGCACCAGAGTAGTGGTCCGTTAGCGCCCATACGCCTGCCTGGACTGACAAAGGATCAATGTCCTTTGACGCTTCCAGGAAACGAGCCAGATCGTCCGATACGCGCCTCACGCCGTAGAATCGATCGTTCTTACCAGGTATCGGCATGTTTGCGTTGATACACGCTGCGTTGATTGAAACACTCGCTTTCGACCTAGAAGTCCGGCCGGAAACCGGGGGTCTGGGGCACGCGACCCCGAGCTGACGCGGGGAAAACGAGACGTTGTCGCCGTTTCACCTCGCCGATGAGATTCGGCACGAAAAGCAGGAGAAAAGTCAGTTGTAGCAGCAAACT
>JAPLUO010000132.1 GCA_026397595.1 Caldifarciminota bacterium
TAGCACCAAGGGCGAGCTCGACAAGGCGCTTACCTACCTGGAGAAAGCGCTGGCGATGGAGCGCGAAAACGGGTATCGGCCGGGTGTGGCGAACCAGCTCGGCAACATCGCGCTCATCCACAGCGCCAAGGACGAACTCGATAAGGCACTCGAGTGCCACCAGGAAGCGCTGGCGATATACCGCAAGATCGGGTATCAGCCGGGCGTGGCGAACGCCCTCGGCAACATCGGTCTCATCCACAGCGCCAAGGCCGAATCCGACAAGGCGCTCAAGTACTACGAGGAGGCCTTGGCGATACACTGGGAAATCGGGTATCAGCCGGGCGCGGCGAACGATCTCGGCAATATCGGGCTCATCTACAGCGCCAAGGGCGAGTTCGACAAGGCGCTCAAGTACCACGAAGAAGCGCTGGCGATACACCGCGAAATAGGATACCCGCGGGGCGTGGCGAACCAACTCGGCAAAATCGGAAGCATCTACGGCACCAAGGGTGAGCTCGACAAGGCGCTCAAGCACCACGAGGAAGCGCAGGCAATAGACCGCGAAATCGGGTATGAGCGGGGCGTGGCGAACGATCTCGGCAATATCGGGCTCATCTACAGCGCCAAGGGCGAACCCGACAAAGCACTCAAGCACTATGACGAGGCCTTGGTGATAGACCGCGGAATAGGGTATCAGCGGGGCGTGGCGAACCAACTCGGCAACATTGGGAGCATCTACCGCGCCAAGGGCGAACCCGAGAGGGCGCTTATGTACAGCGTGGAAGCGCTGACGACTTACCGCGAAATCGGGTATCAACCGGGCGTGGCGAGCGCCCTCAGCAACCTCGGGAATGCGTATGTGCGGGCGATGCAGATGAGGATGACCGCGCCGCGCGCGGCGGTCCGCGACAAGGAAGTGGCCGGGCTGGCTGAGAAGGCAATCGAGTATCTGGTGCCGGCGCTGGCGATGTTCCTTGAGATGGGCATTGCCGATGGACCGAGGCAGTGTTTGTGGGGTCTGGACGAATGCTGCAAGGTGCTGGGCCGGGAGGAGTTTGTCGCGCTGTGCGTGCGGGCCGGGATGTCGAAGCAGAAGGCCGAGGGGCTGGCCGAGGCGCGGCCCACGGCGGCGGAGTAGCGCATGGTCGCTGCTGCCCCCGATGTCCACCGTCCCCTATCTTCGAAAGTGAAACCCGGTCTTCGCCAGTCCCTGTGGTCGATTGCCGTGCTGGCGGCAGCCGGACTCGCCATTGCGCTCGTCAGCATCGGCGTGCTCTACAAGGTCTCTGTCCATCAGCAAGGGCTGCGCCTGCTGGGCATGGTCCAGGAGCAGGCGCGCATGATCGAAGCAATGGCCGCACACGAGATGAGCCGATCGGTTGCCGACACGGTGCCCGCGGGCCACGGCGACGCGTTCGAAGCGGTGATGGGCCAGTTGCGCGCCGCACAGGACCAGTTGGTCGGCCTGGGCCAGACCGGTGAACTGTATGTGGCCCGGCGCGAGGGCGATTCCATCGTCTACCTCCTGGCCCATCGCGGATTCAGCCTGAAGCATCCGGCGCCAATGGTGTTCGGCCACGAACGCGGCGAGCCGATGTACCGCGCGCTTATCGGCCGGTCCGGCGCCGGCGTTCTCCGCGACTATCGCGGGACCCCGGTGCTGGCTGCCTATGAGCCGGTCAAGGTCTTCGGCCTCGGCATGGTGGCGCGATCGACGTATCGGAAGTGCGAGATCCCTTTCTTCGGGCCGACCTCATCGTGCTGGCGGCGACGCTTCTATTCGTCGTCGGCGGCGGGCTGCTCTTGCTCGTCGTGACCGCTCCGGGCCGGCGCCAGCTGCACGAAAGCGAGGAATTCACGCGCCGCATCCTCGCTGCCAGTCCCGACAGCATCAAGGTGCTCGGCCTCGACGGCAGGCTGCTGTACATGAACGAAGGAGGACGCCGGCTGCTGGAAATCGATGACCTGTCGACCGTCCTCAACACTTCATGGACGGACCTCTGGCAGGGCAGGGATCACGAGGCGGCGCTTGGGGTTATCGCCGCGGCCAAAGCAGGGGGCACTGGAACCTTCGAGGGCTACCGTCCATCGAACAAAGGTACGCCCAAGTGGTGGGAAGTGGTCGTCACGGCGTTGGTCGGGCCGGACGGGAAAGCAGAACGCCTGCTGGCGGCTTCTCGGGACATTACTGAGCGCAGGCGGGCCGAGGCGGTGCTGGTGAAGTATCGCGACCACCTCGAGGAACTCGTGCACGCGCGGACCGAAGCGCTGGAAGTGGCCAACAAGGAACTGGAGGCCTTCTCGTATTCCGTGTCGCACGACCTGCGCTCGCCGCTGCGCGCGATTAACGGCTTCGCACAGACGTTGCAGGAGGACTACGCGGCCCAGCTCGACGCGGCCGGATGCGACTACCTCGACCGGATGCGCGCCGCGTCCCGCCGTATGGCAGAGCTGATTGACCACCTGCTTAATCTTGCCCGCATTGCCCGGCTGCCGCTGGAACGCAGGTCGGTAGACCTGACCGGGCTGACGCGGACGATTGCCGGAGAGCTGCACAGTGCCGAGCCGGCAAGGCAGGTCGAGTTTGTGATTCCGGACGGCATGACGGCACAGGCCGACCCGGTGCTGGCCGAAATGGTGCTGCGCAACCTGCTGGGCAACACCTGGAAGCTCACCGGCAAGCACCCGACCGCACGCATCGAAGTCGGCGAGACCGTGCGCGACGGCGAACCGGTATGGTTCGTCCGGGACGATGGCGCGGGCTTTGACATGAGCCACGTTGACAGCCTGTTCGTGCCGTTTCAGCGGCTCCATGCGGCTGCTGATTTCGCCGGCACGGGCATCGGGCTCGCCACGGTTCAGCGCATCGTGCGCCGGCACGGCGGACGGGGAGATGGATTGAGGGCGCGGTCGAGAAGGGCGCCACGTTCTATTTCACGTTTCAGACAGCAACCAAGGAGACATAGCAATGGACAAGAATCAAGTGAGGAGCATCCTGCTCGTCGAGGACAGCCCGGACGACGAGGAACTCGCGCTCCGCGCATTGCGCAAGCGCAACATCAGCAACCCGGTAGTAGTCTGCCGCGACGGCGCCGAGGCGCTCGAATACGTCTTCGGAACCGGCAAGTACGCGGGACGTAACGTGGCCGAGTTTCCGGCGGTCACCTTGCTTGACCTGAAGCTGCCCAAGGTTGACGGGCTTACCGTGCTGGAGCGGATTCGAGCCGACGAACGGACCCGGCAGATGCCGGTGGTGGTTCTCACGTCCTCGAATCAGGAAATGGACATCGTACGCAGCTACCGTCTCGGGGCAAACAGCTTTGTGCGCAAGCCGGTCGAGTTCGAGCAGTTCATGGAGGCCGTCCAGCAACTCGGCCTCTCCTGGCTGCTCCTGAACGAACCGCCGCCCGCCCGGACGTAGATGCCGAGGCGCGCACTTTCCGCAGGAGGGACATCCCTGTCCCGATTTCGTGACGGCATCGGGGTTTGGAAACCCCTCCTACCGAAACCGCAGAAGGGACATTCCTGCCCCGATTTCGCTTCTTCCTCCCCGGTAGGAGGGACATCCCTGTCCCGATTCCGCTTCTTCCTTCTCGGTAGGAGGGACATCCTTGTCCCGATTCGGCGACGGCTTCGGGGTTTGGAAACCCCTCCTACCGAAACCGGGCGTCGGACAATCCCGAAGCGAAGCTTCTTTGGACTGCGGCAGCGCGAGATGCCGCTTTTCGGGACACCGGACAAGGAAAGGCGGGAGCTACGCTCCCGCACTCCAAAGCTCGGCGCGCCTGCTTCCGTAGGAGGGACATCCCTGTCCCGATTCCGCTTCTTCCTCCTCGGTGGGAGGGACATCCTTGTCCCGATTCGTTGGGCCATCGGGGCTGGGAAGCCCCTCCTACCGTCTGACAGCCCTGAAGCGGAGCTACCTCGGATTGCGGTAGCGCGAGTTGCCGCTGTTCGGGACACCGCAGAGGCGCACTCGGGTTTCACCACACTCAATGACCCAATAGCGCTCGCCATCGGCAGGGACTTCTAACATGCCCGTCAAGATGTGGCAAGGGTGGTCGTCGGTCCAGACCCGGCTCACATTGGTGATGCTCGCCGCGGCGACAGTCGCCGCGCTGGTGCTCGTCGTGTCCGGGAAAAGCGAGACTCGCAAGATGGACGCCTACCTGGCTGCCGACGCGAAGGAAGACGGGGAGCTGCTGGACCGGACCCTTGAACTTGAGGGCGGTTCGCTGGCGACGTTCGCCAAGGACTACACGAACTGGGGCGAGATGGTGCGGTTTGTCGAGACCGGGGACCGAACCTGGGCGAGCGTAAACATTGATGATGTGCTGACCACGTACCGGGCCGACGCCGCGTGGGTCTTTGACGCCGCCGGGTCGCCGGTGTACGCGGTGCGCGACTCAACTCTCGAAGCCCTGCTCAAACCGCTGCCGCCCGGGCTCTCGGTCAAGGACGAGTTCGGCGACGGCCACTTCTGCCATTTCTTCATCGCCGGCCCTGACGGCCCGGTTGAGATACGCGGCGCGACAATTCACCCTTCCGAAGACGACGAACGCAAGACCCCGGTACGTGGATACTTTCTGGCCGCGCGGTCGTGGAACCGGCAGTATCTGACCGAACTAACTCGACTGACCGGGAAGACGATACGGGTAGAGCCGACCCACGGCCGGACGAAGCCGTCGACGGAAATCGCCCGGCAGTTGGGCGAAATCAAGTTCATCAGACCTTTGCCCGGCCCGGAGGGCAAACCCGAGCTGATGCTCACAGCATTGCTCCGGCCCGAATGGATCGCGGTGGCCCGACGCTCCAGCCGCGACTTGTCCGTGCAAATGGCCGCGCTGGCTCTCCTCGGTGTTCTCGGACTGACTATGGCGCTCTGGCTCTGGGTGACGCGGCCTCTGGGACAGATAAGGCGCAGCCTTGAGTCAGGCACCTCCGAAGCACTGAAGCCGCTTGAGCGCAGCCGCACCGAGTTCGGACAACTGGCGCAATTGGTGGACCAATCATTCGGCCAGAACGCGGCACAGGTCAAAGAGGTCACCGAGCGCAAACAGGCTGAGCAGACGTTGCACGAGAGCGAGGAGCGTTTCCGCGAGCTGTTCGAGAGCATGTCCTCGGGCGTGGCGGTCTATGAGACGCGCGACCGGGGCGCAAGCTTCATCTTCACGAACCTCAATCGGGGCGCGGAGCGGATTGACTCCTTGCGCCGGGAAGAGGTGGTCGGGCGCTACGTCCAGCAGGTCTTCCCCGGCATCGAGGAATTCGGGCTGCTCGCGGTACTGCGGCGGGTGTGGCAGACGGGCAAGCCGGAGCAGCATCCGGTTGGGCATTACGAAGACGACCGCATCTCCGGCTGGCGCGAGAACTACGTGTACAAGCTACCTTCGGGAGAAGTCGTGGCCGTCTACGACGATGTCACGGCGCGCATTGAGGCCGAGGTCGCGCTGCGAAAGAATGAGGCGCGGCTGCAGGAGGCCCAGACGCTGGGCCGGACCGGAAACTGGGAGTTCGACCTCGACAGTCAGAAGCTTGAGTGGTCGGACGAGACGTACCGGCTGTATGAACGCGACAAGCCGCTGGGGCCGCCAACGCTTGAGGAAGAGGCGAGCTACTACTCGCCCGAAGAGGTTTTGAGGCTGCGGGGGTTCGCCCGCCAGGCCACCGAGGAAGGGCGTGACATCAGCTACGACCTGACCGCCAATCTGCCGAGCGGCAGGACAGTGTTCTTCTCGGCCAGGATGCACCCAGTCAAGGACGAAACCGGGCGAGTCGTCAAGTTGTTCGGCACGATACACGACATCACCGAGCGCAAGCAGGCCGAGGCGGGGTTGCGCGAGAGCGCGGAGAAGTACCGGCTCGTGGTCGACAACGCGGACGAAGCCATACTCGTGGCCCAGGACGGGAAGCTGGTGTTCACCAACCCGCGCACGAACCAGATGACCGGGTACACGCGCGAGGAACTGCTCGGGCGGTCATTCGTCGAGTTCATCCACCCCGATGACCGCGCGCTCGTCGCCGACCGCTACCGCCGGCGCATCGCCGGCGAGGACATCCCGGTCGGGTACGATTTCCGCATCGTCCGCCGGGACGGCGAGACACGCCACGTGGAAATCAACGCCACTCGCATCGACTGGATGGGCCGACCCGCGACCCTCAATTTCCTCGCCGACATCACCGAACGCAAGCAGGCCGAGGAAGCGCTGCGCGAGAGCGAAGCGCGAATGCGCACGATTACCGGTTCGGCCAAGGACGCCATCATCATGATGGACGACTCCGGCCTCGTGACCTTCTGGAATCCCGCGGCCGAGGCGATGTTCGGCTATGCCGCCGAAGATGTCATCGGCCGCAAGCTGCACGAGTTCCTGACGCCGGAACGATTCCGCGCCGCGCACGCCGCAGCATTCGGCCAGTTCCGCGCGACCGGCGAAGGTGGAGCGGTAGGCAAAACCGTGGAACTGGCGGCAACCCGGAAGGACGGCACCGAAGTCCCGGCCGAACTGTCGCTGTCGGCAATCAAGATTGGCGACAAGTGGCACGGAGTCGGGATCGTTCGCGACATCTCCGAACGAAAGCGGGGGGAAGCCGTCCTGCGCGAGACGAACGCCTACCTCGACAACCTGATTGCCCATGCCAACGCGCCGATTATCGTCTGGGACCCGGACTTCCGGATTACCCGATTCAACCGCGCGTTCGAACGACTGACCGGACGGAGGGAATCGGACGTGAAGGGCCAGACGCTCGACATTCTCTTCCCGGCCAGCCGGCGGGAAGACTCGCTGTCCCTCATTCATAGAACCGCGACCGGCGAGCGCTGGGAGACCGTCGAGATAGCGATTCAACACGTGAACGGCAGTGTCTTTACCGTGCTCTGGAACTCGGCCACACTCTACACGCCCACCGGTTCGGTGCTTGCGACCATCGCCCAAGGCCAAGACATCACCGAGCGCCAGCA
>JAPLUO010000078.1 GCA_026397595.1 Caldifarciminota bacterium
TGACGAAGTGACCACGCTCTGCGCTCCGGGTGAGTTGGTTGACGTTATCGTCACCGAACTCGGGCTGGCCATCAACCCGCTGCGCCAGGACCTGCTCGATGCGGTCAAAGACAAAGGCCTGCCGGTCCGCCCGATCGCGGACATCAAGGCCGAAGTCGAGCGCATCTGCGGCAAGCCGGCTCGTCCCAAGCACAGCGACAAGGTCGTAGCAGTCGTCAAATGGGTTGACGGCACGGTACTCGACTCAGTGTATCAGGTCAGTTAGCAGTTAGCAGGTAGGAGTTAGCAGACCGCTGACTCCGCCCAGCTCAAGCGCAAGCGCAAGCGCAGGCCGGTCGCAACGCCTGGCGCCTTTCGCCCTTCGCCATGCGCCATTCGGACTTCGTAATTCGGATTTCAATCGTCATTCGAGGCTTCGACATTCGCGCTTGTCCCCTTCGTGCCTTGGTGTCTCTGTGGTGAGACTCCGGTTCCGCCTTGGCGCTCTTGGCGGTTCAATCTCGGCTTCCGGGTCGGATTCTGGACTCCTGCCGCCTGCCGGGTAGAATTCCAAGGTGAACAAAGCCTGGCGGTTGCCCATCCGTCTCGTCACGACGATAGTGCTGGTCGGCATCGGTATCCTCGTCATGAACCTGCCCGCCCTGCTTCGGCGGCAGCGTCTGCCGGCTCTTGGCCTGAGCGCCGCGACCACGTTCACCGACTCGGCCAATGTGCCTGTGGGAACTCCCACACCCGACTCAGCCGCAGTCGCTTCCGCGCTCGGACGCGTGGTCGACCCGGAAATCGGCATCTCCATAGTTGACCTTGGACTCGTGAACTCTCTGCAAATCGACTCTGCCGGCACGGTCAAGGCAACCATCATACTCACCATTCCCGAGTGCCCGTATGCACAGCACCTTGGGGCCCAGGCAGCAAAGGAGGTCATCTCGGTCCCGGGCGTACGCCGCGTCAGAGTCCGACTTGACCCGACGCTTCCGTGGGACCCGAGCCATCTCGGCCCTAAAGCAAGGGAACTCTATCGCAAGCGGTTTGGTGGGGGACTGCCACGGCTCCGGGGACTGGCACGGCTTTCCTCCGGGGAAAACCGTGCCTGTACCCAATCCCTCGCAAAACCGTGGCTGTACCCGCAGCAATGATGATTCCGAAACTGGTCGCTAGGGCCCTGCTGCTCGGCCTCTCCACCGGCATGTTCTGTGCCGGGTTCTGTGTTCCGCTGGTCGGACCGCTGCTGCTATCGGACGAAAACCGAAGCGTCAGGCGCTCAGCGTCCCGCGTCGGCCTCTTCCTTGCGGGAAGGCTCGTTGCCTACCTGCTGTTCGGACTGGTGTTCGGCGCGCTCGGCGGTGCACTGAGCCGCGTGTGGGGAATCAAGACTGTCCTACTGCCGCTGGTGTACGCACTGCTCGGAGTGCTGATGATTGTCTACGCTGTGGTTCAGTCCTTCCCGCACCTCGGGCTCTGCCGTGCAGTGAGCCCGCGCATCCGGTCCGGCTGGTACCTGGCCGTCGTTGGCTTCCTCGCCGGCATCAACCTCTGCCCGCCGTTCCTGCTCGCGGTGACCACGGTCATGGACATCGGCGGCGCTTGGCAGGGAGCCCTGTTCTTCTTTGTCTTCTTCCTCGCCACAAGTGTCTACCTCCTGCCCCTTTTCTTCGCCGGGCTGGTCAGCCGGTTCTCAGCAGTCCGCTTCGCCGGCCGCGTGGCAGCCGTGCTGGCTGGCGTCTACTTCATCTACCTCGCCGCCAGCATCGTCCTCAGCCGCGCCCGCTAGCGTCGAACCACGGCCTTGCTGACCGCTCGCCGCATACCGCGACGAAGAAGACGACTGCGCGGGCGGAGTCCGGCAGCGGAACTCCGCCCGCACTTCGCTCTCGCCTCCGGCCGCCAGCCAGTCTCGTCCCGGAGTCTGCCGGCGCAAGCCTTTGCCATTTCCACTTTGGACTTACGACTTGCGCCCTCGCCACGCATCCTGACCCGGAATACGTTCCGCATGATAAGGATTCTTATCAAGCGTATCATCTCAGTTCCTTGTGTAAGTTCTGAACTATGAACTCACTATTCTCTACTGCCTGGAAATGACACCCGCGTTGGGGGGAGGCTCTCCCGAAGCCTTTGGCAGGCTCATTGGCAGAGCCTTTGCCAAGGCCTTGGGCAAGCTCTCCGGCAAGGTCTCTCCCAAGCTCATTGGTCAAGCCTCTGGCAACGTCTTTGCCCCGCTCTGTGGCAAGGTCTCTCGTGAAGCCTCTGCCGAGGTCTCTGGTAATGCCTTTCCTCCGCTCCGTGGCAGAGACTCTGGCAAGGTCTCTTCCAGTCTCTTCGTCAGGGCCTCTGACAAAGCCTCTCCCAAGGCCTTTGGTAGGTTCTTTGGGCATGCCTCTGCCAAGCTCTTTCCTCCGTTCTTTGGCAGTACCTTTACCCAGCTCCGACACCCGCCCGGCCAGGCGGCCGTCGATCATTGTGGATTGCCATTTGGAATTGACCCACTTGTGCCACTGAAATCTGACCCCCCTTCCCTTTCTGCACCATCAGGAAGCAATCTGCCTCTTGGCCCAGGAATAATGCACCTACGTTCGGCAGGCAGTCGTCCAGTCTGAGGAAAGGACGGCTGCCGCGCGCCGCGCCTCGCTAAGTATCCGAATCTCCTCAATCTACAATCAACAATCGTCAATCTGCAATGCCCATTTCCCCCCTCCCCCCCGACAGGGGGAGTGGCTCCGAAAGTGACTCCAAAACCAATTCCAACAGATATTCCGCGAGATACTCGGAAAGAAACTCCTTGAGAGACCCCGAGAAAGACTCCGACAGAGAATCCGACAGAGACTCTGACAGAAGCTCCGAGA
>JAPLUO010000492.1 GCA_026397595.1 Caldifarciminota bacterium
CCCTGAGTATCCTTATACCCTGTCACCCTGAGCGCAGCGAAGATTCTTCGGCGTCGAACGCCTCAGAATGACAAACATTTCCTGCTCTCATTAGTAAGTAACGCAGACCACTCCTCCATCCCCGCCCGCAAGCACTGGGGCCTAGTCGCGGGCTTCGTGGTGGCTGCCCTCTCCCTGTCGTGACGGACGGTACACAGGTCGAACCCTCGATGTGGGCGTGGACTGCACTCACCGCCCTCCTCGCCGCAACCCATCCGGAGATCTTCTTCTAACTGCAGGAGGAACTCATGGCACGCACACCCTCCGTTCCATTGGGTCAGTGGCATCCGGACTTCGAGGCAAGGATACCAGACGCGCGTGCCGAGTCTGCGCGTCAACATAGCATCAAAAGCGCAGACGCAAGCATCCCCAAGGATGCCGCAACCCTAGTTCTGCCAGACACCAGCAACGCGGTATCCTCAGTCAAGATTGCCGCGTTATACTTCCCATCCGTCCGCATTCGGCTGGGGAGGCTGATCCGTGCAGCAAAGGCCGATACTCCCGAAATGGGACTAAGCGATAAGAAGGGTAGTCACGTCATCACGGATATCGTCGATCATCTAGGCAGGGAGGTGTTGACCTCGATCCAACCGCTGGTACACGAAGACGTGGTCCACCTGGCGGAAGGCTGTCTCAACGAGGTGGAACGAGAGGAGTTCCGGTCGGTGGCGCGCACTGCGAGACAATTGGTACTTGACAACAGCAACCTAGTGGTCAGGGACGTGACCGCGCAAGACTCATCCCTAGCCCCGAGGGCTCGCAAGTTGAAACTCGACCCGGAGGCTATGTCCGTTTGGCAGCGGACGAGATGGCCAATGGCCGTCGGCGCCTCGTTCGAGAACGGCTATCTGGAGCCCTACTACGGCATGCTGATGACGGACCTAATGGAGGCGTTGGCCGCCGGTCGTACGGCACTAACTGACAGTGGCGTCCTGTCCGAGCTTCTCAAACTCTCACTTACCGCGCCCGCCTTCGCGCAGATTCGGGAGCAACTGGCCAGCACGCGAGGAATCGAGCCGCGGTTGGCCCAGCGCGTAATGCAGCTCTCACTCCCGGACATGAGTGCGCTGTCCTGCGATGATATCCTTGAGATACGACACATAGCTCGAGCGGAGCTTGAGCGATTCCATTCATCCATGCTGAGCGTGTCTCGGGCCGCAGCCTCCAGTGCAGACGAGAAGGAGCTACTGAACGACATCGACCTAATTGCGGAAACACAAGTACTGCCGGCTCTTGACGATCTAGAACGGAAGGCAGCCGGGGAATCGCTCCGCGCAAGCAAGCGTTTCATTGAGGCACTGAAGAGCCCTGCTGCAGGCGGGTCGCTCATAGCATCTCTATTCGCCCACGTACCGGCTCAATACGCGTTACTCATAGGCGCTGGTGTAGCAGGCATACAGACCGCGATCGAGATGGTGGAATCGCGTAGAGAGCTGAGGGCCAACGGCCTGTATTACCTGCTGCGCCTCCGAAAAACCGCACACGTAAGAGACAGTGAAGGTGGCGCGCATGTTTGACTCTCCGCCCTCTCGCCCATCAGGGGTTTAATGGAGGAAGAGAGGGGGGAAGAGAGGGACACTTCCCCGATTTCCAGTTCGAAGCGTGTCAATGAGCTTCGTCTGCCGTTGTGACTTCGTCACAAACCTCGGAAGAGAGGAGGGACACTTCCCCGATTTCCAGTTGAAGCGTGTCAATGAGCTTCGTCTGCCGTTGTGACTTCGTCACAAACCTCAAGCTTCAAGCCACAAGCATGACACCAGCCCAAGCTCAAGCCCAAGCCGACGGTTGACAGCTCCCCGACCATCGCTTCCTCTATCCTCGACCTCTCAATCCCGCTCTGTCATTCTGCTCTCTGCATTCAGACTTCTGGAATAATTCCGGGGTCGCAATAAGCAATTCCTGCCGTGCGGGCGGCGTCTCCCCTGCCGTCGCGCCAACGGCGCGAGTTATCAGTTCCTGGTTCATGGTTCGCAGTAGCGGACCCCTGACTCCAAACAGTCATCCTGCTGCCCATGTCACGCGTGTCACGCGGTTCATTATGATGAACCGCGACCTGTCGGCGGTCTGCCGTAAGCCGCGAGCTACCGGCCGTTCCAACCCGCTGCCTTGACTCCGACGTCCGATTCTGCATAATGGCCTCAGGCTCAAGGCCAACCGCCGGCATCCCGATAACTCCGAGGCGTTCGGCGCCTGAACCTTCCCGAATCCGTCTGAGTCGAACTCAGTTGAGAGGATGGCAGCTCGGCGTCACGCAAACGGCTCGGTCATAGACACTGGGCTGACCGTGACTCTCTCTCGGCAGCCAGGTGTTGCTGGTGCCAGCGTAATAGTGAAGAAACGCGAGTATCTGGAGGAAGAATGCCCAACCCAGGCGAACCCATTGACGACATGATTACCAAGACCCCTGATTGGCGCGGCGCAACCCTTGCGAAGCTCCGCAAGATCATCCACGATGCCGACCCTGAGATTACCGAGGAAGTGAAGTGGAGGCGGCCCAGCAACCCGATGGGCGTGGCAGTCTGGGAGCACAACGGAATTGTCGGCTTCGGGGGCATCCTGAAGGAAAGGGTCAGACTGACCTTGGTCGCAGGGGCGAGCCTCCCCGACCCGCAGAAGCTCTTCAATGCCATGCTCAATGGCAAGTCGCGGGCAATAGACATCTACGAGGGCGACAAGCTCGACGAAACCGCGCTGAAGGCTCTAGTCAGGTCTGGCGTGGAACACAACCTGGCCAAGGTGAAGCCCGCCAAGGCTCGCAAGAGGTAGGTAATTCCGGGGACGCTCCGCAATAGGCAATTCCTGACGCGCGGGCGTTTCCGCTGCCGTCAGCGCGGTCCGTGAGCCGTTGCCGTGAACCGTACGCCGCAGACCATCTGCCGTGAGCCGTGGGCCGTCGGCCGTCCAACACCGCAGATCTGACCGGCCCACGCCCTCCCCTGCTCTCTCTATGTTCTCGTCTGCCTCTGACGGATATATTGACAGTGCTTCCAGACATCTGTAAATTGACGCTTCAAGAAAGCGGGGCATGGTGCCCGGACGAGATGCCTTGGCGGCACCTTGCGCCGTAGGTAGCAGTCAGTCAGT
>JAPLUO010000192.1 GCA_026397595.1 Caldifarciminota bacterium
GGGAAGATGCGCTTGACCAGTATGTCCCGCTCCCGGAACATGTCGCGGAATGTCGAGGAGATGAACACGCGGACAACGCGCTCTTTGGCGGAGGGTTTCAGGTCACCAGGTTTCAGGTTGGCAGGTTCTGGATTCATGCCTTGTCGTAATCAGTCTCTTGCAGATGGCGCACAAAGGAGGCGACCTGTTTGAAACGACTCGTGCGGCGTCCTGACCATGGGCGCGTCCTTGTGCATCCTCCGCGACGTCTCGACCGACTCGACCATCTGTCATGCGGTGCCGGGCGTGTCAAGTGCGCGGGACGCCTAAAGTCCTTCACTGTTTCCCCGGATCCATCTTTGCCATCTCTTGCTGCATTGCCTGGAGATCCGCCGCGACCTTCTTCGTGTTCGGATGCTCCGGTCCCAGAGACTTCCTCGCAATCTCTACCGCTCGCTTCAGCAACGGCTCGGCCTCGGCATATCTGCCCTGAGTGCGGAAGAGCTCGGCGAGGCTGTCCAGGGAAGCCGCCACATCTGGATGTGCTGACCCGAACGCCTTCTCTCTAATGCGGAGCACCTTTTGGAACAACGGCTCGGCCTTGGCGTATCGGCCCTGCCGCGTGTAGAGCGTAGCGAGGTTACTTAGAGACTCGGCTACAAAGGGGTTATCCGCCCCGAGCGCCTTTGTCCTGATCTTCAGCGCCCGCTGCAACAGCGGCTCTGCCTTGGCATTCTTGCCCTGGTACATATGAACCGCGGCCAGGCTGTTCAACGCACTTCCCACATGGGGATGTTCCGGTCCGAGCGTTTTCTTCCAGACGTTCAACGACCGCTGGTACAGCTGCACGGCCTCGGCGTACCGACCTTGCCGGGTATATAGAGTTGCGAGATTGTTTATGGACGCAGCTACATCGGGATGCTTCGGCCCAAACGCCTTCCTCCTGACATCGAGCGCTCGCCGGAACAGCGGCTCGGCCTTGGCATACTCGCGCTGCAGGAGATAGAACCCGCCCAGGTTGTTCAAGGTCGGGGCCAGGGCGGGATCATCCGGAGGCAGGATTCTCTCTCTTATCTCCAGTGACCGCTGCAACAGCGGCCCAGCCTCGGAACGTTTGCCCAGGGCCATGCAGACCCCGGCCAAGCTGTTCAACGCGCTCTGCGCATTGGGATCTTCGGGGCCCAACGTCTTCTCCCAGATACTCAGCGCCCGCCTGAGCAACGGCTCGGCCTTGGCGTGCCGACCCTGAAAGGCGTAGGTAGTTCCGAGGTTGTTCAAGGACTCGGCGACATCAGGGTGCTCCGGGCCGAACATCTTCTTCCTGATTTTCAGCGAACGCTGCATCAATGCCTCGGCGCCGGGATACTGCGCCCGACCATGCAGGTACAGACCAGCCTGTCCCAACAGGCGGCCGAGCGCTCGGGACGCTGACCCGACGGCCACGGCATGGTCGGCTGCAGACAAGGCATGGGGCAGGAGACGCGAACACACGGCCCACGTGCGCACGTCCTCGCTCATGTCCGGAAATGAGCAGTTGACAACCTCTACCGCGGCTGAGGCCAGGAACCGACGCTCTCTCTCTGCCAGTCGGTCGTACGCTACGGCTTGGACCAGACGGTGGACTGAAATGCTGCCTCCATGGAACTCGGCAAGCGAGTAGCGCTGAAGGGCTGCTATCGCCTGGTCGCATTCCACCTGGTTACCTGCCGCCTCTGCCAAGCGCGCGGGCAGGAACTTCCTGCCCTGCGTGATGAACTCCAGTCCGATGTCTTCCGGAGCCAGGAATGCACAGAGATTCAGCAATTCGGCCCCGGCGGCCGACTTCCTTGCGAGCATCTGGAACGACACATTCCAGGTGCCGGCCACGGACTCCGGGTACTCGGCCGTATCGCTCCGCCATTTGAGCACAGCTTCGCGTTGTGTTCGAAAGACATCAAGATAGTGGGCGATTGTACACCCCGTGTCCTCAATGTAGGCGGCCGCGTGCCCCAAAGCCAGCGGCAGGCCGCCCAGCTCATTGGCGAGGTCCTTTGCCGACTTCCGGTCGTTGCTGCGGGTCCGTTTGAGCAGAAACTCAGCCGCTACCGGGCGGGGCAGGACCGGGACCGAGAGAGATTCGGCAACTCCACCCCAGTTCGGAAAACGGGAAGTGATGACTACATGGCCGAGAGTGTCGCGAGGGAGGAACGGACTGATGCTTGCAGGATCCGGGGCGTTGTCCAGTATCAGTAGCCAACCGTTGTTGGATTCCAGCCAGCGGCGCACCGCTTCAACGACAACAGCCTGGTTACGCGTGTCTTTCTCGGCAAGGCCCAGTATGTCGGCCAGAGACGCAAAGCTGCCGGCGCGTGCCACGGGGTCTTCAGCTTGGACCCAGAGCACATGCGTGTAGTCTCCAGCGTATCGATAAGCGTATTCGACCGCCAGTTGAGTCTTGCCGATGCCGCCCAGTCCCTTGATAACCTGAGTTGCTGAGGTGGGCCTTCCTGAAGTGAGCGCCGTCCTGAGCTCGCCGATCAGCTTGTCGCGCGAGGCGAAGTGTGAGTTGCGTCGATACGGGACATTCCATACCGTGGGTAGGGTGGTCGGGTACCTTGGCTGCGATGGAACGGTGCGGTCAGCGGGGCTTGGGAATGCAGGCGCAACCTTGGGCTTGATCCGACTCCGTTTCACGCCTTTGAGCAGGGCGTTGCGGGCGGCTACCTCCCCAAGCCCGGTAAGGTCAACGTGGATGGTCGAGGTAAGCCGACCGACAAGCTGGCAATTGCGGACCACCACCGGCAGCAGCTTCCCGGGAGCTGACGACATGGCCGCAGCCCACTCGCGCCGGGTATATACCGACGCGGGGTAGTCGGGCGATATCACGGCAATGGTCCGTTTGCACAGCCTGGCAGACTCGTCCATCGCCGCAACGAAATCAGTCCCCGGCCTGAAGTCCCAGGCTTGAAGAATCACTGCGTACTTGGCATTATCCAGCTGCCAAGCGATCCACTCGGCCCAATCTCGATCATTGTGATTATAGCTGATAAAGAAATCTCGTTCCTTCCGGCGGTGAGCGTTAACTACAGATGGGAATCCATAGACAGGGGAACGTGGTCGTCTATTGCCCACTCGTTTCGTCCTGCTCACGTCATGCCTCCACAATCCTGATCACTTCATCAATGAGGCCGCCCAGTACTTTCATGCCTCAGGCCAGCTTCGCGCGGATGGAGTCGAGAATCCGCTTGACCTGCTGGGCCAGCGTTGCGTAGCCGTGTTCCGAGGCAAGCCGGTATGCCTCTTCTGCCAGTGGCAGGGCGTCCTTTGGGCGGTTCTGTCTGTCCGACATCAGGAGGGCCTGATTGGCAAGCGACCGCGCCAGTCCTTCGGGAAGGTCGAGTTTCCGGCACAGTCGCTCCTCTTGTTTGTGGAGGTGCATAGCTTTGCTTGGTACGCCGCGGTCTCTCCAGACAAGGGCCTGATTGCCCAGGCAACTCTGAAGCGCATCCTTGCAGCCGAGCTTGCGGCATAGTCGTTCTTCTTGCTTGTGTAGCCGTATGGCACCAACAAGGTTGCCGCGTTTCCGGAGAATCCTAGCCTGATTGCCAAGCGAGTAGCAGAGCCCCAACCTGCTCTTGAGCTTCCGACATATCCGCTCCTCCTCTTTGTGAAGCTTCATTGCTCCATCCAAGTCGCCCATGGTCTGCAGTAGTTCACCTTGGTTGCCCAAGCATCCCTGAAGTCCGTCCCAGTCTTCCAGCTCTCTGGACATACGCTCCTCCTCCTTGTGGAGCTTCATTGCCTCCTTGAGGCGGCCACGCGCGGCAAGTATGAGCGCCTGGTTGCCCAACGAGAACGCCACTCCGTGCTGATCGCCCAATTCCTTGCAGAGTTGCTCCTCTTCCCGATGAAGGCGTATCGCGTCATCCAGCTTGCCGCGGTCGGAGAGGATTACAGCTTGGTTACCCAACGAGACGGACAGTCCATCCTTGCAGCCCAGGTCTCGATAGATGCGCTCCTCTGCCTTGTGCAGTCCCATGGCCGCGTCCAAGTCGCCACGGTCATAGATGATGAGTGCTTGGTTGCCGAGAGATGTTGCCAACTCGATCTGGTCTCCCAATTCCCGGCAGATCAGTTCCTCTCTCTTGTGGAGAGTCATAGAAGCACTGAGGAATCCTTGGTCGTAGAGAATCAGGGCCTTGTCCCCCAGGGCGCTTTGAAGACCATACTTGTCGCCAGCGCGTTTGCAGATCGCCTGCTGCTCGGCCAACAGCTTCAATGCCGAGGCCAGTTTCCCTTTGTCATAGAGAATGTTGGCTAGTCTACCTAGTGCCGCTTGTGTGCCAGAAACGTCAGAAGTCCGGTGGCAGATTCGTATCTGCTCTCTGAACAGCTTGGCCGCTTCGTCGAGCCTGCCGCGACCGTGGAGGACTACGCCCAGTTCCCCAAGACGGAACGTTTTCTCTGCGATTTCCCCGGTTGAGCGGTAGTGCCCGACAAGCCCACGGAGCAACGTCGCGGCCTCCGCCCAGAAGCCCATATCCTTGAGTAGCAGCGCGACTCTGAAAGCCGTAGACGCGCGCCGGCTTGGGGACTTGACCAAGGTGGCGTAGGCATTCTGCGGGGTCAGCCCAGGGCCTCCACAGAGCAGCGCCCAGCACGCCTCGATGCTGAATCTGTCGCTGTCCCAAGCCGCGTCAAAGAACTGCATGTCTGCGATCAGGTCGTACAGCCGCTGCCAGGACTTGGCCCGGGCGAACTGCCACGGCAGTTCGTCGGTACGGCGCGGGCCGGCGTCCTGTCTGTCAAAGTAGCTGGCAAGACGGAGGTGGGCGGTGGCTTGCTGCTGCTCTTTGCGCAGGTAGCGGTTCCGGACCGCAGCACGCAAGTGGTCGTGGAAGAAGTTGAGGAGGCCGGCTTTGCTAGCGAGTGCCTGCTCGGCAGCAAGGAAGAGCGGGGACCAGAAGGCCCGCGGCAGCGGCTTGCCCTTCTTGCCGAGGATGTCGAGGAGTTCGGCCTCCGTCAGCCCGCGCCGCGCGGCCCAGATTGCGGTCATTGCGTCTTTGACCAGGCCGGGACGGTCGTCTTCGTAGTCCTCTTCGTATCGGGCAAGGATGAGTTCGTACAGGGACGGGATGTCCCGGGCTTGGAGATAGAGGGCGATTCGGGACTCCAGTGCTTCGTGCTTACCGAACAGCCTGAGTTCTTCAAGCAACGCCTGCAGGAAAAGCGGGTTCTCGGTCTGCTTCGCCGCCGCGATACGGGAGACGGACGCAGGGCTGAGTTCCTTCCGGTACAGCGCAAGGTAGTCCTTGATGAACCGAGCGCGTTCTGCGGCCGTGAACGGCTGAATGGTAAGCGTGGGCCAGTTGCGTTTGTTCAGGTCATCAAGCGGCCGACCGGGCAGGGTCGAAAGGACAAGCCTGACATTGGTGGGGATGACCGGCGGCAGCCAGACCAGGTCAGGTGCGCCGTCCCGGTCTTCGAGTTGGTTCAAGGCGTCGAGAATCAGGATGACCCTGCCCTTGGCTGCGGCCATGTGCAGCCAGTTGGCAAAGGCGGCGCGTAGGGCATCGGGCTTGTCCGGTATTTCGTCCTTGAAACCGTACCTCCGCTTGAACTCGCCCAGGATTCGGCGCAGCATCGCGGCCCAGTCTGAGCTGTATGGCGACGCGCCGATGAAGTGTAATACGAACAGGTCGTCAGGATGGTCTTTGCGGAAGCGCTGCGCCCAGTTGGCAAGCAGGGCAGACTTGCCCGAGCCGGAATTTCCGAGTATGACCAGCGGCGGGCCGTCGCCGGAGGCGTGCTCGTCGAGTTGCCTGAAGTACTCGTCCCGGCCGATGTACACTCGGGCCCGGCTGCGGGCAAAGGCGTCGTGCAGCATCGCTTCCCGGTCCAGCGGGGCCGGCTCGGACCCGGGCGGGTAGAGCTCATCGATGACCTTGGTCAGGTCCTCAAGCACCAGGTCGCCCAGTTCCTCCGGGTCAGCGTAGTTCTCGCACACCGGCAGGCCACTTGAGCGGATGCGTGTCTTGAGCTTGGCGAGCTTTTCGGCTGCCTCGGGGCTTTCGGAGGCGAAGTCAGAGCGGTTCGCCTCTGTGGGCAGGCGGTTGAGAAAGCCCGGGTCGCGGAAGTAGAAGAATGAGCGGCCCGCCATCTTAAGGTCGTTCAGGACCCCGTGCCAGATTTCGAGTTCGGTCAGGGAGTGCTTGAGGTGTTCCTTGAGCCAGGGCTCGCGGTTAAGGAGGTCCTGCGGCAACTCTTCGGGCAGCGAGCCGTAGCGCTCCCCGAGGACGCCGATGAAGTAGGGCCGGCAGCGCCGGATTTCCTCAAGGCAAATGGGCAGGACCTTGCCTTCCGCCTTCTTCTCGTCCGGCACGCCCCAGCGCAGGTCAACCTCGCCCCAGGTCACGAACCGTTCTTCGCACAGCTTGCGGAGTTGGGGGAAGATGCGCTTGACCAGTATGTCCCGTTCCCGGAACATGTCGCGGAATGTCGAGGAGATGAACACGCGGACGACGCGTTCTTTGGCAGAGGGTTTCAGGTTTCCAGGTTTCAGGTTGGCGAGTTGGTCGTTCATGGCTTCCGGCAGTCGGTCTGCTGTCGCAGCAGTTCGTCGTAGTAGGTCTTGCAGAATCCGGCCGACCGCTCGTAGTCGTACCGCGCTCGATCGAGGTTGCCTAGCAGGTAGTTGGCGAAGCCATCGTAGAAGAAGTCTTCGGGCGTCGCAGGGTTCCGAAAGTGCCTGCGGTCCAGCACCCGTTCGCACACCTCGCGTAGCTTGGCCTTCCCGGCGGTGGCATACAACACCCGCGCGAATTCGATGGTGAACTGGCGCCCGCGCACGGGGTCCGGGCACAGTTTCCGTTCGTAGAGAGTCAGGGCCGCCGGTACTTTGCCCGTCTTGAGGTACAGGTCCGCCAAGTAGTGGTAGACGTTGGTGTCCTTTCGCTTCTCGGCTTCGCTTTCGAGGAGCAGGACCGCTTCGTCACAGCGCCGGGCGTCCCGTAACGCACTACAGTGATAGAGCAAGGACGTAGTATCGTAGATACCCTGTTGCCGCATCAGAGAGAAGTGCCGGGCAGCGTCAGCGAGTTTCCCCTGCCGGTATGCCACAAGCCCGCGGAGGTTCAGTACGTCGAGTTTCTCTTCTGGTGGAAGCTGCTCAGTGTCAAAGTCGGCCAGGACGCCGGGATCGAGTTCATGACCGTTCAGTTCGACCCGCGTGCTCAGGATGTTGAATCTAATCTCGAGTTCCTCCCCCTTCGGGCAGATGGCGAGGGCTTTCTCGTACGCTGCCAGGGCTTCATCATGACGCTTCTGCCGGAAATAGACGTGACCGAGACCACCCACACCGTTCTCGTCGTGTCGTGGATGCTGTACCGCCTGGCGGAATGTTGTCTCGGCTTCGGCCAGCAGTCCGAGCTGCAGCTCACATACGCCCTTCACTATCAACGGGTAGTAGGGCGCCGAGGAGGGCAGGCGGTAGCGACAGGCCATGACGAAGTACGTTACCAGTTCGAGAGCGGCGCGCCACCGCCCGTCGGCAAAGGCCCGGGTGAACTCTGCGACCAGGGTACCGAGGTCTCGATACTCGGCTCGGCTCAAGTCCGAGTCTCGCAGTTCGGCCCGCAAGCGTTCGGCAAACGGCAGGCGCGGATGGTCCGGAATCCATGGGACGTAGTCTAGACTCAACACACCGCACAGTCTTTGAACTAGGCCTTCCAGACTGCGCCAATCGCGTGTATCCACGTCGAGGTGCATTGTGTCGCGCAACTCGTCATACGGACCGCCTAGCGACCCTGGTTCACGGTCGGTGAGCACGACAGGGATTATCCGGTGCTGTTGGAGCATCCCGCAGTCAATCGCATGTCTCACTTCGAGAGTAGTGAAACGACCAATGGCCGGGTCGGTGCTGTTAGCACTGAGCAAGGGCACGAAGTAGTCAGATGCGGCGATCTGCTCGCGCAGATAGGTGGGAATCGGACTACCAACAGGAATCTCTTCGCCACGCTGGGAGTAGTCCCAGACGTCAACCGGCTGGCGCATCAGGCTGTCAAACAGCTCGCGGGCAAAGGCAATGTCGCGGGATGAGAAGCTGATGAATACTCTCGGGCAGGGCGTCATGTCTTCTTCAGCGTTCTCTGCCCTGCTCGTCAGGATCGTACATCACCGTCGGCGTCGATACGCGCGGCAGAACCTCAAGTTGGTCAATCTGCTTCATGAACGCCTGCCATTGCTCGGGGAACTGCTGTTTGCAGTATCGGAAGAATGCCGCATAGCGCATGACATTGACCAGCGCGTCCCAGACGGCCGGGTTGATTGACCGGATGACCTCGGGGCGCTGTGACAGCCGCTCGCTGTACTCTTTCAGGTAGACGACCTGGTACGCGTCCATTCCGAGCCGGGTTTCCACGACCATCTGCTTGATCGCGGACGGATAGTAGCCGCGCAGGTGCGCCCGGCGGGCGTCATCGTCCTTGATGTCAAGCAAGTCCAGAAGCGTGCTGCCTGGCGCATAGAAATCGAACTTGCCTGCATAGGCCTTCGCGACCTCGAGGGCTCGATCAATGCACCATTCGTTCTCGTCAAAATCCTGCGGGCTGAGCTGCCGCGCCGCCCGGCACTCATCCGTCAGTTCACGCTCGATTCGCTCTCGGACTGCATCCTTATCGTAGTCGGGCATCTCCATGCGGTAGCGCCAGCAGTAGTAGATCGGTTCGCCGGCGATGACAAGCGAGTCTCCCACACAGTGAAAGCGGACATTCTGATTGTAGTCGCATATGACGTAGGAACGGAATCCGATCTTCAGGTCATTCTCGATCCGGTTCAGGAGCGCGGCGAAGTCAAACATGCCGCACTCACTCTCATCCGTGTCGGGCGGCGTTTCCCCGGCGCCCAGAACGTACTGGCCGCCTTCCCTAGGCAGATCCGTGCAATACTGGCGCAGGATCAGGATGTCGGCCTGGAACAGACGCAGGCCGAGCAGGGTATTGACAAGAGCCGGATGGTAGTTCAGGATATGCCCATGTCCGTCCTCGACCAGCTTTTCCTCAGTCGGGTCATCCAGCTTGCCGAAGTAGGTGAAGCAAGAGAAGTACGGGCTATCGGCAAAACGGGCGATCGGTATCAACTGCCAATCGTAGATGGGCGCATGAACTTGCTTATCTCCGATCCTCAACCAGAGCCGCCTTCCGTCGGCGCTGTCCTTCTGGAAATTAAGAGTCAGGCTACTAACGCTCAGCCCGCTCTCGGGCACGGCCACCTGGTCGAACGCGATGCCGCCCACACCTCCGGGTCCACCCAGCGCCGCGGAGTTCGCCAGCAGGATTTCTAGATGCAAGGGATTCATCAACATCGGGGCGGAGTTGTGATTCAGGGTGAGGCTACCAAACTGCAGCCTCGCACCAGCCAAGGTCCAACTCAACAGCAGCAAGAGCACTGCCGCAACAATCCGTCTTGTTCGTATGCTACTCAAGGTTACCCCTTATGTTGTCCGGCTACGCTCAAACATCCTGCGCGGCTGCGGGAAGATGCGCTTGACCAGTATGTCCCGCTCCCGGAACATGTCGCGGAATGTCGAAGAGATGAACACGCGGACAACGCGGTCAGTTTGTGGCATCAACTTGCCTCTTTCACTTTGCCATTGCAGACACGAGAGGTCGTCCCTCAGTCCATCGCAGTCCGCGTTATCTCGTAGTTGATGATCCGTTGCTCGAAAGGCAGGGCCAGTTTGTGGAGCAGCCCAAGTAGGTCAACGTCGTCCGCGTGCCAGTGAATCTGGAAGTCGCGGAAGAAGAAAGGAAGCTGTTCAGTGCGCCCAGTCGCATCCCGGGGGGCGTAGGCAAGCAGAAACACGGGAAGCGGAGGCACGCCCTGGGTTTCCATGGCTCTCGCGATGCCAAGCGCGATTCCGGCTTCAACGCAGGTGTTTACGTTCACTGCGATTTCACCCGGGCGATCCCGACTCGGGGCCGTCAAGTTGCCAAGGAAGGCAACAGAGCTTGCGATTGAGTTGACAATCTGCTCACGCAGATGATCCCCATGGATGTGAATTGCTAGCATACACGAAACGCCAGTCACTTCCTCAAGGAAAGCTCTGATCTGCTCCAAGCGCCGCTCCTGACCTTTGTACTCAGTCGCTAGGAAGATGTGCTTGGTTCGAGAGGGCTGTACGTACCGTCCGAGCAGTTCGTCGATGTGGCAATCCAGGTCGCCGCGGCTCCGTTCGTCGTCGGCCGAGCGGAACTCACAGTGCTCAGTCGGAAGCCCAGGCGGTAGGGGTGTTCCCGGTTCGTAGATGGCCAACTGCGGGAGCTTCAGCTTGGAGCTTATGTCGAGCTCTCGCAGGAGGTAGCGGTACTGCCTTTCGGCCGGGACCGCGTCGGACCGACGCGGAAGAATGACGATGTGCGCACCGCAGTCCTGCATGATTGTGGCAATCCGGTCCTCTGAGAAAACTGCCTGTCTGGGAGCGTCTGTAAGCAGGCGGATGCCACGTCCGTCCAGCATCGTGCATGCGTCATCAGCGAAGGTCCCTTCGCCCTCTTTCCACCCCCGGCTAACGTAACAGTCCCAGTCAAAGGCGCGCAAGGGGCCGCCCATCCTGCCGTGAAGACTGGACAGCAACTGGCGACCAGCTGCGGGATTCAGTCGTCCGTCTGGCAGGTCAATCCAGCTCAGCTTCCGCAAAGCAGGCGACACCTTGGCTAGATCACAATCGTCAATCCTGACTCCGACTACTCGGAATCGCCGATTCCTAGCCCTCTCGTCTAGAGCTGTCTCGCATTCGTCCATGACCCAGCCTGACTGCAGCGACCTTCGCGACAGCAATAGCAGACAACCTTCGCACTGCGGAATCACTGAAGGCAGACGGGCGGCAACTGGAGTACCAGCTGGCAGATTCTGGACGTCAATCCATACACTCAGGCCAGCCACTCGCGTCAGCCAATCATGCAGGCTCAGAGCGACTTCGGAGTCTATGTGGTTGTAGCTGAGGAAGGCGTTGTACAGCTTACTTGGCATCCGGCCTCATCTTACACTCGACGTGCGCGAAGCGCAACAGATGTTGAACGATGCACGCAACCTGCCGTACCGTCCGAGGAATACGACCCCGATTCGGTGGTCTCGCTCCGCCTGCATATCCCTGAACGTGCTGCTGATGAACACCCGAACCGTCCGCCAGCTTCGCACCAAGGACAGTTTCAGGTTATCAGGTTGCATGTTCGCAGGTTTCGGGTTAGCAGGCTTCGGGCTCATGGTTTCTTGCAGCCGGCTTGTTGGTGGCAGCGGACGAAACCTGCAATCCGGCGCGAGACTGCTGTGACAGAATTGGGTGGGGCGTTGGACGTCTTTTCGCGCTGTCTCATCGTCGTGGCTTCACGACGTCGTACCCAAGCGCAATGATGGCCTTCAGGGTTTCCATTGCCGCTTTGCGGTCGTACTCCTTCTCGGAGTCGGGCAGGCCGGCGTAGGGGATGAGGTCCGGATGCTTCTTGGCCTTATCGTCGCGCCTCGGGCCGTACGTCCAGCCCTCGGCAATCCGCTGTTTGGCCCAGTTGTCGTGCGCGTTCTCGGCCAGCTTCTCGGTCAGCGCAGCAAGTTCTCTCGGCAATGCAACCTTCACTGTGTCGATGGGCTTTGGAGTGTAGGGCAACCTAGCTCCTTTCATGGGGCTTGAGGGACTTCTGTCGGGCCGCGGGACTCGGCGGTATGGGCTCCACCTGAATCTGACAGTCCTGCAGGCGCTTTGGGAAGTCCTCCACGGCTGCGGAGTCCTTCTTTTGTTCATGCTCTGGCAGTCTGTCCCACGGAAGGAGGGTTGGGTTTGTCTTGTGCTCGAGGCTCTTGTTCTCGCCGTAGCGCCATCCTGCACGCAACCTCTCGATGACGTAGCGGGCGTGCTCGGCACGTGCTGCTTTCTCGATCTGCGTTTGGCTGAAACTTGGCAAGGCACACTCCAGATCCGCTGGGATGCTGCGCCAGGAGTACTCCGCCTCTCTGAGCGTGTCCAGCATACTGTCGATTTGCCTGCGACTGGACTCCTTGTACGCGTTGTCGAGTTGCTTCCAGTCGTATGTCGCCGGGTCGTCAGGCGGCTTGGTCCTCATCGCTTCCCGGAAGGTTTCGTGCGCGCGCCTGGCCAGCCGCTCGCGGGCCGACTCCATGCTGGGTGGCAGCCTAGCATGTTCGGTCCGGAGGTACTCCCTCAGGATGTCCTCGTCCTGGGGGAGAACAATTAACCGTTCGGACTTGCCCCAGTTCTCATCGGGGAGTAGCCTGGCTGCCTCGCGACCACTGTCTTCGAGAACGGCGACAGTGGCGCCGAAGGCCAGCGCGATGCGGTACTCCGCTGCCGCAATGCTCCCCCCGTTTATCCCCAGAACTCTTACGTCACAGGGGTCAATGCCATCTGCAATCATGTCCGCCCAGCACTGAAGCGGCTGGGCAACGCTGAAGTCGCTGCCTGGCATCGTCCGCAACTCCTTGTATCGGGTGTCTACCTCGACCCCCGGCGGCCGGGTCTTTGGCAGATATGCAATCGCGCGGATACGCGCCCCGCACTCCTTCTGGATCTCGCCGATGATGCCACCGATACCCGCAGTGGTACCAGCGGAGAATACGGTACCATGAAAGCGCCGGAAGGCCGCCACAATGAGCGGTCTGTGCTGGCGCACCTCTTGTTCGTACCTTGCGTCGCAGCTGCCAGCTACAATCACGACAGGCTCATGGATGGACCTGTACGGGTTGCCCGTCCTCGGCCGACGGCCGCGCAACTCCGAGGCGGGGAACGCTGCCTGTGCCTTTTCGGTCTTGGTTTCAAGGTCCTGCAGAAGGCGTCGACATCGCTTCCGCTTCTCGGTCAGCCCAACGACCTTCTCAGCTTGTTCCCGAGTGCCAGCGGCTCCGTGTGTCCGCCCCAACTCTCCGAGCACAAGCTTGGCCATGCTCAGGTCTCGCTCAACCGCCGCGAGTTCCTCTCTGGTGTCCCGTACCATTCGTCGCAGCTTGGCAACCACCGCCATCTGCAGGAAGCGCTTGACCTGCTCGCCGTGCGCCTGCAATTCGCGGTGTCCTTCGGGCTTCCGCTTGAAGCCGCGAATGAGCTTCCCAACCGCCACGAGCGCTTCGGCTATCGGTTTCTCGCTGTCGCTCACGAAGACGGCTTTGGCATAGGCGCCGATGCTTTCGGGCAGGCGGCCAAGGATAAGCTCAAACTCGCCCAGCTCGAAGAGCGCCCAAGGCATGTGCACATGGATCTCGGCTCGACTCAGGGATTTGGCCCTGGCTGCCTCGATAACCGGACGCAGAAGATTGAGTTCTCCGACCTCCGCGCCGGAGCAGAACGAGCACTCCACGTACCGTGCAACCGCATACGGTTCTGCCGGGCTCGCCTTGAAAGCTCGGGCGTAGTAATCCGCACCATCGCAGCCACGTGGTGGGCACTTCCCATTGGAGCTTGCTCGGTTACAGTAGAGGTCGCCCAGGTATCGCAGTGTTTCCACGTCATCTTCGTTCGCCTTCAGCGCGGCTTTGAGTTCAGTGACGCCGCCCTTACGCCGCCGATGCTTGGCGCGCCCCAGCGCGCGGAACACACGCGGGTCGGTGCGTTCGGGGGCCTTGCTGCTGTGCAGAAGAGGGGTAAGTGTCTTCACGACGCTCTTCCAGTCCTCGATGGCGGCAGCGAGGTCGGCGATCTTCAGAGAAATCCCGACATCCTTGCTATTGCCCAGAGCCGTCTGCCACTTGGTAATCTCTTCGCGGATTCGGTCAGGTGGCATGTATGCACCGTAGTCGAGCCGGAACTCGTCCACATCATCGATTGCCTTCGATAACTCGTCGTCCGCCGTTTCGAGCAACGCGGCCACACGGTGGATCTTTCGTTTCAGGCCCGACGGGGGCTGGAAATCACCTTTGTACAGCCGGTCGTGGCCCACCGCCGCCCAGGCGTGTTGAAGAACGGTGCACACCTGTATCTCGGCTTTGCGGTTGCCGATATTCCGGACCAGGTCGAGTTCGCTGTGGCAGCCACGCCACCTGTGCGGATTCCGCTTCAGCACCAGCTTGAGCGCTGTCCACAACAGGTCGAGTTGTTGCAACGGGTCGGCAGTGGCGGCGAGATGCGCGTTCAAGCTCTTGTACTTGGCCCGACTGACGCGCGCGAGTGCCCGGTCGAACGCCTGGTCCGCTTCCCGGGACCCAATGCGAGACGACGCTGTCCGTCCTTCAAGACTGACCCACGGCATCTGGACGATATAGTGGATAGCCTGGTAGCCAAACTGATCCGGTTTCAGGCGCAGCCGCACGTCCTCAAACCTCTTCCAGTCAACGGTGAAGTTATGCTTGATGAACTCCTCGACACGGGTCGCATCGCGCTGGCGGTAGGTGATGACGCGTGCGCCGCAGAGGTCGGTCATCTGGTGGATTGCGTCAGGGTACTCACGGTGCTTGCGGATCACCTTCTCGGCGAAACTCGTCTTTGCCTTCGCACGGGCCTGGACGGCGGCCTCGATCTTCAGTTCGGCGCAAGCCGCACGAAGCTGTGCCTTGAGGAGTTCGGCGTACATCTCGTAGCGGTGTTGCTGCTGCTCATAAGTCCTGACCTGCCTCTGGTGTTCCTTGTGAGATATGTTCATCTCAGCCTCCATGTGAATGCCTGTTTGCGGGGCGGCGGAGATCCCCGCCGTCATCCGGTACGCACGCTCGCATAATACTCAATGAACGGTCTAAATGCGTCGAGGATATTCTGCTTCGTCAGATCTTTGGTCGGCTCCCAGGCGGAATCGTCGTGCTCCTCGCTGAGCCGCACCGCGCCCGAGACGAGTTGCGCTTCCATGATCAGGTGCACGACGTGGATATTCGGCAGGTCGGTTTGGACTGCGCCGACCGCACGGGTGGGGATGACGTCGAGCCCGCACTCTTCTTTGACCTCGCGGACGAGCGCATCGGCGAAGTTCTCGCCCGGTTCGGTCTTGCCGCCGGGGAACTCCCAGACGCCGGCGTTGGATCTGCTGGTCTTGGAACGCCTGAGCAGCAGGACTCGACCCTCTTTGTCCTTGATAATCGCCCTGACTGCCAAGACGAAGGGTTTCTGCTCGGACTTCATGTCGGAGCCCGGTCGTGCGGTCATGGTACCCACGACCTCCAGACAATACTCCACGATTCCTCCCGGCCGCGGGCTTTCTTCTCTAGCTGCCGGCAGCCCGGGCAGGGCAGGTCCAGGTCAGCGATCGGGATCCACTGGTAGCAGTCGTGTTCGGTGCTGAGTTCGACCGCACCGGACAAGACCTTGACTTCCATCAGTAGTCGGACGACGTGGAGCTCAGGCATCTCGGTCTGCAGGACCGCGACGGCGCGGGTTGGAGTGACATCGAGCCCGCACTCCGCTTTGACTCTGCGGACCAGCGCGTCAGCGAAGCTCTCGCCCGGGGCCACTTTGCCGCCGGGGAGTTCCCAAACCGCGCGCCCAGTGCGGTTGGCCCTGGAACGCCGCAGCACCAAGCATCGATCCTTGCCGTCTTTGATGATCGCCTTGACGGCAAGCCCGAAGGGTAGACCCTCACTCGTTTTTCGGGAATCAGCCATTCTCTACCTCCTTCCGAGCACCAACTCCGGCGTGCATGTGTGCTGGAGCAGGGGAAATGCCTTTACACACTCGGGCTTGCAGACCGGTTCCCCGATTCCCGGTAGCAGCGCGGCAAGCCCGCCGTGGGTACTCGTTCGCAGCACGATTGGCACCTGTCGGCCCTTGGCTTTGAGGCGGTCATCGACGGTCAGCGCAGCAGTCAATCCGAGCGAATCGTCGTCGAAACAAACGTAGGCTCTCGTGAGACTGAGATACCGTTCGTGCTCGTACAGCGGGCTGCCGGCCTGGAATGCAGGGGACTTCACCTCGATTCCGACTGGGTCCAAGTCCCAGACGCCGGCCAGTTGAGGGTACTCTGAAAGCAGGAAGTCCCGTTTCTCGGGAGCTGACCGGTCTCCCATAGTCACCCGGAGTTTCGCGGCTCCGTCACCGCGCTTCAGCTTCCATAGCTCGGCGAGTTTGACGAGCAGGGCCTCTCCCATTCGACCGACACCAAGCACCAGGATGTGTGGAGCGGCCGCCGGGCCGGCGTCAAACGGTGGGTCCAGATTCAAGAGGACTTCGGCGCCGTCCTCGTAGATGTTGAAGAACTTCAACTGTTCTCGGTCCCATGCACCAGCTTCCTGCTGGTGTCGGTCGAGGAGTTGCCGCAGGCGAGAGGAGAAGACGTGGCAGGCACATCTCAGTATTCGATTGCATCCGTGGGCCAATTCGAGAGCCCGGATGCAGACTTCCGCATTCAGACCGTCGTCGCGCGAAACCGCTACAACGTGCCGGGCTCGACACACCGCGGCCTGCCGTAGCATGTACGGTTCTGTGGCGTCCCCAATCAGTACGGCCGCGCCGACATTCCTCGCGGCTCCGATAAGAGTGTTCTCAGCATTCTGCTCTATCACGACGACTCGGTCACCACGTTCGCGCAGCCTTCTGGTCAGTTGCAGACCTTTCCGTCCCAGCCCGCAGATGACGATGTGGTCGCGGGCGAAGAACTGCACGAACAGAATCCGCACCTGCCCGTAGTACAGTGCAGCCAGAGCTCGGATGCTTGCATAGACCGCCAGTGCCGGGAGAATCAGCCGGGCGAACTGAAGGGTCCAGTGCAGGGGCTTGTCAAACCATGTGAAGTTGAGAGCCAAGAGTTGGAGGGTCCGGTAGAGGATTTCCCAAGGATGGAGGTTCCAGATCGGCGCGCGTCCGAAATGGATTGAGAAGCCTATGTAGCCCAGCACCAGGCCGGTGACTGCGAGAAACCCCACGACCGGCCATTCCCATGTACGCCACAGGAGCCAGATCGTCCGGCGCGCGCTGCGCCAGGGCGAGTGCGAGTGGTCGGTCGGATTGGTCATCAAAGGTCCCTTCCGTAGCGTGGTTATACTCCGCTAGGTTAACGAAAACCGCCCCCGTGTCAACTCCGCTAGGTCTGGGGCAAGCCGTGCGCGAGGCGAGGTTGACTTGGGACGCCTGCGGCGTAAGCTGAAATGAGGTTTGACGTGACCCAGCACATGCTATCCGAAGACGAGCTTATTCGAGTCATCCAGCGTACGGTGAAGAGCCGCGGCAGGGTGCGGCTCGGCATCGGTGATGATGCGGCAGTGCTGAAGGATGGTACGGTCATTACCACGGACGCGTATGCCGAGGGCGTGCACTTTGACCTTTCGTACATGAGTCTGCGTCAGGTGGGAGAGCGGTGCGCGTGCGCGGCGATATCGGACGTGGTGGCGATGGCGGCGGAGCCGGAGGCAGTCTTGGTAGCGCTGGCGCTGCCAAGAGTTGGTAGTGAGCAGCTAGCAGTTAGCAGTTTCCCCTCACCCCAACCCTCTCCCGCAAGGGGAGAGGGAGTCGCGGACGCCGTTCGCGAGTTGTACAAAGGCATTGAGAGCGTGTGCACGGAAATGAAGTGCGAGGTGGCGGGCGGGGATATCATCGTCGCGGACCAGTTGATGCTGGCGTTGACCGTGACCGGCAAGACGAAGACGCCGAAGCTCAGGAGCGGGGCGAGGCCGGGAGATCATTTGTACGTCACAGGATACCTGGGGAGCGCGGAGGCGGGTAGGCTCCTGCTGGTGGAGCAAGTCAAAAGTCAAAAGGTAAAGGTCAAAGGTCAAAACGGTGAATGGCGAATGGCGGAGAAGATTCTTCGCTTCGCTCAGAATGACAGAATCGCTCGGCCGCTCGTGCGGCGGCACCTGCGGCCCGTACCAAGGCTGGCGGTGATGAGGAAGGTTAAGTCTTGCATCCACGGGCTGATAGATACGTCGGATGGGCTTTCGACCGATGCGAGGCATCTGTGCGAGATGAGCGGGGTGAGAATCGTGCTGGACGCCGAGGCGCTGCCGGTGCTGCCGGGTGTGAGCAGATTCTGTTCTGCAAGGGGGCTGGACCTCATTGATTTCGTGCTGGGGGCGGGGGAGGACTATGAGCTGCTTTTCACCAGCAGGCGTCTGCTGTCTGCTACGATACGTGATGTCAAGGTTACGAGAATCGGAAGTGTCGAGAAAGGCAGTGGGTTGCGTATCCGGCGTGAAGGGTCGGCCCTGCCCGTAACGGTGACGGGTTACGACCATTTCGGGGTTGACGAGCACCAGACGGGTTGTTAACAATATGTGGATAACCAGGTGGATAAGCAATGGAGTGGTAGTCTTGACTGACATTCAAAGCGGGTGATAACGTGGGCAGTTATTCAGGCAAGATTGGGGTATCATTGGGCTTTGCGGTTGTAAGTCACGCATTGGCAATCAATTACCGAATCGTGGGGATGGTATTATTCAGTATTGACTACCAGCAATTGTATGTTAAGATGCTATGAAGCTACTATATGAAGTGTCCATTCTGCGGAAACGACGACGACCGGGTTCTCGACTCACGGCCCGCGCGTGACGGGGCCGCGGTCAGGCGGAGGCGCGAGTGCGCCAAGTGCAGCAGCCGGTTCACGACCTACGAGTACGTGGAGCGGACGCCGCTGATGGTTATCAAGCGGAATGGGACACGGGAGCCTTATGACCGCGGGAAGTTGCTGGCCGGGGTCGTGCTGGCGTGCCGCAAGCGGCCGATCAGTCGAGACGATATGGAGAAGCTGGTAGATTCAGTTGACGTCAAGCTGGGCGAGGATTCTCGTCTGGAGGTACCGTCACAAGAGTTGGGCGAACTGGTGCTTGAGCGCTTGTCCGCGCTCGACCCGGTTGCCTACGTGCGCTTCGCCTCGGTGTATCGTCAGTTTGACAGTCCGGAGCATTTTGTAGACGAATTGAAGAATCTGAAGAAATGAAGCACAGGGACGCGAATTCAGTCAAGGTCGGGGTTGGTGATGCTGTGGCAGGCGTTCTATCCTCTCGGGTACGGAATCTCGTGTCTTTGTGCATTGGCGGAGAGAATCACAGCAGGACCTAGAGGAGGAAGAGTGCCGGAAGTGGAAACCAAGGTAGACCAGTTGCAGGACGCCGGGAACAAAGCGGAGCCGGCAGTGGACTACTTTCGCCACGTCGAGAAGCGGAGCGGCGAAAGGGTCGAGTTCGACGTCAGCAAGATAAGGAACGCTATCTTCCAGGCCGCCCATTCGGTCGGCGGGGAAGACCGGGACCGGGCCGAGGAGCTCGCGCACAAGGTCTGTCGGTACCTGCTCGAGTTGCGCGGGGACCACGTGCCCAAGGTCGAGGAGATACAGGACGCGGTCGAGAAGATACTGATTAAGAACGGCCACGCGCGGACCGCGAAGGCGTTTATTCTCTACCGGGAGAAGCGGGCAAGACAGCGCCGCGGGACCAACCGCGAAGGCATCAAGAAGGCGCTGGCCGGCAAGAAGGAAGCGACCGACCTCGCGCTGTTCGTGCAGACGACCGGCGAGACGATTGCCGGTTGGGACCGGACCCGGATTTCGCGGGCGCTGGTGCGCGAGACGAACCTCGACGCGGCCGAGGCCGACAAGATTGCGCTCGAGGTCGAGGGAGTGGTCATCAATTCCGGAGTGAAAGAGGTCACGTCGTCGCTGGTTCGGGAGCTGGTGAACTCGAAGCTGATTGAGCGCGGCCTGATCGAGCACTACAAGCGCCACGCGCGCCTGGGCGTACCGGCGTACGACGTCGAGCGGATGTTGCTGTTTAAGAACCGCGAGAACGCGAACGTGCCGCACAACCCCGAAGCGACGAACATGACCATCGCCGAGTGGACGCTCAAGCAGTTCGCGCTCTCGATGGTTTTCGACCAGGACGTGGCCGACGCGCACACCCGGGGCGACATCCACCTGCACGACCTCGGGTTCATCAACCGGCCGTACTGCTCGGGCCAGTCGCTCGAGTACGTGAAGAAGTTCGGGCTGTCGCTGCCCAACGCGCTTTCGATGGCCAGCCCGGCCAAGCACCCGGAAACCCTGCTCGCGCACATGGTGAAGTTCTCGGCCGCGTTGCAGGGCCATTTCGCGGGCGCGATCGGCTGGGACGCCGTCAACCTCTTCTTCGCGCCGTTCACCGAAGGGATGAACGACCACGACCTGCACCAGCTCGCCCAGATGCTGATATTCGAGTACTCGCAGCAGAACGTGGCCCGGGGCGGACAAGCGATTTTCTCTGACATCAACCTGTACTGGGAAGTGCCGGCGCACTTTGAAGGCGTCGAGGCCATCGGCCCGGGCGGCGAGTATACCGGCCGGAAGTACGGCGTCTATATGAATGAGGCGCAGCGCTTCGTCTGGGCGATATTCGACGTGTACAAGGAAGGCGACGCCAAGGGCCGGCCGTTCTTTTTCCCGAAGCCGCTGGTGCACATAACCGACCGGTTCTTCAACACACCGGGCTGGCAGGACTTCCTGGAGCACATTTCGGACGTGGCCGCGGAGAAGGGGAACACCTACTTCGTATTCGACCGGGGCAACACCGCGAAAATCAGCGAGTGCTGCCGCCTGTCGTTCAAGCTCGAAAAGTCGGACCTCTGCGACGCGATGACCCCGTGGAAGATGCGCTACTGCGCCCTGCAAAACGTCACCCTCAACCTGCCGCGCGCGGCATACGTCGCGAACCACAACGACACCAAGCTGTTCGAGCGGCTGCGCCGCGACCTCGAACTCGCGGTCAAGGCGCACATTCAGAAGAAGGTGTTCATCGACAAGCTGCTCGCGCTCAAGGAAGAGGGGCCGCTTGCGCTCCTGACCATGAAACAGGATGGTGAAGAGTACCTGCGCATGCACCGGGTGACGTACCTGGTCGGCGTGTTGGGCTTGAACGAACTCGTGCAATACCACCTGGGCCATGAGCTTCACGAGGATGAGGCGGCGTTCCGGTTCGGCTTAAAGGTGATGGCATTCCTGAACCTGGAGTGCCGCCGGCTGTCGCAGCAGTACGACATGCGGTTCGTCCTCGAACAGACCCCGGCCGAGTCAACCGCGTACCGGCTGGCCAAGCTCGACCTCGGTCACTACCGGGACAGCGCCCTGCAGGTGGTCAAGGGTAACATCGAGGACGGCTCGGCCTACTACACGAACTCAACCTACCTGAACGTCGGCCACCCGATTGACCCGATTGACCGGGTGTACCGCGAGGGCAAGTTCCACGACATGATTGAAGCCGGGGCCTTGACCCACGTCTGGCTGGCCGACGCGCGGCCGCCCAAAGAGGCGATTGCCAACTTCGTGCTCAAGACTTTCCACCACACGCGCAACGCCCAGGTCGCGTTCTCGCCCGAGTTCACGACCTGCAAGACCTGCCAGCGGACCAGCCGGGGCTTGAACGACGTCTGCCCGTTCTGCGGCAAGACGGACGTTGACTTCATCACGCGCGTGACCGGGTACTTCTCAAGGGTCTCAAGCTGGAACGTCGGCAAGCGGGCCGAACTGCTCGACCGGTACAAGGACGGGTTCAAACCGGTTGGATAGTGGTCAAGCCGGATGGTGGTCGAGTGGTCAAGTGAGGGAAGCGGAATTCCGACACTGGATCACTTGGCCACATGACCACTTGGCCACTTCCTGATGCGTCTCCGCGTCAGAGTCAAACCGGGCGCGCACGAAGAGAAAGTGAGCAGGGAGCCTGACGGCTCCCTGCTCGTTTCGGTGCGGGCAAGGGCTCAGGAAGGCAAGGCGAACGAGGCGGTCATGAAGGCCGTGGCGAAGTTCCTGCGCGTGCCGAAGTCTCGGGTGAGCATCGTCAGCGGGCCATCGAGTCGCACCAAGATACTGGAAGTCCCGGGCTCGGAAAGCTCGGGACTTCCTTTTCTTATCGGCTGGTAGTTACAGCGCTTCGGTCAGGAGCTTGAAGTCGGTCGGCTGGAGCTGGTAGTCAATCTTCACGTCAATCGCCAGTTCGTAGCGCTTGGCGAATTCGCTCAGGCGGTCGTACCAGTCGGTGGTCAGGAAGTCGGTCAGCGCCGGGGCCGCGACTATCCGGAGCTTGCGGCCGCGTAGCTTGGGCAGCTTGGAGACTATCGCCCGCTCAATCTTCATGGCAATCTCGGAACGGGACCGGACCCGGCCTGAGCCTTTGCAGGTCGGGCAGGTCTCCTGCATCGAGTACATCATGCCCGGCCGCGTGCGCTCGCGCGTCATTTCGAGCAGGCCGAACCGGCTCATCTTCGAGTAGTCGGCCTTGGCCCGGTCGTTCGAGAGCTGGAGTTTGAGCTCGGCTATGACCTTCTCGATGTTCTTCGGGTCTTCCATGTCGATGAAGTCAAGGACCAGCAGGCCGGCGAGGTCGCGCAGCCTTATCTGGCGGGCGATTTCCGCGGCGGCTTCGAGGTTGGTGGAGAGAATCAGGCGTTCGGGGTCGTCTTCCTTGGACGAGCGGCCGGTGTTCACGTCAATCGCGACCATCGCCTCGGTCTGGTCAACGGTGATGAACCCGCCGGACTTGAGCCATATGCGCTTCTGGAAGATGCGTTCGAGTTCGGCCTCGACCCCGGTCTGTTCGAGCAGCGGTACTTCGCCGTGGTAGAGTTCGACCTTCTTCTTCAAGTGCGGGGCGATGCGGGTCATGTAGTCGGTGATTTCCCGATACCGGTCCTCGGAGTCGACAATCATCTTCTCAACGTTCGGGCCCAGCAGGTCACGCACGAGCTTGACCCCGATTTGCGGTTCCTCGTAGAGTAGGGAAGGAGTCCGGGCGGATTCGGCCTTGCTGCGGACGTCATCCCAGGTCGACTCAAGCGCCCGGTACTCGGTTGCCAGTTCCTCGTTGCTCGCCTCCCCGGCCGCGGTGCGGAGGATGAGCCCGGCATGGGGCGACTTGAACCGGCGTGCGGCTTCGCGCAACCGGTTGCGGTCGCGTCGTTCGCCGATGCGGCGCGAGATGCCGACGCGCTGGGCGTTGGGGAAATAGACCAGGTTTCGGCCGGGGATAGAAACGAACGAGGTCAGGCGCGCGCCCTTCTCGGCAAACGCGTCTTTGACAATCTGCACGAGGATGTCCTCGTTGTCGCGCAGGGTGATGGTACGCGGTTCGGGTTTGGCACCCTTGCCTTCGCCCTCGTCGTCGCCGAGTTCGTCGAACTCAGGGATTTCCACCAGCGGCAGGAAGCCGTTCTTTCTCATGCCGATGTTGACGAACGCCCCGCGCAGGCCTTTGACCACGTTCTCAACCCGGCCCTTGTAGATGCGTCCGACCAGGGCCTGGCTTTCGGCCCGCTCGATATAGAACTCGACCAACTGGTCGTTTTCAAGAATCGCGACCCGCGTCTCCCATTCATTGCCGGTCAGGACAATCTTGGTTTTTACCTTCATCAATCCTCCAGCGGTGTCCGGATGCGGCCATTCTGCGCAACCAGACAGTCCCGGCGCCGTATCGACAGGCACCGGGCTTCACTGTCACTTATCTCAAATATCCCGGCCAGAGCGTCAAAGAGCTTGATGCCGGCTTCAATCCCGAGGTCAAGGACGACCGTCCTCGGACTTGGGGACAGTCCCCCTGCGGGGACAGTCCCCTGCAGGTCTTTTACTCCGGTCAGGCCTTTTGCGCGTTCAACCAGGGCGGCGAAGTCGCCGTTGAACGCCTTGGGCAAAGTCACGTCGTAGCGGGCCAGATTGATAATCCGGCCCAGGGAAGGGTTTTCCCGGGCAATCGGTCGTGCCGCGGTGATGCGCAGTCCATGGGGCAGAAACGTGCCCAGGTCGCGGACGATGTTGCCGGTGTAGTGGTAGGCGGTGTATACGTCCAGGTATTCGCCGCTTGAGACCAGCCCGACCGGCAGCGGCGGGCCGAACGACAGCATCGGCTTGGGAGCAAATCCCTTCGTATAGGCAATCGGCAGTTCGCTGCGCCGGAGCGAACGATAGAACGCGCGGACCCGGTCGAGGTGCGCGGCGAACTGGTACTGCTCCTCGACCGTGTACTTGATGCGGAACCGGGTGCGAAGTTCCTGGAAGCTCTGGAGAGGGCGTGGCCGGCGTCCGTAGTCCGGCCCGGTCTTTTCCTCTCCGCCACTTCTAGCTTCTAGCATCTGACATCTAGATTCTGATTTCGCCCGCCTGTCTGCGTCCGTCTGCATGTCCGGGCACGCCCCGCAGTTGGTGCACTCGCCGGTCGCGCAGTCCGGAGTCAGTTCGCCGGCCTTCGCCTTCTCGTATTCCCGGGCAAGGAACTCCGGGCTGACCCCGACGTTGATGAAGTCCCAGGGCAGGCGGTCTCCGGGCGTGCGTTCCGCAAGATACGTCTTCGGGTCAACCCCGAGCGCGGCGCAGCTTTCGAGCCAGAGCGGGAAGCGGAAGAACTCGGTCCATTCCTGGAATACGCCGCCCTCGCGATAGACCTTCTCGATGACCGGCCCCAGCTTCTCGTCCCCGCGCGCGAGCATGGCCTGGATATACGAGCATTCCGGGTTCTCCCACTTGGCCTTGACGTTCCGGCGCGTTATCGCGGCCCGCACCCGGTCAATCTTCCTCTGGGTCTCGGCCAAGTCCCCGAACCCGGCCCATTGCAGCGGGGTATGGGGCTTGGGCACGAACGGGCTTAGGTTGAAGCGGACCGGCCGTCCCTTGCAGAGCCGGCCGACCTCAGTAACGAACCTGCCGATTTCATCAATGTCAGAGTCGGTCTCGCCCGGCAGGCCGACCATGAAGTAGAGTTTCACCCCGTTCCAGCCGGCGTCGAGCGCGTTGCGCACCGATTCGAGGATGCGCAACTCCGAGATGTTCTTGTTCATGAACCCGCGCAGCTTCTCGGAAGCGGTTTCCGGGGCAAAGGTCAGGCCTGCCTTCTTTACCTCCTGCAGGCTCAGGGCCAGTTCGCTTGAGAAGTCCTCGCCCCGGGTCGAAGGCAGGGAAATCGAGACCCGGCGTTCCTTCAGGCGCGAGTTGAGCTTCGTAATCAGGCCGGGCAGGTCCGGGTAGTCAAGCGCCGAGAGCGAAAGCAGCGAAACCTCATCCCAGCCCGAAGCCCGGATACCGCGCTCGGCCAGCCGTACGACCGATTCCTGCGGGCGAACCCGCACCGGCCGATTCATCATCCCGGCCTGGCAGAACCGGCAGCCGCGGGTGCAGCCGCGCGCGACCTCGACGGTCAGGCGGTCGTGGGTAATCTCGCATATCGGCACGACCGGAGGGAACGGGAAATCCTCTTCCTTCAGTTCGGCCATGACGCGACGCTTCACAATCGCGTCCTTCGGTGTGAAGCCGGGCACGTACAGGCCTTCGAGCCGGCTCAATTGTGTCAGCAGCGCGTCCCGGTCTTGGCCGTCCCAGCCCGCGACGACGCCGGTTATCTCTCGTACCGGGTCCTCGCCGTCGCCGATGACGAAGACGTCAATAAAGTCGGCCATAGGCATGGGATTCACCGTGCACGGCCCGCCGGCGACTATCAGCGGATGAGACTGGTTCCGCCCGTCCCGGCGCAGGGGGATGCGGCAGAGGTCGAGCAGATAGAGGACGTTCGTGTACGAAAGCTCGCTCTGCAGCGAAATGCCGAGCACGTTGAACTCGGACACGGGCCGCTGCGACTCAAGCGCGTACAGAGGCAGGCCGCGTTCGCTCAGCGCCTTGCCGAAATCGGGCCACGGCGCGTAGCAGCGCTCGCATGCCGCGTTGTCCAGCCGGTTGATTATCGAATAGAGGATGCGGAGCCCGTAGTTGGACATGCCCAGCTCATAGGCCTCGGGCATGGCCAGAACCCAGCTTACCCGGGCCGGGTCAGGGTCACGCAGCAGGGCATTATACTCGCCGCCCGTATAGCGTATCGGCTTGGTGACGAGGGGTAGAACCTCGCGGATTCGTTCATCCATTCAGTTTTGCTTGTTTATGTTAGCCTGAGACCAAGCGAAGTCAAGGAAACAGGGCGCGGACAGGCAGTCTCAAGCTGCAAGTGGCCTGGCAATCAGCAATCGGAAATCGTCAATCGGAAATAGCGTGCGCCCGCGCGCCTTGACTGTTTCGCTGGTAGAGGGATACTTAGAGTGATGTTGCTCGCCTACACCGTGCACGCAAGGGACATGCTCACTGAGCGCGGAATACCAGAGGACTGGATCGTCCGCGCGGTGGAATCTCCGTTGCGTACTGAGCACCATGACGACGGCACAACTCACTACTTGAGCAATGTGCCCGAGCGTGGTGGCCGCGTCCTGCGGGTGGTGGTGAACGCGAAGGTCAGTCCGGCTGTCGTGGTCACGGTCTTCTTCGACCGTCGTATGAGGAGATTATCATGAGATTGAAAGTGGACAAAGAGAGTGATGCCCTGTACTTGAGGCTCGACGAGACCGCAGTGGTCGAGTCCGAGGAAGTCCAGCCAGGAGTGGTGCTGGACTACGACGCGGCCGGCAACATGGTTGGCGTTGAAATCCTCAACCTGAGCAAGCGCGTCGCTCCGGAACGCCTCCGCGTCCTGCAACTCGAAACCGTCTAGCTCGCGCCCGCGAGCCGGGTTCGTCTGTCGTAACCCGAGACTCCTGCGGGAGAGCGGCGACTAATCTTTTATTGCGTCCCCGGAATTCCGGAATTACGGACATGACCCGACGGCGGACGGTCGCGCCGGCCGGCGTGAAACCGGGCACGTACAGGCCTTCGAGCCGGCTCAACTGCGTGAGGAGCGCGCCCCGGTCCTTGCCGTCCCAGCCTGCGACAACGCCGGTTATCTCGCGCACCGGGTCCTCGCCGTCGCCGATGACGAACACGTCAATGAAGTCGGCCATCGGCATCGGATTGACCGTGCACGGCCCGCCCGCGACCACCAGCGGGTGTGAGTGATTCCGTTCGACCCTGCGCAACGGGATGCGGCAGAGGTCGAGCAGGTAGAGCACGTTCGTGTACGAAAGCTCGCTCTGCAGCGACACGCCGAGGACGTTGAACTCGGACACCGGCCGCTGCGATTCGAGCGCATACAGGGGCAGGCCGCGTTCGCTCAGCGCCTTGCCGAAGTCGGGCCACGGCGCGTAGCAGCGCTCGCAGACCGCGTTGTCCAGCCGGTTGATTATCGAATAGAGGATGCGTAGCCCGTAATTGGACATGCCCAGCTCATAGGCCTCGGGCGTGGCCAGAACCCAGCTTACCCGGGCCGGGTCAGGGTCACGCAGCAGGGCATTGTACTCGCCGCCCGTGTAGCGTATCGGCTTGGTGACGAGGGGTAGAACCTCGCGGATTCGTTCATCCATTCAGTTTTGCTTGTTTATGTTAGCCTGAGACCAAGCGAAGTCAAGGAAACTGGGTAGTTGTCAGGCGTCTGGCGAAGCTGCGAAGGGAAACGGACTATGGCTTGCGGCCTACGGAGCAGTGTCCCGGATTCCCGCGGAATCCTCGGCTATGTACTATCTTAGTAGCGTCAGCTTTCTCGTCAGAATGCCCTGGTCAGTCTCGAGCCTGCAGAGGTAGATGCCGGCAGGAACTTCTGTGCCTCTCATGTCTGTGCCGGTCCAGCGGAGGCGGTGGGCGCCTTGTCTACACTTTTCGTCAGCCAGAGTCTTCACCAACTGACCGCCCACGTCGTAGATTTGGAGCGCTACGTGCCCCTCCTTTGAGAGACAATACTCGATGTTCGTCGTAGCATTGCAGGGGTCAGGATGAGCGGCAAGGGTCGTGGAATCGTACCTCGGGTTGAATTGTGACACCCCACGTTCAATCGAGCCCGGCCCGAATGCGCCGATGGCGAACACCGTGGCTAGAGCCGTGATCGGGGCCGAGACGGTATTCGCAACCGTATCCACGGCAGTGGCAAGCGGGTGCCAACTGCTGTCGCATGACGCGATTGTGAGTACATTCTCGGTCAATCCGGCCTCGCGGACTTCTTCGTCGGTGTAGCTGAATGTGATCGTGGCTGAGAACGAATCATCAGGCATATCCGTAGTGATGTCGCAGTAGTGTGCCAGCGTGGTGCAAGCTTCTACCGGCAGTGCGGAATTGAACCGGTACGCTGAGACATCGCCGCCCGGTCCGGTAGAGAAGTCAACCGTAACGCCCGTGTTGTCGAACGTCACCGGCTGCGTGTTCCCCGGCTCGATGTGCTTGTGGGATGTTTCATCTGCAGGATAGACCGTCAGGAGCAGGGTCTTTGCTTGCCGGGGGATGATCGTGACGGGGTAGTCGATCACGGGCGTGTACCCACCGGCAGGATAGACGCGGATCGTGTACGAGCCTGCATCGGCACCCGTCCCGTAGTACCTTCCGCTCTGGAGATTGACGCCCCAGCCAAGGAACCAGCCCCAAGGCCATCCCCAGTAGAGGGTCGGATTGGGACGCCACCAGACCCTGGGGAGCCCGGTAAATGGAATAGTCCCTACCCTGACGCGATTGCCGTTCGGGTCGCGCAAGCCGATTGTCAGCATTCCTTCTGTTAGTCCAGCGACGCTACCTTCGTTCGATGGGGGAATCGTGCCCGACAGGAATGGTTTCAGCGCTCTGAACGAGTAGTGACTTGTATCCCGGATATTGGCTATCCCCCCCGTGCCGCTATGAGGGCACGGGACGAAACACACAGGAACGCCCAAGTCAGCCAGGCTTGCACTGGGTAGCAGCACAACGCCATCGTGGGGTTTGGTGTAGTTGTCCTCCGCGCCTACGACACAGAGTATATCGGTGCCTGTCCCGAGGTCCCAGAGAAAGTCGCTGCCGAACTGCATCTCAATGCCTTGCGTAGCACCGGGCAGCAGGTTAGACCAAACGGCGCCGGCCGCGCCGTGACTTGGTGTTCCCAGAGTGACTAGCTTCCTCACCTTGTCCGCGAACTCAAACTCCAGGGGATGAGACACGTAGTACCGGGCTATCAGTCCGCCCATGCTGTGGCCTACGATATCAACTCCAACGTCAGCCACGGGCAAGCTTTCACGCTCGCTCCAAGCCTGGAGACTGTCGTCAAGCCGATGCGCCAGATTCTCGATCGACACTTGCCAGTCACCGAGCCAGGCAGATGGGTAGGAGAAGTACTTGACTGTACGGCCTTCAGCCTCCAGGAGCGACTTCAGATTCGGCGCGGTGGACCCTCCGAATGAAGCGCTGGAACCCATGATGCCGTGGATGAGCACGACGGGGACGGCCTCGCTGGTGTACATGATGACCCGGCAGCCTACCCCGCTGCCCTCACCAAGGTAGTATGCCAGATGGAGCGAACCGTCAGGTCCTGCTGCAATGCCAGGGGATCCGATGTCAGTGCCGCTGATCCTCCACCCCAAGCTGTCTATCACCGCAATTGCTTGCACGGCGACCTCTTCCGAACTCCGTCCGATGACCTTAACGGCAGAATTCCGGGGACATAATAATCAATTCCATACCCGTCAAGGCCCGGCGGGGTTTGGGGTTCATCATCAGGGAATCGGCTGACAGCTTACCGCTCACAGCTAACGGCCAACACATTTCCGATTTCCGATTGCCGATTTCCGATTGACCTCGGCGTAAGGGACGCTGTCCGCCCGGCCCGCACGGTAGGCCTGCCATCTTGCCCGGGCTTCGTCTGCCCAGACCCGGTCAATCTCTGGGTCAGGTCGGTCCAGTTCGACCAGGATGCGATCCACGACCGCCAGTTTCTCGGTATCGGGCAGCGCCTTGATCCTCTCGACAACATCCTGCGCCCGTTTCGTCATGTCATACTCCTTTCGCAGGCATCCTGCTCAATTCCCACCACGGTCGATCCGGCTGCGCTTCCGTGAGGGTTGCGCGGTAGATGGTCGGTCTAGCCACGACGTAGTTCTACCCGAATCAGGCCTCGTGTCAAGCGTGGGACTGTTGGGGACGATGACCATTTTGTCTGCATCCTTCAAGGACGGGCGGGGTTCGGGGTTCACCATCAGGCGAAGCGTACCAATTCGGGCTGGGATGTCAAGCGGACGGGACGAGAGGGCTGGAGCAAACAGCATTCAGTAGTCAGCATTCAGGGGCGGGTTTGGCTCACGGCTTTCGAGTGCGGCGGCGGGGCGGCTTCGTTGCCGGTTTGTCGCGGGCAACCGGCGTCTGCTCGTGCTCGGGTAGGCCCGCCAGCACTGCTTGAGCGTGCGCTGAGACGCGGCGCAGCCATTCCGCTCCGCTGATGCCCTCGCGCATCCGCTTTTCTTCTTCCTTGGCCCGCATGTTGTGCAGCCAGTCCATCCATTCCATGCCGTCAATCTTCATAGCGCACCACCTCCTCGGGCGTCTTGATTCTGACCGGCGGGTAGCCCTCGCGCGTGTTGACAGCATTCAGCCTGCGTTCGGTCAGTTCGTTTGCCAGGTGCTTCAGGTTCAATGTCACCAGCACTTCAGCGCCCGCTACCGCCGCGATAGCCGCGTGCCGGGCATCGGCCGCGGCGGAACGCGGAACAATCCCTTCTGCCATGTAGTATTCCGTCAGTCTATCGGCCTCGTCGGAATCGACGACCAGTCTTTCAAGCCGTTCTACCAAGCTGAGCAGGCCCGTCCTGACGGGCTCACGCGCCCCCGCCAGTTCTTCAACTGTCAGCAGGGAGACTGCCGCGTGAAGCACTCCGAGGTCAATCTGGTCGAAGAGCGTTCGCACGGCCTCACGACGCAGGGCATTGCGGGGCTCCTCGTCGTAGTAGAAGCCAAAGACCGAAGTCTCAAGGTAGAGCAGTGGCCGGTGCTTCATTGAGTCAGCATAGCAGGCTCTGGATAGTTGTCAATCAGCGGCCGAGCCGGGCGCGAGAGCAAACAGTATTCAGTAGTCAGCATTCAGGGGTGGAGGGATTCCTTGACTTCACTCGACCGGGATGGTTTCATCCGGTAGTCGCGCTGGTCGAGGCATGCGTCGTATGTGGCGCGGTCAATCCGAATCCAATCGGTCTGCTCGACACCTCGCCGGTTACGGCTGGTCGGGCTGGATGGAAACGCACACGCGACCTTGATCCACCGGGCTTGTTCCGCGGCTATCGCCCGAATCTCCACGGCCGCCTCAGAGAGGTCCTGGTCTTGGCTGAATACTACTGCTACGTCACACTCGGCGTGGTGAGCCATGCGGATGATGTCGAGAGCGATACGGACGTCAATGCCCTTCTCTTCTCCGGCGAGGAATGTATGAGTCGCGCCGTCCGGCAACTTCACGACACGATTCCGATACCGGAGCGGACGGCTGAAGACGTGCACCCCGCGCCAGCTCATCACTCGCAGCTTCGCTGTCCAGAAATGGTGCCAGAAGGTATCATCGGCAGCGTCCGGTATGCCCGTGTAGAATCGCACCTGCATCAGACTCCAGCCGTGCATGCGGCAGACGTGCTCGGCCAGCAATGAGACGTCGTAGTTCGGGTAGGTGTAGCCGAAGGCCTCGCGGGCAGAGTGGAATAGGTTCTGGCCGTCGATGAAGACCACGGCCCGTTTGATGTCAGGTTCGACGAGCATCGCGACTGCCTCCCTAATGATAACCCCGCCCGGGCCTTTCGGCGTGTCGAGCGGGGAGCAAGTATTAAGTTACTTTACCCACTGTCGGTCAGAAGTCAAGCGCAATCTTCGCACCGCGATCGCGCCTCGGAGGCGCGAGTCTCCGGTGACCAGTTTGCAGGTTGCAGGGCGGACGGTTCACGGCTTACGGCTCACGGCTTGCGGTGCCGAGGGCGGGGCGGCTTCGAGGCAGGCTTGTCGCGGGCGACGGGCGCGTGCGCGCTTTCGGCTGCTTCGACTTTCTCGTAGAGAGTCTCGGGGGCGATGTCGGCCCCATTGGGCCACGCGATTGTTCCGCCTTCAATTCGAGCCTGACGAAAGAACGAGATGTCACGCAGTGGGAAGAACACCGGCCCAAGGTCGAGGCAATCGGAGAAGTCCACATCGCCCGCTGCGCCGTCGTCGAAGGTCACACGGAAGACGTACCCGCTACGGTATTCAATCGCCGTCACTCTGCTGAGATTCCACATCACGTGTCCTAGTTGAGCGGCTCTATCTTCTCAAGCTCCTGCCCGGCACGCACCAGCGACCAGTCATGTTCCAGTTCCGCGACGTGGAGGTCTATCCATTCCCGAATCAATCGGAGCGCCGTGCGCGACTTCAGTCCTCCACGCAGCAGGTTGCCTTGAAAGTCGAGCAGAGCCTTGTCGTCCTGGTACTCGACGTGTATGTGGGGCGGGTTGTGGTCATCGTAGTGCATGCGCACGACTATCCCGAAGAATCTCGACAACTCAGGCACGGATGGGGGATTATCGGGGAGTGCGCCGAGATAAGCTGATGTGTGACCAGTCTGTGAAAGTCAGACCTGAGGAAAGGCATAGCTGCCACCTCAGAACTGAACTCTGCACCTGGTGGAGCAATCCGCCATCGTGAAGCCAGAGGAATGAGATACCGGGCCACAACGCAAGTGAAGGTATTGAGCCCCGAAATATCCGTCGTCCCAGTCGCCGAG
>JAPLUO010000128.1 GCA_026397595.1 Caldifarciminota bacterium
TGTGCCGTGGCGGTGAATACGGTCACGAACAAGATATACGTCGCGAACGCAGGCAGCGCCAACGTGACGGTGATTGACGGCGCGACCAACGACACGATCACGGTGGCAGCCGGTGACAGCGCCTGTGCGGTGGCAGTGAACCCGGCTACGAACAGGATATACGTCGCAAACGCTGGCAGCGCCAACGTGACGGTGATTAACGGCGCGACGAACGGCACGACCACGGTTACGGTAGGATACAATCCTCGTGCGTTGGCGGTGAACCCGGTTACGAACAAGATCTACGTCACGAACTCAGGCAGCACCACCATGACGGTGATCGACGGCGCGAGCAATCACACGACTTTCGTGCCTCTACGCCCGTCTCCTCAGGGGGTGGCGGTGAACCCCGTCACGAATAAGATCTACGTCGCGAACACCGGAAACAACTCCGTGGCGGTGATCGACGGTGTGAACAACAACGTGACCTTGGTGAACGCAGACTCGTCCCCGCAGATGGTGACGGTGAACTCGATTACCAACAAGATCTACGTCGTGAACACCGGCGGTGCCACGGTGATGATCATCGACGGCGCGACGAACACCACATCGCTCGTGCCCGTTGGGGTTCCTCCTTATGCCATGGCGGTCAACCCGGTCACGGGCAAGGTCTACGTCGCGAACGAAGGCGGCGGCACCGTGACGGTGATAGCGGAAGCGCCGGTCAATGACGTGGAGGTACGCGCAGCGTTCGACCGGCTCCCCGGTGACACGACAACGCTTGCACGCCCGGCCCTGACCGGCAAAGGCGTGAACCGCTGGACGCCGGGCCGGACCACGATGATGGGTGTGGGTAACCGGGCGAATACCTCCCAGGTGGAATGGGACTGGGCGACCGTCGACTCCGGTGCCGGGACCGATTCCATCACGTGGACCTACAACTGGGGCACGGACTCGCTGATTTCGGGTGAGAACTTCGTCTGCTGCGTGCCGTTCGAAGGCCAGGTTGGAACCTCGAACAACTTCGGGCTGGGTTCGCCGTTTGCGGGCAACCTTGAGGTGTATCCGGTGTACCGGATCGTGTCCTTTGAGGGCACCGAGGAGATGACGAAGTCCGAAGTCAGAATGACGCAGTTGCCGACTATCGTCCGCGGCGTCCTGTTCCTGGGGGACGACCGAAGACCGGGGACCGGAGACCGGGCGGTGCTGCTCGACATCGCGGGCCGGAAGGTCGTGGACCTCACGCCCGGCGCGAACGACGTGAGCCGGCTTGCGCCGGGCGTGTACTTTGTCCGCGAAGAGCCTCAAGCTTCAAGCCCCAAGCTCCAAGCTGTCCGGAAGGTTGTGATTACAAGATAAGGAGGTATTATGAGAATCGCTAGTGTGTTCTTGGCCGTCTGCTGCTCCCTGTCGGTAGTCTCAGGGCAGTGGTTGGAGAAGACGCTGTATCTGCCGGATTCGCTGGGCGGGCTGGGCTATCCGCAGTGCTTGGCGTACGACTCAATCGAGAAATCCATCTACGTCGGCGGGAAGTGCGGCGAATGCGTGATCGCGATTGATGTCGCGACGAACTTGCGGGTCGCCAGGATTCCAACCGGCTCGAACGTCATGGCCATCTGCCACAACCCGAAAAACGACAAGCTCTACTGCGCGAACAACGGCAGCGGCAACGTGACCGTGATTGACGGCGCGACCAATCAGGTCATCACAACCGTGATCGCGGATAGCGCCCCCTACGCTCTCTGCTACAACTCGACCAACAACAAGGTCTACTGCGCGAACTGGGGCAGCGGCAACGTGACCGTGATTGACGGGGCAACCGACGAGGTCATAGCCACGCTGGCTGTAGGCAGCAACCCTCAGGCCCTGTGCTACAACCCAGTCAACAACAAGGTCTACTGCGCGAACAACAACGGCCGCGGCGTCACCGTAGTAGATGGCGCGACCGACAGCGTCATCACCACCGTGACAACAGGTGCAGGCCCTCGCGCCCTCTGCTACAACCCGAGGAACAACAAGATCTACTCCGCGAACGACGGCAGTAACAATGTGACCGTAATAGATGGCGCCGCGGACACGGCCATCGCCCACGTGACTGCAGGCACCTGGCCTTGTGCTGTCTGCTACAACACGACCGACAACAAGGTCTACTGCGGGAACGATGGCAGCGACAGCGTGACGGTCATCGACGGCGGGACCAATCAGGTCATCGCTACCGTCGTCACAGGTAACAGGCCTTACGCCTTTTGCTACGACCCGCAAGATGACAGAGTCTATTGCGCGGACTTCGACAACGATGATGTGGCGGTGATAGACGGCGCGACCGACAGCGTCATCACTACCGTGACCGCAGGACACTACCCCCGCGCCCTCTGCTACAGCCCGCAGGAAGACAGAGTCTATTGTGCGAACTGGAGCAGCGACGACGTGACCGTCATAGACGGCGCGGCCAACCAAGTCATCGCCACTGTTGTCGCAGGAAGCTGTCCCCGCGACCTGTGTTACAGCCCGCAGGATGACAGAGTCTATTGCGCGAACTTCCGCAGCGGCACCGTCACCGTCGTTGACGGCGCGAGCAGTGAGGTCATTACGACTGTGACCGCAGGAAGCAAACCCTACGCCCTCTGTTACAACTCGCAGGGTGACAAGGTTTACTGCGCAAACGTCGGCAGCAACGACGTGTCGGTGATTGACGCGGCCGGTGACAGCATGCTGGCAACCGTTCCAGTCGGCGAACGACCCGTCGCGGTCTGCTGGAGCCCGAACCGCAACAAGGTCTATTGCGCCGACTCCATCAGCGACGACGTGACCGTGATTGATGGCGCGGCCAACCATGTCATCGCCAGGGTGACCGCGGGAAACGAGCCACGCGCCCTCTGCTACAATCCGCGGGACGACAAAGTCTACTGCGCAAACAACGGCGACGGTAACGTGACCGTGATAAACGGCGCGACCGACACGGTCATCGCAACCGTGCCGGCAGGAGGCCACCCCCGGGCTTTCTGTTACAATCCTCTGAACGATAAGGTCTACTGCGTGAACTACTTCAGCGGCAGCGTAACCGTGATAGATGGTGCGGCCAATCAGGTCATCGCGACAGTGACTCTAGGCATCTACAGCTACCCACGAGCCATCTGCTACAACGCGATGAACAATAAGGTCTACTGCGCCGAGGAGGTCAGCGACAGCGTGGCCGTGATTGACGGCGCGACCGACAGCGTCATCGCGACCATGGTGGCGGGAGGGGATCCCTCCGCTCTCTGCTACAACCCCCAGAACAACAAGGTGTACTGCGCAGGCAACAAAGGCGTAACCGTGTTCGATGGCGCAACCAACGGCGTGCTGGGGTTAATCGAAGTGGGTGACGGACCGCGGGCTTTTGCCTTGAACCCTGCCCAGAACCGGGTCTACGTGGCCAACTACTTAGGGTCCAGCATCTCGGTCCTGCGCGACTCGATGTCGGGAGTCGAGGAGAGCCGCGAGCTTCTAGCCACAAGCTCCAAACCGTCGCCGACCATCGTCCGCAACGTGCTGTACCTCACTCGATCCCTTGGTCCCTCGATCCCCTCCGTTCTCCTCGACATCGGCGGTCGGAAGATAATGGACCTCTCACCGGGCGCTAACGACGTGAGCCGGCTCGCGCCCGGCGTCTACTTCGTGCAAGCGGTCAGCGGTGAGCAGTCGGCGGTGAGCGTCCGCAAGATCGTCGTGCAGCGGTAGCTGCCTTGGAGTGCGGCAGCAGAGCTGCCGCTTTTCAGGACTCCCGACGCGGAAAAGCGGGAGCCGCGCTCCCGCAATCCAAAGGCTGCCGACTTCGTCACTCGGCCGCGCGGTCGGTCGCAGTGGCAGGCGCACGATTTGGGCGGTATAATCGTCTGAACAACCATGAGTGCGCAGAAGAAAGTGGTCGAGTGGTCTAGTGGTCCAGTGATGGAGTGCAGGACTCGGACAGACCAGAACGCAGAAGTCCGGACGGCTCCGAAGCCGGTTCATTCCGAACGATGAACGAAGAACGATGAACGAAGAACGGCCCCGATGAGACGCGGCGAGGTGATTGAGCGCAGGCTGGGCGCGCTGGTGAGACAGCGCGTGGCCTGGGACTCGGTCGCGCTCGTGTTGTTCAGTGCGGCCATGGCCGGGGCGCTGCTGCTGCTCGTGGCCAGTCTGTTCTGGAGCGGTTGGGTGATGGCACTGATCCTGGTCCCGATCGGGCTGCTGGTCTGGCGGCTGGTGGCGCAGAACCGGTTCTGGTACGTGGCCGGTCTGGTCGAGGAACGGTTCCCCGAAGTGCGCGGGAAGCTGGTTGCGGCGGTGCAGTTGAGCAAGTGGGGATCGGGGGTCGGCGGACAGGGGTCAGGGGTCGGGGGTCAGGGGTCGGGGGTCAAAGAAGGATATTCGGAGGAGATGATTGATGCGGCGGTGGCAGAGGTCGAGGGTGTGCTGGCGCCGCTCTCGCTCTCGCGGTTGGTCAACCGGCGGCGGACGCTTTGGGCGGGCGCCGCCCTTCTGGTCATGGCCGCGGGTTTCGGAGTGCTGGCTCGGATCGCGCCGGCCCGGGTTCGGGTCGGTATCAACAATGCCTTTGCGCGGGGAGCAGAGGGCATTGCGTTCGAGGTTCAGCCTGGCGACACGGCGGTGATGCCTGGCGGCATGGTTATGCTGCGCTGCCGGGTTAGGCCGGCAGGCGTATTCAGGACTGTCAGTTTCGCAGTCAGGGAGACTCGTAACCCGCAACCAGCAACTCGTAACCTGCGGCTGTCCGGCGACACGTGCCGCGTGACGCTCGCCGCGGGCCACGGGTTCGAGTATCGGTTCCGCGTTCTGGGCCGGTCGTCGGATCCGCACCGCGTGCGGGTGCTCGAACCGCTGGGCCTCGAACGGCTGGTCTACACGCTCCATCCGCCGGGTTACTCGGGTCTGCCCGAGACACGGTCTGGGGACAGTCCCCATTCGGGGACAGTCCCCGTCAGCGGGCTGAAGGGTACCGTGGTTGGCATTGAGGGCGAGGCGAACCGGCTGATGTCCGCGGGCCGGCTGGTGCTGGGACAGGATACCATTTCACTGGCGGTAGACCCGAAAGACCCGGGCCGGTTCACCGGCAGTTTCACAGTAACGAACGATGCGTCGGGCGTCTTCGAACTTGCCGACGACGAGGATAAGGTGTTTCAACCCGCCGCGAACGTGCAGGTGCGCGCGCTGACTGACGAGTCGCCGTTTGTGAAGCTGTTCCTGCCGGGGCGCGACGTGGATTTGCCGGTCTCGATGAAGGTGCTGCTCGGCATCAACAGCCTTGATGACTTTGGCCTGGGCGAGCTGTACTTGCACTATGGCAAGGACGAGGGAGGAGAGAGGAGTGAGGAGGGAGGAGTGAAGACGGAGGGGGGAGGATTCCGGACCATTCGGTTGAAGGGGCTGGTAGGCAAGCGTGAGGACACGACGCTGTACGCATGGGACCTGTCCGATGCGGGGCTGGTCCCGGGTGAGGTGATACACTACTTCGTGTCTGTGACCGACAATGACATCGTGTCCGGGCCCAAAGCGAGCCGGACCGAGGAGTTCCTGGTTCGATTCCCGACGATGAACGAGATATACAACGCGGCCGTGCAGCAGACCGAGCGGACCGAGTCCGAACTCGGGCCGATGCAGTCGGAGCAGGCCCAGCTCGGGCAGGAGATGAGCCGGCTGTCGGACGAAATGAAGAAGAGCCGCGAGCTTTCGTGGGACGAGAAGCAGGCGCTCGGAAAGGTGCTGGGTGGACAGGAAGGCCTGATGCAGCAAGTCTCGGACCTGAAGCAGGAAGTCACGGACATGATGAAGGAGATGTCGCAGGGCATGACCCTTGACCAGCAGACGATGGAGCGGATGGGCCAGCTTCAGCAAATGCTCTCCGAACTCCTGCCGCGCGAGTTGCAGCAGTCCCTGGCCCAGTTGCGCGACAAGCTGCAGCAGCAGTCGCCGGACGTGAAGCGGGCGCTGGAGAAGTTCGAGCTTGACCAGAATAAGATGAAGCAGGCGATTGACCGGGCGCTGGAGTTGCTGAAGAAGGTGATGGAGGAGCAGCGGTTGGACGCGTTGGCCAAGAAGGCGGAGGAACTGGCGAAGGCGCAGGATGATTTGACCGAGAAGCTGGGCAAGGAGCCGGGCGAGCGTTCGGCCCAGACGGAGCAGGAGATGAAGGACGCGCTGGACAGCTTGCAGAAGGAGATGCAGAGCCTGGCTGACTCGATGTCGGACAAAGAGATTGGTGACTCGCTGTCGAAGCTGGCGCAGCAGGCCGAGCAGGACAAGCTGTCCGAGATGGCGCAGGAACTCGCGAACCAGATGCAGCAGGGCAAGCCCGGCGAGGCGAAGCCGGGGAGCGGGAAGCTGGGCCAGAACCTGAAGCAGATGAGCCTATCGCTGGACTCCCTGAGCAAGCAGTTGAAGGCGAAGCGGTCGTCTGACGTGACGCAGAAGCTGAAGGACGCGGCGCAGGACCTGCTAATGGTGTCGGATGAGCAGGAGAAACTTGAGCAGACCACGGCCGGTACGGCGGACCTGTCCGCAAGCGCGGAACAGGAGATGGGATTGCACGATGCGACGCAGATCGTGGCTGAGAGCCTCGCAAGCCTGAGTTCGCGCAGCTTCAACGTCGGACCCGAGCTCGGACGGGGACTGGCCAAGACGATGGACATGATGGAGCAGGCAGCGCAGGCGATGGTGGATAACCGGGGCGGGGCAGCGCAGTCGGGCATGGCCCAGGCGCGCTCAAGCCTGAACCAGACCGTGCGGGCCTTGCTTGACGCGATGGCCCAATCTCAAGAGGGCGGTGGGATGTCGGGCGGAATGGACGGTCTGATGCAGCAGCTTTCGCAGATGACCGGCGAGCAGATGGGCATCAACGCCGGGATGTCCGGGTTCCCGATACCGATGCCCGGCGGTATGACCCCGGGTCAGATGGCGGCCCTGAGTCGAATCATGGGCCAGGAGCGGGCGCTGCGCGAGCAGCTCGAGCAAATGCTCCAATCGATGGGCGGGAGCCAGCCGGGTCTCACATCGAGTCTGGAAGGCCTGCTGGATGAGATGAAGGCGGTAGAGGAAGACCTGTCCAAGATGAACGTGACCCGCGAGCTGGTGCAGCGGCAGGAGAGCATTCTCTCGCACATGCTTGACGCGCAGCGCAGCATCCGGCAGCAGGGGTTCAAGGAGGAACGAGAGAGCGAGTCGGGCAAGGAGTTCGAGTTCCGAGAGAAGCCGCGGCTGCCTGAGGACAAGGGCGAGCGGAACCGGTTGCTGCGCGAGGAACTGATGCGCGCGCTCAAGCAGGGATACCCGGCGGAGTATGAGCAGATGATAAGAGACTATTTCCAGAGGCTATTGGACGAGAAGTAGAAAATGACGAAGGGGAGAATGGCAAAGTCAGAGGAGAGGACAAGTGACGAAGTGGAAATGGCCAAGGAGAGAACGGGGAAGTCGGTCGGGCCGGGTTCCATTCCGGTCTGGTCATTTGTCATTCTCCACTTGCTACTTGCCACTTTGGCTTTGAGCCAGAGCTACTCCAGCGGTCTCATCCTCGAACAGGCCGGGCAAGTCGACCAGGCCTTCGAGGAGTACCGGCTCGCGGTGAACAAGAACTCGCAGGATTTGCCGGCATATGGCGGTCTCGTGCGCCTGTCCCAGCGGCTGGAGCGATACGACACGCTGGTCGCGGTGAGCCGGCGACTGGTGAAGCTGCAGTCGGACAGGCCGGACTACTCGTTTGGACTGGTTGGCGGCCTGCTGGGGATGAAGCGAACGGCTGATGCCCGGGCCGAGGCCCGGCGCGCAGCGGGGAAGTGGCCGGACCGGCTGCCGGCGCTCGGCGACATGTTCGCCCGGTACAAGGATTACGCCCCGGCGATTGAATACTTCGAGCAGGCCGGCAAGCAAAGCGCAAATCCGCTGTCGGTCGCCGACCGGCTGGTTGAACTGTACGACGCGGCGGGCCAGCCGATACCGGCGACGCGCGAAATGGTGCTGGTGCTCAACACGCGACCGCAGGCCCTGGCCGAGTACCGGCAGAAACTCTCCGCCTTTGCGGCCCGCGGCGCCCCGGGTCTGATTGGCGAACTTGAGAAGGTTAAAGACCCGGTCATTCGGGCGCGGGCGCAGGCCGCGGTCTATCTTGCCCTGAAGCAGGATGCCGAGGCAGTGCGTGTGCTCAAGCCGGTGCTGTCCGGCCAGGAGCTGTACCAGTTCGCGCACGTATGCGAGGCGCAGGGCGCGCTCAAGGCGGCGCTGGCGGTCTACCAGGACCAGAAGGCACACGTCGATGCGGCGCGCGTGCTCAGATTGATGGGGCGGTCGAAGGAAGCACAGGCCGAGCTGGCGCAGGACAGCGGTAGTGGGGCGCAGGTTGAGCTGGGTGACCTGTATCGCGACCAGGGTGACTTCCCGCAGGCGGCGGAGAGCTACCAGCGCGTGCTGGCGCGACAGCCGGACAACGAGCCGGCGGCGTTCGGGCTGGCATCGGCCCTGCTCGGGCTGGGCCGGACCGGGCCGGCGCGGGCTGCGGCAAGAGGAAAGAGTGAGGAGGGAAGTCCGAAACCGTCTTCCTCGGTCCTCAATCCTCAATCCTCAATCCTATCCTCGGACCGGCTCCTCCTCCTTGTGGCCCGGACGTTCTTCTACGAAGGGCAGTTCGATTCGGCCGGCGCGTACGTGGCCGAACTGGTCAAGCGGTTTCCGCAGAGCCGGCTGGTGAACGACGGCCTGGAGTTGGCGGTGTTGACCGGCAGCGGTGACCGGGCAAAGGAACTGGCGCGGCTGATGCTTGACTACGAGACCGGCGCCGGCGGCACGGACCAGGCGCGGGCTCTGGCCAAGGGGAATGACCCGGTAGCGGAACAGGCGTACTTTCTCCTGGCGCGATTCCTCCGTCGTGAGCACAAGCCGAAGGACGCGCTGGCCGCGCTGGACGAGTACCGGCAGCGGTTCGGCACGAGCTCGCTCGCGCCCAAGGCAAGGCTGGAGCAGGCCTCCGTGTATCTCGATGATTTGAGGGACGAGGCCAAGTATCGGGAGACACTCCAGCAGTTGATAGTCGAGTCTCCGGGTTCGGCCTACGTGCCGATTGCCCGCAGCCTGCTGGCCGAAGCCGGGAAGCCGGTCGCGCCCGGCGGGATTCGTTAGCCGCCGCTCGCGATTCTGGGGACGCCGCTGGAATCGCGCCGCCACCCCGGCAAGGGTCCGGGCATGCGCGGGGTTGACCTCTGCGAAGTCAAGGCTATAATAGGTTTCCGGCGCAGTCCGCCGGAAGGACAGACACACCCGTCTTAGTTGTACAATTACCGTCCTTAAGTACCCTAACAGGAGGACAGAATGTCAGATGTAGTAAATGCCTTCATGGAAGGCATCATCGCGAAGAACCCAGGTGAGAAGGAATTCCACCAGGCAGTGCGCGAAGTCGTCGAATCGCTGGTTCCGTTCATGGCGAAGAACCCGAAGTACATGAAGGCGAAGATCCTCGAGCGTATCTGCGAGCCGGAACGGCTGATGATGTTCCGGGTTCCGTGGGTCAACGACAAGGGTGAGGTCCAGGTCAACCGCGGCTATCGCATCGAGATGAACTCGGCCATCGGCCCGTACAAGGGCGGGCTCCGTTTCCACCCGAGCGTGAACCTTGGCATCCTCAAGTTCCTCGCCTTCGAGCAGGTGTTCAAGAACTCGCTGACCACGCTGCCCATGGGCGGCGGCAAGGGCGGCAGTGACTTCGACCCCAAGGGTAAGAGCGACAATGAAGTGATGCACTTCTGCCAGAGCTTCATGACCGAGCTGTTCCGCCACATCGGGCCCGACACCGACGTGCCGGCCGGCGACATCGGCGTGGGCGGCAGGGAAATCGGCTTCCTGTTCGGTCAGTACAAGCGGCTGAAGAACGAGTTCACGGGCGTGCTCACCGGCAAGGGCCGGAACTGGGGCGGCAGTCTGATTCGTCCCGAGGCGACCGGGTACGGTTCGGTCTACTTCGCGCAGGAAATGCTCGGGACCCGCGGCGACTCGATGAGCGGCAAGACCTGCCTCGTTTCCGGTTCGGGCAACGTGGCCCAGTACACGGTTGAGAAGATCAACCAACTCGGCGGCAAGGCCGTTACGCTTTCCGATTCCGGCGGCTACATCTACGACGAAGCCGGCATCGACGCCAAGAAGCTCGCGTTCGTAATGCAGCTCAAGAACGTGAAGCGCGGCCGCATCAGCGAGTACGCGGACAAGTTCAAGGGCGCGACCTACAAGCCGGCCTCCGCGAAGGCCGAGTCGAACCCGCTGTGGAACCATAAGGCCCACTGCGCGTTCCCCAGCGCCACCCAGAACGAAATCAACGGCAAGGACGCCGCGAACCTCATCAAGAACGGTGTGTTCGTAGTCTCCGAGGGCGCCAACATGCCTTCGACTCCCGAGGCTATGACGGCCTACATCAACGCGAAAATCCTCTATGGGCCGGCCAAGGCTGCCAATGCCGGCGGCGTCGCCACCTCCGGTCTCGAGATGTCGCAGAACAGTCTGCGCCTCTCATGGACCCGCGAGGAGGTCGACCAGCGCCTCCAGGGCATCATGAAGGCCATCCATGCCCAGTGCGTCCAGTACGGCACTGAGGGCAAGTACACGAACTACATCAACGGCGCGAACATCGCCGGCTTCGTCAAAGTCGCCGACTCGATGCTCGACCAGGGCGTAGTCTAAGCTACAGCCCACGTTCGACTATTCAGCGGGAGTCCTCCGGGACTCCCGCTGAGCGTTCTCGCCCCGAATCCGACATTGAACCACAAAGACACCAAGAGCACCAAGCGTACAGTAGGCATCCGCTTCCGGACTATCTTTGTGTCTTTGTGACTTGGTGGTAAGCTCCTGTTTCGGTTCTGGGATCTCGGTCGGCGGTTGACTGGCGTCGATTTCCCGGCTAGATTCAAGGTGATGACCGACGTGTCTTCCTGTCGCTCCGACCCCGGCAACCGCGGCTCGGGCGTTCTTGTCGTCTACACCGGCGGCACCATCGGCTCGGTCCCGCGCGACCCCGGCGACCCCAGAAGCCCGCTCGTCGTCGTGGACTGGGTCGAATTCCGCCGCCGGACGTCGTCGCTTTCCGAGCGCCTCATCGACGGCAGCATCAACACCCGCTTCATCGGATTCAACGTCGACGCCTGCGAGCTGAAGCCGGTCGACTCCTGCAACATCGGACCGGACTACTGGGTTGACGTTGCCCGCGTCATCGCCGAGAACTACGACCGCTACGAGGGCTTTGTCGTTCTCCACGGGACCGACACGATGGTCTACACCGCGTCGGCGCTCAGCTTCATGCTGGAGGGCCTGGCCAAACCGGTCGTGCTGACCGGCGCACAGCTTTCGCACCTCGGGAACGTCCGCAACGACGCGCTGCAGAACCTGCTGACTGCCCTGATGATTGCCAACCCGGCCCGGTCCGGCCTGCCCGTTGTGCCGGAAGTGAGCATCTTCTTCCACAACGCTCTGCTGCGCGGCAACCGCAGCCGCAAGGTGACTTCGTCCGGGTTCGAAGCCTTCAAGTCTCCCAACTACCCGCGGCTCGCGGCCGCGGGCGAAAGCATCGTAGTGGACCGCCGGGTCCTGCGTCCGGTGCCGGCCGGCGGTCTGCGCCTGCACAGCCACATCGAGCCGAACGTCGCCTCGGTGATCTTCTTCCCCGGCATCCAGGAAGCATCAATACTGGAGGACGTGCTGTCCGATCCCCGGCTCAAGGGCGTCGTGCTGATGACGTACGGCGCCGGAACCGTGCCGTCCGACCCGCGGGTGCTCGCGCCGATTGCGGCGGCCGTGCAGCGCGGGGTCGTGGCGATTGCCGTCAGTCAATGCGGTGGCGGCCGGGTCGAATTGGAGCGCTATGAAGCCAGCGTCCGGCTGCTCGAAGCCGGCGTGGTGTCCGGTAACGACATCACTCCCGAAGCTGCACTGGTCAAACTGATGGTGCTGCTCGGCGACCCGGCCCTCGACCCGGTCGGGGTCCGGCGACTGCTCAACCAGGACATCGCCGGCGAACAGACAATCGCTGACCGGGCCGACCGAAGCCCGTCGGTGCCGGGTCAAACCGCCTGACCGGACACTCGCGCTCAACCGGCTTGGTTTCTGGGACACACTAGCCCCAAATCCCTCAAGGCCGCGTGAGGTTCGGGGTTCACTATCAGGCGAAGCACACCAATTCGGGCCTGAATGTCAACGCGGCGGGACGCGCCGGAGGCGCGGCTAACTGCTCACTGCTAACTGACTAACTTCGCCGTCCAACGGCGACTGCTTGCGTTGATGGCAGGGGAGACGCCGCCCACGCGCGGACCAATTGTGTCTATGGAATCCCCCGCTTGGGAGTCGAGCAAGTCGTGTCCCCGAGAATCCCGAGACCCCTCTCCTAGTTCTCCCAGCTTGTGTGTCTCTTGTTCTTCCAGTCGACGAGCATGATTCCGATTCCTTGGCGCTGTCCGAGCACGTTCTTCGAATACTCTTTCAGTACCCGTCCTGCTTCTTCGAAGTCGGCATCATTCTGATACAGGAAGTACTTGGCCGGCATGTCGCGGTGGTGGCCCGAACTGGAACGCGGATACGGAATCACGCCGGAATCCGGGAACCCGAACTCGGTAAGGCTGACCTGATCCCTGAGGGAGTCCAGGAAGTCATCATACACCCACGTATCTTCCTCGGTCGTCCCGCAGACATATGCGAATGAATTCACCGGATGCCGCCAGCAGAGGGCGGTCGGGGGCTTCGTGATGCTCCCCTCGGTGCCGGACACGCGAATAGAAGAGTCGGTGACGGTCAGGAAGTAGGTGTCGTCGTGGCCACCGTACGAGAACCGACAGACGTATCTACCGCCCGCAAGGTCGAGAGGCCAAGTGAAGACCGCGGGGCCTGGCATAGTGAGGAGGACGTCTGGGTAGTGGATTCCGTCGATGTCAACAGCAACCAGTGGCCCGTCAATCCAAACGCCCGCGGCGATGGACAGGTAGGACTCTGGGTAGATCTTCTCAGTAGCCATCGAGAGCTCTATCCGCGGATAGCCGCTGTCGTGAGGCGGGTCATAGGCTTCACGGATACTGAACACGACCTTGCCTTCCAAGGGCTCCAGGTTATCTCTAGAGCATCCTACCGGGATGAGCAGAAGTGCCACCAGCAACGACGCGGAAAGACAGGTGAGAGCCGCAGCCACGACACTGCCACTTGGCCTTGCATCGTCCTGGTGGATCCGCGCCGTCATGGTTGGATTCTAGAAGCCCGGCCGGAAACCCCAGTTGCGGCCGCGCCACAGCAGGCAGGAGATCGCGTAACCCCTTGATTTTCAATGGTGGCACCATAGTTGCGTCCGCCGCCGCGTGGCTTTTCGGCCGCGCTCCTAGGACTCGCGGGCCGGGAAGTCAAGGCCGCGCGTTGCCTCACCAGAAATCTATACGAAACGGGGTCGTTGCCTCACGTAAGGAATCTAGCTGAAAGGAGCCATAATCTGACCTTCCCCGGACCTAAAAGGAGATGGCCAGATGGTACTAACCATGCGTGAGAAGCAAGCGATAACGAGAGAGATGGC
>JAPLUO010000095.1 GCA_026397595.1 Caldifarciminota bacterium
CGACTCGTTGTTCGTCTTGAAGTACCGGCAGTTGTAAGGTCTGACGAGTCTCGCGCCGTAACGGCAGAAGCTACCCTCCAGGCAGTAGGTGGGCCGCCCACTCCCCGACAAAATTGCGGTTGCGCAGCGACGAGCTACTACATGTGGTGGACGGGCATTGCGTCTGGACACTCGCCGATAGCATGGGCCAGAGTGACCCTGCGCCGCGGCGCTCCGCCCGGCACTCGCATCGGGATTGCGGCGTTCACTTCGGCCCTGACTTCAGCACCAAGCCGCGAATTCGGCCCGCGACTGACTGCGCTACTCATCTCGCGACTGAAAACGTAGGTGAAAGCGCGAGTCACGGCGCAGTTGGCTGCCGAACTCGACTCCGAACTGGGTGCGGCGCTGATGGCGCGGTTGACTGCGCCCTTGTGTGCGGTGCTGACTTCGGCGTTCTTCCCCGCGTTGGTTCCGGCATTCTTCCCGGTGCTGAAGTCCGGGCTAAGTCCTTGATTGACGGCCACATTGACGGCCGTGTTGTACTCGGCATTGAATGCCGGAGTCACTCCCGGATTGACCCCCCTGTTGCCGGTGCAGGTGCCGGCTTAGGCTCCGGGCCGCAGGCCGCCGGTTGGGACCGTCATCATCCAGGTCGGTGAGATTCCATGTTACGTATTGCCATTGAGAATGCTCTAATACCATTGAAGGCCACGTGGGCCGGCTACCGGCTCCACGACCTCTGGAGTCCGAACGGTCGAAACCCGGCCCTGAGGCCGGAAAGGAGTCTTATCATGTCCGACGTAACACGCCGAATCTCGCGCTGGAAGGCGAAGTACTCGCCCGACATCGCGGCGCAGACCACTGCCCGCATCTATGCCGACATGACCGAACGCTACCAGGCTTCGATGATTGCTCTCTGCGCAATCGAGGTAGAGGGATTGCCAAGGGGCGGGTCTTTGCACTCCCCTTCTGCTAACTCCTCTCTGCTAACTGCTAACTGCTCGTCACCTCGACTTTGCCCGGCAACTCTTCCGCCTCTCGCACGGCCGGACCATCTCCGGCCCGACGCTCGCGAAAGAAGCCCAGGTGCTACTGGAGAAGTGGCAGAATCGCGGTCTCAGGCCCGACGTCCTCGCCGCGATTCGCACCGACGTCTTCAACGTCCCTGCGCCGACGCCGTAATAGGGGGTCGCTATCCGCTTGGTCAAGGGGCTGGAAGCTGTAAGCCGCTAGCCGTCGGCTGTCAGCCGTCTGCCCTCGGGCTTGTGCCGAAGTCCCTCAGTCGGAAGCCGCAAGCTGTGAGCCGTAAGCCGTCGGCCAGCCCGGCCGCAGGCTTGACGCGCGTTCCGGGCCTCGGCAATCTTTTATTATGTCCCCCGAATTACCCAGGAGACGCCGGATAGTCTGAACAACTGACTCGCCGCTGCCGCGCGGGACTCCGCGGTCGTCAGAACGCGGTCAGTGTCCTCGGAAGCCTCGCCAATCTAGAATCCCCAATCTGAAATGTCTAACTGCGCCCCGCCGCGTGCCCGAGAGTCAAACAGCGCAGGCGAAAGCGGAGTGCCGTCTACCCGCGCAGGTTCAGCGTCCGCTCGACCGACTCGACCGTCTCGTCATGCCGCGCCTTGACATCGCTCCGTAATAGGTGACTGGTCGAGTAGGCCTCGTGGCCAACCCCTTTTGGGAGTCCACCACGAGGCCCCTCACAGAACCGGACTTGCAGATTTCCCGCATCCGGCTCTTCAGGACAACCTCCTCACCCTCCGTCGAGTAAGTCATGG
>JAPLUO010000398.1 GCA_026397595.1 Caldifarciminota bacterium
ACCGTGCGACGTCGAACGCCAGCCTGACGTCCGATGACACGGCGACTCTCTGCCAGGGGCGGGGGCAGGGAGCCGAAGGGGTGCCCGCCGACAGGAAAACAAAGGAGGAGAAGATGCGAACGACGTTCGCCATACTTCTCACAATCGCAGGGCTGTGCGTGTTAGCGCTAGCCGCGCCAGGTGGCATTCCGTTCCCGCCCGGCCTGTTGCCGGCAGACGGCAACGGGACAGCGACGGTCATGACGGCCGTTCCGCCGGCCCTGTTCGATGAACACAATCCGAAACTCGCCAAGCCAGCAATACCGCCATCCTCGACACCCACCGAGCCGGGGAATGCCCCACTGGCCGGGGTTCCCGCTATCAGGTGGAAGTCCGCGACCCTCAACGCTCCGTGGACCGCTCGTTACTACCACGCGAACGTGGAGTACGACGGAAAGATGTGGGTCTTGGGCGGTATTTTCAGTCAGTACTACAACGATGTCTGGTACTCTGGTGACGGAAGCGACTGGACCGAGGCAACGGGCAATGCGTTGTGGTCGGGCAGGTATGGTCACGAGGTTGTAGTCTTCAAGGACAAGATGTGGCTGGCCGGGGGCAACGACAACGCTGGCTATATGAACGATGTCTGGTACTCGACGGACGGCGTAAGCTGGACGTGTGCGACCGCATCGGCACCGTGGGAGCGCCGGGCCTTCTTCGGCTTCTGCGTCTTCAACGACAAGCTGTGGGTCATTGGCGGGTACAACGGCGGATTATTCAACGACGTATGGTATTCAGAGGATGGTGTGACTTGGACCTGCGCCACGTCGAACGTGCCTTGGCAGGGGAGGGGCATACACACGACACTAACCCATGACAACCGCATGTGGGTTCTCGGCGGCATCACGTGGGGCAACAACCGCACAGCCGAAGTATGGAACTCTTCCGATGGTGTGAGTTGGACCTTGGCCACCGCCAGTCCGGGATGGTCGGCACGCGCTTTTCACACTTCCGTGGTCTTCGACGGTTCCACGTGGGTACTCGGCGGCTATGACAACACCATGTACCGGAATGACGTCTGGCGCTCAAACGACGGCGTGAATTGGTCCCTGGCCACTCGTGCGGCGGACTGGCCAGCCCGATTTGGTCACACATCGGTTGTGTTGAACGACCGAATGTGGGTGATTGGTGGGTGGGGCGCAGGTTGGAACGACGTGTGGTATTCCGAGCCACCACTGCCTTGGGATGCAAGTACGGTACAGATCACTGCTCCGACCGGCGACGTGGTTTTGGGGAGCCGTGTCACCCCGAAGGCAATCGTAGCCAACCTCGGCACGAACACGGCCGACTTCCCGGTACTGTTCCAGATCGGCGCGTCGTATTCAAGCACCAAGTCTGTGCAGGACCTTGCCCCGGGTGCTGAACTCGAGGTGCAGTTCGACGAGTGGACTCCTCAGGATCCCGGTCAGTACGATGTGTCTTGCCGCACTCAGCTCACCGACGACGGCGACCCGAGGAATGACCTCCAGACCGGAAGCGTCAACGTCGCGCCGGGAATGGAATGGATACAGGCCACTGCGAGTGCGCCCTGGCCTGCGAGACACAACGCCGGTGTGGCGGTCCTAGAGAACAAGCTCTGGGTGGCCGGAGGATACAACAATAGCGGCTTTCTGAGTGACGTCTGGTGCTCCGCTGACGGCCTGAACTGGACCAGGACCACTGATGCGGCGCCGTGGGGCGGCCGCTACTCCCTTGGCTGTGTGGCTTTCGAAGGCAAGCTGTGGATCATTGGCGGATACAGCAGCGGCTACCGCAACGACGTCTGGTGGTCGACCGATGGCGTAGAGTGGACCCAGGCCACGCCCAGTGCGCCCTGGGCGCCCAGATTCTGGCACACGTGTGTCGTGTACGACGGGCGCATGTGGGTAATCGGCGGCCGCACTTCGGACTACAGTTTTGAGAACGACGTCTGGTACAGTTCGGATGGTGAGAACTGGTTCGAGGCCACGTCAAGTGCGGCGTGGACCCCAAGACAACTTCACTCTTCAGCAGTCTTTGATGGACGGATGTGGGTTGTTGGCGGCACTGGCAGGAATGGGCTAGGCAACGACGTCTGGAGCTCGACCGACGGCGAGTCCTGGACTCAAGCGACCAACTCTGCTCCATGGTCAGCCAGGGTCGCCCACGCATCGGTGGCCTATGACGACCAGCTGTGGGTCATCGGCGGGATCGACAATCAATACGGCTTCCGCAACGACGTCTGGTCTTCGCCAAACGGTGCCGACTGGGAGCAGTTCGTCGGGGCGCAGTGGATCCCGAGAGCGTATCTCGGGGCTACGGTGTACCAGAACAGAATCTGGCTGCTGGGCGGATACGACGACAGAACCTACATGGGTGATGTCTGGTATGCCCCTCCGGGGTTGACCGACATGGGTGTGACTAGTATCGATGCCCCGCTTGGACTCGTACCGCCTGGTGCTGTGACTCCGATGGCGACGGTCCACAACTACGGAACCCTGAAGGCAGGTTTCACCACGACCTTCAGGATCAACTGCACCCCGCCCTACGAGGATATAGTTACGAACGACGAGGGCATCGAACCTGGCACTGACCTGCAAGTCTCGTTCACGGAACACACGCTTGCCGAAGGCAACTACACGGCCGAATGCCGGACGGTCCTGAACGGCGACAACGACCCCGATAACGACGTGAAGACCGTGGACTTTGCCGTTGCGGCCTCCGGCTGGTCGGCACGCGCGTCGCTGCCGGCTCTTCCATCAGGTGATTCTGAAGGCTTGGGCGGCTGGCTTGCATATGACGCCGGGAGCGGGCTGATCTACGCTGCAAAGGGTGAGAAGACCGGCGACTTCTATGCCTTCAATCCGGTCACGAATACGTGGGAAGAACGGGCATCGATCCCGCCCTACGTGCCACACAAGAAGCCGGTGCTGCCCGAT
>JAPLUO010000096.1 GCA_026397595.1 Caldifarciminota bacterium
ACTCGAAGGAAACCTCAATGTCGCATCCTCCTGTGTGCGGCACGGGCGAAGTCGTGAAGGTCGTCAGGGTGCCCGCCCAGGCGGTATCCGGACCGGTAAGAGTCGGCGTCGGCGGCTTGGGGGTGATGAGGCAGCCCGGCATCGCGGTCAGGAGCAGGCTTGTCAGCACTAGGAGGCCGATCCTCATCGCGGACATATTAGGACTTGCGGGCGGGGATGTCAAATCGGCGGGCGGAATTGAGGCGGTTCTCCCGATTCCTCTACCTAGACCAGACTCGAACCTTGGTTATCTCTACGAGAGCTTGTTTGCCGCTGTCCGGGCTCGAACAAGCTCCGCCCGACGCTGCCACACGGTATAACGTAAAGCTGTAGTTGATCTCCGAGTAGATCGGGGTTCGCAGCCTTGCGGAGGGAGCAGGCTCCAACACGGTCCCTGCCGCCGCGTAGCAGGCGCTGTCATCCAGCCATTGGTTACCGGAGGCCACAGCGACCTGTACGCTCTCAGCAGTCCAGCCAGCTGTGAACCTGAGTGAAATCCGATTCTGGCCCTCTATGCCGGCCATCCGAACGTACTCTGGATACTTCGGTATCGGAACGGTGATGATCCCGACACCATTGGAACCAAACACGCCTGGTGTGGAGGTTGGCTCCATGACAACATCTACGCTTCTCAGACCGCAACTCGCGAGCAGCAGGCAGAGCAGAGCGCCGGTCCTCATCGAGGACATACTAAAACTCGCGGGCGGGGATGTCAAATCGGCGGGGTGGACGGCCGAAGGCTAACGGCCTACGGCTCACGGCTTGCGGCCCTCGGTCCCGGGCTTGTCGCGGGCGACGGGCGTCTGTTCGCGCTCGGGCAGAGAGGCTAGCACTTCTTGAGCGTGTGCCGAGGTGCGACGCAGCCATTCCGCTCCGCTGATGCCGTCGCGCATCCGTTTCTCTTCTTCCCTGGCCCGCATGTCGTGCAGCCAGTCCATCCACTCCTTGTCGTCAATCTTCATAGCGCACCACGTCCTCAGGTGTCTTGATCCTGACCTGCGGGTAGCCTTCGCGTGTGTTCACCGCATTCAACCTGCGTTCGGTCAGTTCGTTGGCGACGTGCTTCAGGTTCAATGTCACGAGTACTTCGGCTCCAGCTACCGCCGCGAGAGCCGCGTGCCGGGCGTCGGCCGCGGCGACACGCGGGACGATGTTCTCGGCAATGTAGTACTCCGCCAGGTTATCTACCTCATCGGAATCGACGGCCAGCTTTTCAAGCCGTTCCACCAAGCTGAGCAGTTCGGTCCTGGTCGGCTCACGCGCGCCTGCTAGTTCCTTAACTGTCAGCAGGGAGACTGCCGCGTGAAGCACGCCGAGGTCGATCTGGTTGAAGAGGGCGCGCACCGCCTCACGTCTGAGTGCATTGCGCGGTTCCTCGTCGTAGTAGAAACCGAAGGCTGATGTCTCAATGTACAGCAGCGGCCGTTGCTTCACGGTCATAGGATACCTCCGGTCGAATGAATGTCAACATGGCTGCGCCGAGTGTCGCAGGTAGTGTCGCAGATGATCGACGGCCGCCTGGCCGGGCGGGTATCGGAACCGGGCAAAGGTACTGCCAAAGAACGGAGGAAAGAGCTTGGCAGAGGCATTGCCAAAGAACTTGCCAAAGGCCTTGGGAGAGGCTTTGCCAGAGGCCTTGCCGGAGATCTCGCCAATGAGTTTGGAAGAGACCTTGCCGGAGTCTCTGCCACGGAGCGGAGGAGAGACATTACCAGAGACCTCGGCAGAGGCCTCACGAGAGACCTTGCCGGAGAGCGGGGCAAAGACCTTGCCAGAGGCTTGACCAATGAGCTTGGCAGAGGCTTTGCCGGAGAGCTTGCCAAAGGCCTTGGCAGAGGCTCTGCCAATGAGCCTGCCAAAGGCTTGGGGAGAGCCTCCCCCCAACGGGGGTGTCGATTTCAGGCAACTGGTGATAGTAGTCAGAGGTCCAACGACTTACACAGACATGTGATGGAATACGCTTGATAAGAATCCTTATCATGCGTATGCTGGTGCCTGGATACGAAGAGACCGAAGGGCCGGTTCAACTGCAATGCGGAACTGGGCAGGCGGCTGCGCGAGTGCCGGGTCAGGGGCGGTTTGACCCAGCAGATGCTGGCCACGGCCATGGGCAGTCGGTGTTGAGGTCTATCTGCGCCGACGTGTTCAACGTCGCGGCACCGGTTGTGCCGTAACAGCGCCTCGCCCCGGTGCGAGGGCGCAAGTCATAAGTCCGAAGAGGAGATGACAAAGGCTTGCCCCGGAAGCTCTGAGGGTGAGACCGGCGGACAGCCGTGACCGGAAGCGAGAGGATGTCCCTATCTTAGTTGAAATTCAATAGCGGTTCCCCTGCTCGGATGTTAACATCTGGGTTGTTTGAAAGTTATGAAAGGAGAACCGCTGTGAGAAAGTATCGGAAATGGTCGTCCGCTGCAAGTCGGAACGAGAGGTCAGCAGGCCAGCAGATGCTGGCCGCGCTGGACCAGCGTAGTGTCCTGGGGCTCTTGAAAGAAGGGCTGCACAGCCTCGTGGTCTAGATCGGCCAGATGGTTGCGGCCGGCCTCCTGCAAGACGTGGTGGAACAGTTCTGCGGGGGACGTACGTGCACGGCCCCGAGAAGCACGTGGCAAGGCGGCACGGGGGCCAGCGTGGCTGGGCGATGTTAGCTGGACAGAAGGTGCCGCTTGATCGTCCCCGGGTCCGCCATACCGATGGCGACGAAGCTCAGTTGGAAGTATACCCGTTGTTGCAGAATCCTGACAACCTGCGCGGGGCGGTGTTGCGGAGAATCGTGCATGGCGTGTCGACACGGAACTACGATCAGGTGGTCGAAAAAGTCCGGCGTGGTTTCGGAGTGAAGCGGTCCAGCGTCAGCCGGCACTATGTGCGGGTGATGGCCGACCGCATCCGGAAGTTCTGCGAGCGGCACTGGGATGGAGTGCGGTTTGTCGCCATCATGATCGATGGTAAGAGCTTTGCCCGGGAGATGATG
>JAPLUO010000201.1 GCA_026397595.1 Caldifarciminota bacterium
TTCAGCAGCGCGGCGTTGGAACCGTTCACCTGCTGGATGTCCTGGCCGGTGAGGCGCAGGGCGGCGGCCATTGCGGTTCGGGTCGTGCCGGACGCGCCGTTCCATGTCATAGTAAGACACATGGCGACGCTGGTGGGTGAGATGAAGATGTTGTCTTTAGAGTTGGCAGCGGCCAGCTCGCCGAACAGGTCGAAGCCGAACGCCCGGCTCGACCTGACAACCGCGTCGGAAACGGTCGCGGGTGCGACGGTCGGTGCGGCAGGCGGTGCGGCCGGCGCCGGGGCCGAGCAGCCGCCCGCGGCGAACACCAATGCAACCAATGGGACTATCTTCGTCATAGTTTCCTCCTGTGAATCGGACAGGGTAGGCTAACATGGTCAAGCCGGGCTGTCAAGAAATCTACCTGATTCGGTTTGCTTCTATTCCCGGCCGACCGCGGGCGGAAGGAGGGAGTTCGATAGAAGGGAAGACGGAAAGCAGCGTGCCCTGTGCTTGACTTCGGCGCTGCGGGCTCTAACATTAATCGACACACAACGTTCTTGAACAGGTCTGGATTCAGATTCGGCGCCCGGCTGCTGCAGCTCTATTTCATATTGGGGCTGTTGGCGTTGGCTGGGGTCTGGTTTTTCTACTCCCAGTATCTCCTAATCAGGCTGTCGCGGTCATGGCAGGGCTACGTCCATACGCTGTCCGCCCAGCTTGAGAACGATACCCAGCTCCGGTCCAGAATGTACGCGAAGTTCATGTCGCGGGCGACCGAGCCGTCCGAAGGCGGCTCGCCGGAACTCGACATTATCTTCGACGAAGTCATCAAGAAGCTTGATTTCCCGGTCATCATCACCGATGCAAAGGGCCTGCCGACCTCGCACCGTAACCTGCCGTTCGAGGACCCGGATTCGACCCAGCTTGCCGGCCTGATATACGTTCTGGACAGCGAGCACGAGCCGGTGCCGCTGGCAGTATCCGAGGGGGATTCGACGCGGAAGCTCGGGGAGATTCACTACGGCCTGTCTCAGTCGGCCGTAACGCTCAGGAACGTGAACGCCAACCTCGTGCGTTCCGTGCGGTCGTTGACCATGTTTTCCGTACTGCAGGTGCTGCTCCTCGTCGGGTTCGTGACCGTCGGTATCTGGGGTATCCTCGCCTACAAGCGCCGGGAGCAGGAGCACATCTGGACCGCGCTGGCCAAGGAGACCGCGCACCAGATGGCGTCGCCGCTTTCTTCTTTCAGCGCGTGGCTGGACGTGCTGCGCGAGCGGTCGCCGGACACGGTGAAGGAGATGGAGCAGGACCTGGTGCGGATGAAGGAAGTGTTGGACCGTTTCAGCCGCATCGGGCTGCCGCCGCAACTGAGCCCGCATCGGGTCGGGGCGGCGATTGAGCACTCAGTGGCGTTTGTGCGCCGGCGGGCACCGAAGACGGTCGTGTTCACAGCCGAAATCGTTGACGACGCGCCGGTGCGGGTCGATGACGTGTTGTTCTCATGGATGCTGGAGAACCTACTGAAGAACAGTGTTGACGCAATCGGGACGAAGCCGGGTGAGATCGGCGTCCGTTGCGCGCTTGGCCCGGACCGGCGGTACCTTGAGATCGAAGTGACCGATACCGGCGAAGGCGTGAAGATTGACAAGCTGTTCGAGCCGGGAGTAACTACCAAGAAGTACGGTTGGGGGGTAGGCCTGACTCTGGCCAAGCGCATCGTCGAGAGCTACCACCAGGGCAAGCTGCTGCTCAAGGAATCTCAGCCGGGACGCACGGTCTTCTCGATTCTGCTGCCGGTGGCGGGAAAGGAATAGGTCGGATAGGACCGATCCGACCGATCGGACATATTCATGAAGATACTCTGGATCGACGACGAGATTGACATGTTCCGCCCGTTCATCTATGCCTTGAAGGACAAGGGCTACCAGGTCGAGACCGCGACCAACGGCCCGGACGGGATCGAACTGGTCAAGACCCGGGATTTCGACCTGGTCCTGCTCGACGAGATCATGACCGGGATGGACGGGCTGGAGGTGCTGCGCCGGCTGAAGCAGATTGACCCGAACCTGCTGGTGGCGATGGTCACCAAGTCCGACCAGGAGGAGTTGATAAACGAAGCGTTCGGCAAGCTCGTCGACGACTTCATTATCAAGCCATTTACACCGGTGCAACTGCTCGCGGTGCTCAAGCGCCTGCTGGAGAAGCAGCAACTGGTCTCGGGCCGTATCGCACAGGAGTACATGGCCGCGATGAACCAGCAGCGCGACCTCGATTCGTGGAACGGCTGGGTTGACTACTACCGGTTGCTGGGTAACTGGCAGCGGCTGCTTGGCCGCTACGCCGATGCCGGGCTGCAGGACGTCGAGATGGACCGCCGGCGCGACGCCAACGGTGAATTCAACCGGTTCGTCGAGGACGAGTACCCAAGCTGGCTGGCCGGCAAAGGGCCGACCATGTCGCACCAGGTCATGGACCGATACGTCCGTCCGCACTGGGCCGGCCCGAACACCTATCTCATCGTCCTCGACTCCATGCGCGCGGACCAGTGGAACGCAATCGCCCCGCTGCTTGCGGACTACTTCGAGATTGACAGCGGGTACTACTGCTCGATACTGCCGACCGCGACGCCCTACTCGCGGAACGCCATTTTCTCAGGCCTGCTGCCGCTCGACATCCTGCGCCGCTATCCGAAGTACTGGGTGACAGAGGATACCGGGCAGAACCGGTTCGAGCCTGAGTTGCTCGACGAGCAGTTGCGGCGGATGAGGTTCGACGGCCGCCACGGCTACCTGAAGGTCTCCCACGGTGACGAACTGGCGGGCTCCCGGGCCGCCCTGCTCGACAAGAACGTCCGGTTCGTGGCCGTCGTCATCAACTTCCTCGACCTGCTCATCCACTCCATCAAAACCACGCGGCTGCTTGATGAGATAGTCCCGGACGACGCTGCACTCGTGGGTATGACACGGGTCTGGTTCTCATCCTCGCCGGTGTTCGAATTCATGAAGACGCTGGCACGACGTGAGTGCACGGTTATCATCACAAGCGACCACGGGTTCATTCGCGTGAAGCGGCCGACCCTGATATATGGCAGCCGCGAGATTTCCGCCAACCTGCGCTACAAGCACGGCGCTGCAATCCGGGTCGAGGGCCGCGATGCGATCCTGCTGAACAACCCCGAGACTCTCATGCTGCCGGTCGACCACCTCGGCGCGAAGTTCGCCATTGCCAAGAACGACTACTAATTCATCTACCCGACCAAGCCGCGGGAGTACGAGAAGACCTACAAGCACACCTTCCAGCACGGCGGTATCTCGCTAGAAGAGATGGTCGTGCCGATCGCAACTCTGAAGCCGCGCTAGCGGCCGTCGTCCAGCCTCCGTTGTGGTGCGGGGCGTCAGCTTGTCTGAACGACTTCGGGCAAGGCCGTGAAGATGAGGAAGGTTGAAACCTTCTTGCCGGGGTACAGGCGCGAGCAGGCGGCTTCGTAGTGCTTGAGCTGGCCGTCGTAGTACTCTCTGGCCAGCAGCGGGATGTCTTTCTTCGCAACCTTGAAGGTCTTGTAGTCGTAGATGCGGACTTCGGTGTCCGTGACGATGAGCCGGTCGATGCGGCCGGTGAAGATGGTCGTGCCGTCGGAGTAGGTGATGGGCAGCTCGGCGAAGGAACCGGGCCTCGGTTGAACAATATCCCAAACAGCGATTTCGGATTGCAGATTGCAGATTGCAGATTGCAGATTGGCGGAGAAGGAGAGGTCTAGGCCCGCTAGACGCAGGAGCCGATGAATCTCGGCTGTAAGCTGTGAGCCGTTAGCCGTCAGCGTCCCGTTCGATATCTCTTCAAGGAGCCTGTGGATGACTTCGCCCAGGCCGATGGACTCGTGGTCGAAGGCCGCGTGGTCTTTGGGCGTGTGGCGGGTGACGGCGCGAATCACAGGGATTGACGACTGACGATTGACGATTGACGATTGGCGGACGGGCAGGACTGGTTCGGCATCCCGCGCAGTAGGAGCGGGGATGCTGACTTCGGGGATGTCAGCGGGCGTGATGCAGGTCGTGCCGGGGAGTTCGGGTTCGAGGGCAAAGCCGTCGCCCTCTTCGTGAAGGCCGAGGAGTTCGACAAGCCAGGTGAGGCGCGTGTCCTGGAACTCTGGGGACAGTCCCCGTGCGGGGACAGTCCCATTGCAGATGCCGGTGAGGAACAGCGCGTCGCGCGCGCGGGTGCAGGCGACGTAGAAGATGCGCTTCTCTTCCTCGTACTCCTTCATCACGTAGCGCTGGTGGAATTCGTTCGTCCTCCTGATTCCGGCGTCGGGGATGTAAGATACCAGCACGTCGTCCGCCGCGATTTCCTCGATGACCAGCCGGTCGCCGGAGGAATTGGCCGAGCGTATCTTGTCGTCGAGCCCGGGCAGGAACACAACCGGGAACTGCAGGCCTTTGGCCGAGTGGACCGTGATTATCTGGACCGCGTTGCGTCCTTCGGTGCGCACGTCGGCCTTGGGCTCGTTCGCGCCGGCTTGTTCGAGCTGCCTGAGGATTCGGAGCGGGTGGTCGCCCGAGGTCTCCCAGCCTTCGATAATCGAGATGAACTTGCGGACATTGGCTTCCCGCTGGGGCTCCCAGAGTTTCGCCCACGCGCCGCGCTCGGTGAGCGCCTGTTCGAGGATACGGGACAGCGGGACGCGGTGTACCTGCGAGAGCCAGCCATCCAAAGCGGTCCTTGCGGCGTGCAGCGGCGTGTCGGGCTGGGCGTGGGTTCTGATACGGTCCGACAGGAAACTTTGGGGACAGTCCCCATTCGGGGACAGTCCCCCTTGGTTGGCGAAGAAGAGGGCGCGCTCTTCGATGCCGAAGAACGGGCCGCGGAGCGTGACGTACAGTGCGACGTCGTCGGTCGGGTCTACGAGGAACGAGAGCAGGGAAGTGAGGTAGCGGGTCTCGGGTTCGGAATAGAACCCGGTGCCGCCGAGCACCATGAATGGGATGTCGGCCCCAAGCAGCGCGTCCTCGATGACCGGCAGATGCGTGCGGGAGCGAATGAGGATGGCGATGTCCCGATACTCGCAGGGGCGGGCGATTTCCGGGCCGTCGGGCACGGGATTGCGGTCGAACACGATGACTCCACCCTCACTCTTCCCCTCTCCCTTCAAGGGAGAGGGGATTCCGGCCTCCTCTCCCCTTGGGGGAGAGGATTGTGGTGAGGGGGAAGCCACGAGTGCCCTGATTCGCTTGGCGATGATGGCGGCTTCGCGCTGGCGGCGGGGGGCGACGTTGTCGTCGAGCTTGTCGAGGATGATTTCCACCTTGCCGGGCGCGGTGTTCTTGCGGGCGCGCGTGAACGAAGCGTAGCGCGTCATCCAGGGCGTCGGACTGGTCGGACCAGTTTGACTCGTCGGACTCATGAGCTTGGAGAACAGCGCGTTGTTGAAGTCTATCAGCGCCTGGAGTGAGCGGTAGTTGTCTTCGAGGGTGATGCGTTCGAGCTTGTCCTTGCCCAGCCACAGTTCGAGTTTGTCCGCGGCCGCGGCAAAGACCTCGACCTTGGCGTCGCGGAACATGTAGATTGATTGCTTCTCATCGCCGACGATGAAAATGGTCGGGCTGACGTCGCGGTCGGTCTTGGCGCCCTCGCCTGCGCGCCATTCCTCGGTCAGCTTGTCAATAATGCCCCACTGCAGGAAGCTCGTGTCCTGGAATTCGTCCACCAGGATGTGGTCGGTGTGTTCGTCAAAGGCGTAGAGGATATTCTGCCATTCGGCTTCTTCGTGGAGCAGCTTGAGCGCGAGAAACTCCATGTCGTCGTAGTCAACCTGCCCGGCTTCGCGCTTGGCCTGCGTATAGGTTTCGAGGAAGCGCTTGCGGAATAGCTCGAACGAGCGGCCGAATTCGACGTTCCAGTTGGCCACTCGGACGAGATTGCTGAACTCGACCATCTGTCCGTTCCACGCCTGCTCCTCTTCTGAGCAGCCCCTGATTCGCGGAGTGCCGCCGGTCGTCATGAAGACGGTGGCATTGTCTTCGAGCAGGCGGGCCGCATCAGCAATCGCGTCGGGCGAGTACTGCTTGGGGAACAGGCGGCGGTAGTCCGGGAACTTCTCCTTCCCGACCGGGCAGGCCTTGAGCGAGTCGGCCAGGGCTTCAAGTGTGGACAGGTCAGGCGCGAGCATGCGCGCGCGCAGGACCGCGACCCGCTTGCCGAAGAATGCGTCGAACAGCCCGGAGAGCCGGGACCAGCCCTGGGTGCGGTCGTGGGTGACGAGGTCCATGAGACTCGCGTAGTCTTCGGAGTTGCGCTCGGTTTCGGCGACCTGCATCAGCGTGTCGTACTTGGCGTTGTCCCAGAGGGAGCCGGAGTCGGCCAGCACGTCGACGCGCGGGTCCAGGCCGAGCAGCGGGGCGAAGCGTTTGACCAGGGATAGGCAGAAAGAGTGAATCGTCGAGATGCGGAGCTTCAGCACGTCGTCGAGCAGGCGGCGGTACAGTTCCGGGTTGTGTGCGCGCAGGCGGTCGAAGATACGTTCTTTCATCTCGGCCGCGGCCTTCTCCGTGAAGGTGAGCGTGAGGATTCGCTCGGGCTTGACTCCGGCTTCGAGCAGTTCGATGTAGCGGCGGCTCAGGCGTTCGGTCTTGCCGGATCCGGCAGGAGCAAAGACGACCATATGGCGAAGCGGAATTACTAATTCCGAATTACTAATTCCTAATGAGGATCTGCCGGCCATCTATCAGTCCTTCCCGGCCTCGGTGAAGCCGCAGGTGTGGCCGAGGTTGCAGTACTCGCAGACCCGGTCATCCGCGGGCAGGGCCGGGAACTCGCCCTTGCGGATGGACTTCACAATCGCGACCGCGTTCGTAAGCGCGGCCTTCACCAGTTCGTCAACCGTGTACTTGCGCCTGGCAAACCAGATGACGTCGGGCTCGCGCAGGGCATACACGCCGAAGTTGTCAATCGCCAGTCCGGGTTTGTCCTGCTGGTAGAGCCACGCGTACAGGGGAAGCTGCACGTGCGTGCCGTCAATCACCGCCTTGGGTGTGAAGTTGCCCGGCCTGCCGGTCTTGTAGTCGAGCACGCGGAAGGCCGTGGTGCTCGCGTCCACTCGGTCGAACCGGCCGCGCACGGCAATGTCCTTTGCGAGGTTGCCGTTGAGTGAAAGCTCGGTCTTCTGCGGCTGGAACCCGCCTTCACGCAGTTCCGCCTCGCAACGGACCAGGTCGGGCAGCAGGTTGGCAAAGACCTTGCGCGTAACTTCCTGCCAGAAGACCGGCAGCTCAACTTCAGAAAGCGTGGCGTCGAGTGCTTTCATCGCGGCGTCGTGCACCTGCTCGACCGGAACCGACCCGTGCGCGTAGAGCTTTTCCATGACGCGATGGACCACCAACCCCCACTGGCGTGCGTCGATGTCGTAGCGCGGCTCTTCGGGCGTTTCCAGGCCGAGGATGCTCTCAATATAGAAGAGGTACGGGCACGTCCTGTATGCTTCGAGCCGGGTGACCGAGATGGGGCGTTCCGGGCCGAACCTCGCGGCCAGGGTCTTGAGCACGTCCGCGTCCCGGCCGAAGTCAACCGTGCGACAGGTGGCAGCAAAGCGCACGCCGGCTGCCTTGCCTTGGGCCGTTTGCTCCTCGGCCTTTGAGTAGATGACGTCAGAGGATTCGGATTTGAGCGCCGTGGTCGTGAGGAACGGACTGGGAAGGACCGGCCGGCCCTCATCCGAATCGTAGAAGCTCAAGAAAGGAGCGTTGGGCGACGCGGACAGGGTGCGGCAGAAGTTGAACCGCTGCCAGTCCCGGTGCCAGTCAATGTCCGGCATGCCGAGTTCCCGTCGCACTCGGTCCGGCAGTATCGGGTCCCCGGAATATGCACCGGGCAGGTTGATCTCGGTCAGGCCGCCGAAATAGAGGTGCTTCGGCGCGAGGCCCAGCGTCTCGGTCATGTCCATGACGATGACGCCGGCCGGCGCGGGCTCCGGCGCGCGACCGGCCAGGCGAATCAGGTACACAAGAGTCTTGATGAACTGTGCGCGCGACTCCTTCCGCGCGCCGAAATCGTCCTCGAAACCGGTCAGGGCATCGAGGATGTCGTGCAGGGCGCTGCGGTCTTCGAGCAGTTCATCAGTGCCGGGTTCTTCGGCTTTGAGATTCCGGCAGTAGTCAACTGCTTCGAGGAACTGCTTGAGCCGGCGCGCCTGGTTGCCGATGGTGTCGGCCGGTTCGAGCATCTTCTCGACAAGGCCGGTCGCCTGTCGGACGCGCCTCTGCAGGTCTTTGACGAACTCCACCTCGGTATCTTCGAGCCGGTCCTCGGCGGCCTCAAGCCGGGCCGCGATGTTGTTCCAGTTGACCCGGCCCTTGATGATTCGGGCGCGGCGTGAGTAGTGATTGAGCGCGACAGCAGCCCGGCCGCGGCTCTCCAAGTCGCTCTCGGCCTTGAGCTTGAGCAGACCAGGCAGAAAGGGCGAGCCGAGCGCGGCCGCGGTGGCGATGCGCTCATAGCCGGAGTCCAGCGCGCGGAGGAGTTCGAGCACGGCGAGGACCGGGGGCGACGCGGCAAGGTCGGTTGCAGGGTAGACCGTGACCGGTAGCTCGTACTGCTCGAAGACCCGCTTGACCATTGCGGCATAGTCCGCGAGTTTGGGAAACGCGACCACTGTGTCGGTGAGGCTGACGTCCGCACCGCGGCCGAGGATGTCGCGGCAGATGCCTGCGACCTCGTCTTCGATTGTCGGGAAGGCAAAGAGTTGCGGCTCAGGCGGGGTAGGCGAGGCCGGAAGGGTCTCGACTGTGAATCCGCCCTGTTGCCGGACCAGTTCCACGAACTTCGAGGCCAGACGATAGTCTTGGTCCTCGGGGTCGCCGGCATAGCCGAGAGCGACGCACGTCTCAGCCTGCGCGATGAGCGCAGCCAGCAGACGCGCGGGCATGTTCGGTTCCTGCCGACGTGCAGGGCAGCCTCGGCCATGATGTCTTCGTCGTCAGCCCAGTTCCGGGAGGCAAGCTCGCGGTTGTACGCCTCGAGCGCATCGAGCGCCTCAAGCGCGCGGGCCAGCGGCTTTTCGTAGGCTGCCAGCAACTCCCGGAAACGGTCCTTGAGACCCGCCTGCTCGGAACGGGGGACGTAGCGTTTGACTTCAGTGATGAAATCGCCGACCGCGCGCGCGTAACCGATGGAGGGCTTTGGAGTGCGGGAGCGCAGCTCCCGCTTTTCCGGAAAGGCGGCAGCTCCGCGCTGCACGCATTCCAAGGAGAGCAGGCGCTGGACCAGCAGGGGCTTAAGTTCGGACGTGAAGCGGCGCGCGGTGCCGAACTGCTCGTGTAGGTCGCGCGCGACCTGGTTCAGGGTCTTGAACTGCGGGGGCACAATCGCCGGGCGGTTGACCAGCTTGAAGAACTGTACTTGGACCAGACGTTGCTTGCGCGGGCTGGGGCAGAGGTAGAGGATTTCAGCCGGCTCGACCCCGGTTTCGAGGGCTGCCTTGAGCACACGCTCGGTAGCGTCATGCGCGCCGAATGGCGCGAGGAATAGCTTTCTCAATGTGGGCAGGGCCGGGTCGGCGCCGGCCCTTTCCGCGTCAGGACTTGGGCTTGG
>JAPLUO010000015.1 GCA_026397595.1 Caldifarciminota bacterium
GCTCGCAGGCGACCTTGAGGCGTTTGCGGAGCTCGTTGAGCGCTACGACCGCAGTATCGGGGCCTGCCTGCTCAGCATCGTGAGAAACAGAGAGGACACGAAGGACCTGAAGGCGCAGTGCTGGGCAGCCATCTACGCCAAGCTCGGGAAGTTCGACCCGAAGCGGAACTTCCGTAGCTGGGCCGTGGGATTCGCGCGGAACCTGGGGTATTCCTACCTGAGAAGCCGGAAGCGTGTTCCGAAGATGGTGAGCTTCGATGCCATGCCCGAAGAGGAGCAGCCCACGTTGCCCGGGCCGGAGCAGGACCACGAGCAGATCGTGGCCGTGGAGGAAGCGCTTCGCATCGTCGAACCGCTCCCCCGGAACCAACAGGTCGCAGTGCTGGGCTACGTCTGCGACGAAATGTCCTACAAAGAACTGGCCGATTTGACCGGCCGCAAGCCCGGAACCCTGCAGAGCGACGTGCGACGGGGACTGGAGACGCTGCGGCGGCGGATGGGCTAGGCCGGTGGGTCGGAATGTGATGAAAGGAGTGCCTATGGCTTTGGATTGTTCCGGATACTCGACGCCGTGTGAGGCGGAAATGGCGGCGATGGAAGAGTATATCGCCCTGCTGCACAAGGGCACGGAACCCGCGGTCGAGGAGTTCCTGCAGGAGTTTCCGCAGTTCGCCGATTCCCTGCGGCCGGTATTGGAGGCCGCGGTCTACGTGAACCATAAGTTCCGGAAGCTCAAGGCGCGGTATCCGGACCTGGACGTTAAGAGACTGATCGGCCTCACTCAGGCAGGACATCTGCCATAAACACAACTGAGGCCGCGGTCTTTGGGGGCGCATCCGGCGCCCCTTCTCTTCGGGCCGGGTGCATTATCCCGGGACCCGGATGCTGATAGTCTAGTGAGGGCGAAGAAGCAAAGCTCGAAGTCCGAATGACGAATGACGAAGTGGCTGACGGGACCGACCGTTCTTTGACAATTCGGAGGGGCCGTCCCCAAGGCCGTGGCCGGAAGCGGCAGCCGACACCGGCACGGCACAGCGGCGACTAAAGAATCACACCGCAGAAAGGAGGTGACACTTAAGCCTCACAATGACCCGACTCAACGGATCTACAACTGGGACATCGGGTTCGACACCGCACGGATCAAGGGTGTGCTGGACCTGAAGCGGCCCAAGATGTTCGAACACGTGCAGGCCCAGATGGTCTCCCTCTCTTCGATGGAGATCCAGGTCAAGCAGATGTGCGACCTCTCGGGCGTTTCAGTTATCCACTACCCGTTCTACCTCGACTTCGGACGCGAGCTCTGGCACATCACACACGAGACCGAGATGTCCGGTGAATCGGCGGCGAAGGAAGTCGCGGTCCTGATCACGAAGTGGACCGCAAGAGGCCTGACGCAGGCGGTGCTGCAGGCCATCCGCACCCAGGTCTTCAACATCGCCGCGCCGGTTGCGCCGTAAGACAGCTTACGGCTAACGGCCGGCGGCTGACAACCCGGAGAGAACAGCCGGAGGGCTTGCTGCTAGCCCTCCGGCTGTTCCGCATTCGAGTCAAACAATCCTGCCTGCGCCGGGCGGGACACTGTCCGACCCCGCCATCCTCTTCTTTTAGAGTTTGGAGTTTTGGGTTTAGAGTCTGTCCTAGATTATCGTTGATCCTGACGCCAGGTCTTTCCAGTTCGCCCCGATCTCACCGGTCGTGTCTCCCGGTCTTTGCTTGAGCTCCGGTATCGAGTCAATCCTCCCGGCAATGAAGTCGTCCAGGCGCTGCTCCAGTTCACGATAACGCGCCGCCTGGCCGGCCAGCCGGACCTGCAACGCTTCGAGGCCGAAGGGCTTGTTCCGCTGCAGCCACTGCCGGCGCCACGACCCGGCGAGGTCTTCAAGCCGGGCGACCATGACCGGAATCTCACCGATGACCGCGCACAGCGCTGACCGGTCACGCCGAAAATAGGCCTCGTCGAGTCGCAGCCGCAGATTGACCTTGCGGTGCAGAAAGTCGGCCAGCAGCGCCGCGTGGCGGAGGTCGCCTGCCGCCTGCTCGTCCCTGAACGGGAGTAGACTCTCCTGCAGTCCGTTGTACCGCCGCGCAATGTCCAGCCACTCGTGCTTGGTGCCGGCGAGCCCCTCGTGGTGGAACATGCCGAGCAGCGGGTCGTCCCACATTATGCCGGCCGTCCGAATCGGGCCGGTCAACTCCGCTGCCTCCACGACCGCCTCGTAGCTGGCACCGCACACGGCCTCAAACCGTTGCGGCAGCCAGGCCGGGTCCGGGGCAAAGGCCCGCTCCGCCGCGAACGCCAGCCCGGTCAGGGCCGAGTCAAAGTCGCAGTAGGCCCCGTCATCGCCCCAAAGCGCAAAGAATATCTCGCTCAGATCGGCCGCGCGGCAGGCATCGATGCAGGCACCCGCGTTCGCCTCGGTCTCGCGCCGGTTGTACCAGAGTTGCTGCCACGTCCAGATGCCGGACGCCATCAATGGCTCGAACCCCATCCGCCGGTGCCGCGCTATCCAGTTTAGGTAGAATTCCTTGTCCCGGTGGTAGTAATCCCAGTACACCAGTTGCGCTTCGCGGGGAACGGCGGCAACGACCTCTTCGGGAATCACGGAGTCCGGGTCGTAGTAGTTCCCGGTGCGGCTGCCCATAGCGAAGAGCATGTCGGACCAGACCATCGGCGTGAACCCGCGCTCCCGGCAGAGCTTCACTACCCGGCCGAGGTGCGCGGTGAAGACATCCGACCTCCGCTTGAACCCGAACCGGTCAAGATACCGGCCCCGGCCCATGCCCATCGCCTCGTCCATCCCGATGTGAATCCGCCGCGAATGTAGATACGAAGCCATCGCGTCGAGCATCTTCTCAATCAGGTCATAGGTCCGCTCCTCACCGACGAGCAGCACCGAATCCGAATCCTTCACCGCCGCATACGTAGGCCAGCGCAGTATCTGCTCCATGTGCCCGAGGGTCTGGATGCAGCCGACCATCTGGATGCCGAGGTTGCGGCAGTACTCGTCAAGCTCGTGTAACTCCGCGCCGGTGTACCGGCCGCGCATGTACCCGAACCAGTCTTCACCCGGCAGTTCGTAGGTATCTTCGGTGTAGAGCATCGCCAGGTTGTACCCGAACAGGCACAGCCGGCGCAGCCAGCGCTTCAGGTGCTCCGGCTTCATCACCGCGTTCCGGCTGCAGTCGAGCATGAACCCGAACGTACCGAACGGGGCGTGCTCGATGGCGGTGCCGGGGTTGAGCACGAGGTCGGCAAGCAGGGCGCCGACCGCGCGCATCGCCAGATTCGGCGCGCCGTACCGCACAGTCGCAACGCGTCCCGCGACCTTCACCGTGCACACCGTGCCCGGTGCGTGCTCAAACCGCACTTCCAGCGCGCCCCCGGTTCCCTCGTGGACGGCGTATTCCTCGGCAATTGTGTGCAGGATCGGTTGGAGTTCAAATGGAACGAAGTCGGGCTTCCAGCAAAGCGTCATTGGCGCACCTCCCTCGCTTTCGGCGCATGGCCGAAACGACATCTGGACAAGCGACTGACGGTCGGTTTGTGAGGGCCGCCCACGGAAGCATTATAAGCCCCGGCCCGATTCTGTCCAGAACGGCAGCGAAACCCGGGTTCCGATGGCCGGCCGGTCACGCGGTCGGCACGCATGCTCGTATTGACTTTCGGTATGGCTTCTCTACAATTCAAGCGCAATTGAGTAATATCCGCATTAACGTCGGCGGCGTCGACTTCGCCGTAGCCCTGAACAGCTCTCCTCTAACCGAGAAGCTGCTCGGGTTGCTGCCGTACGAGACGATGGGCGAGACATGGGGCAAGGAAGTCTATTTCCCGGTTGACCTGAGCGTCGACAATCCGGTGCCGGTGAGCGATGTGAAGGTCGGCGACATCGCGTACTGGCCGGACGGGCCGGACATCTGCATGTTCTTCGGGCCCACACCCAAGAGCACCGGCGAGGCGCCGGTCGTCGCTAGGAGTCTGTCGGAGAACCCCTTGACAGAGTCACGATGCTACAACCTATTGCGGTACTGCGCGAGGCCGGTGTCAACGGGTGGTGGCTATGTGTGCAGAATAGCCGGTACTCCGACACACTCCTAGCCCGGTCACGGTCATCGGAACCTTCCAGTTCAGCCCGGAAGACTTCGACCGCATGGAGCGCCGGCGCAACGGCATCCTGGTCAACGTTGAAGCTGGGCAGTAGCTTCTTCGGCGGCCCGTCCGACCGGTCCGACAGGTCCGACTCGACACGGGGCAGTAGCTCAGTTGGGAGAGCGCCAGGTTCGCAATCTGGAGGTCGCCGGTTCAACCCCGGTCTGCTCCACTCTCTGAAATCGCCGGTTATCATTCTCCAATCGGCACTAGTCGATCGGCAATTCCGCTTCGGGAGGTCTGATGGTAATCCTGCCTAAGTACGTCTTTCTTACCAAGGGCACCGGTGTGCATCGCGAGAAACTCGCGAGCTTCGAGGCGGCGTTGCGCGATGCCGGAATCGCGGCCTTCAACATCGTCCGCGTCTCCTCCATCTTCCCGCCGCGCTGCCGCATCATCTCCCGCACGCGCGGCCAGAAACTCCTGACCCCGGGGCAGGTCATGTTCGCCGTCGTCAGCGACAATGCCACCAACGAACCGCACCGACTGCTCTCGGCATCGGTCGGCCTGGCCATCCCCAAGGACCCGACGAAGTACGGCTACCTCTCCGAGTACCACTCCTTTGGCGAGCGTGAGGAGCGCGCAGGCGACTATGCCGAGGACCTTGCGGCGCAGATGCTCGCAACGACCCTCGGAGTTCAGTTCAACCCGGACACGAACTACGACCAGCGCAAGGAACTCTGGAGAATCTCCAATGAAATCGTCCGCACCCAGAACATCACCCAGTCGGCAATCGGGAACAAGATTGGGTTCTGGACAACGGTCGTGGCTGCGGCCGTGTTAATCACCCACCTTCCGGAAGAACAGGTAGAAGCAAAGAGCGGCAAGTAACGCCGCGGCTCGGCGCCGGCTAGTAGCGCTTATTCAGGCCTACGCCTGAATAGTAGTGATGCAGTATCTCCTGGTAGCTTGCACCGCCCAGGGCCATTGCGACCGCCCCATCCTGGCACATGCCTGAGCCGTGGCCCGAGCCGTGACCGGTGAAACTCACGGTCGCGCCGCGAATCGCCATGGTGAAGCCCGTAGACTTAAGCCCCATCGCCATGCGGAAGTCCGAACCCGGCAACCGCACGCTGCCCCGGTCGGTCGCGAGATCGAGATACTTCACCCGATGCGACTGGCGGTCAACATCAAACTTGCAGCCGCGCACGCGGCACTTCTTTCCCGAAAGTCGGGTCGCCACCGCTTCGAGGCTCTCCTTCCTGATGCTCACCTGCCACGAGAAGCTCGGCCTCTCCGAGCAATACGCCTTCCGGCCCCGGCGATGCCCGGGCGTGTCCGGCACGCTCTTCAGGTACGGCTGCGACCCGTTCGCGGTCACGCCGCCGCAGTTGCCGTGGTAGAGTGCCTCACAGACCCCGCCGTGGAACTCCAGCATCTCGCCCCGCGTCGCCCGCACCGCCTGACGGCAAAGCTCGGTTTCGCGCTCGATGCCCTGATACTCCTGGTCCCGCAGATACGAGTCGAAAAGGTCGTGGCCAAGCCCCTGCCGCTTGCCGAGGCGAGTCACGGTGAAGCTGCGTGCCGCGACCGCCTGCGCCTTGGCCGCTTCTACCGTGCGGGCGTCTATCGACCCGATTTCGCAGGGCACCACGCCGCATAGGTAATCCTCCAGACCAAGCACGTTCACCACCGCCAGGTCGCCGTCCGCGGACCGGTACAGGAGGAGCCGGCCACGGTAGCTGCGGTCGCCGACCCGGACAAGGCCGTCTGCTGCGGACGTGACTGCGAGCGTGTCGGCAATGCGGGATGAGGATTTGCCGCCGGCAGCGATGGTGAGCCCGCCCTCAAACTTCGCCTGTACCACCTGGTTGGGGCCAACCGACTGGTGAAACGAACCGGCGGTCAGGGTCAGACCCCGGCTCGAACTCAAGAACGCGGTGCTGCCGCTGCCTAGCCGCACGCGCACCAACGGCTCGCCCGCCGGGGACTGTCCCGGCTTGGTTACTGCCCCAGGTGTCTGACCACTGCCACCCGGCCCCTGTCTCACTGTCACCATCGGCGCGTAGTAGCAGCAACCGGTCAGTGACAGCAGTGCCGCGCCGACCGCGAAGGACACGAGGACCTGGATTCGCATGCCATCTCAATCTATCCGAGCGGGCGCATCCGGTCAACAACAAACCCTCAGGGCAGCACTTTACAACCCGGCCACAAGCCCTAGAATACAGGCATGCAACACCGGGATAAGCGAGTCGCTGATGCCATCAAAGACACCGTCGCGAAAATCGTGCTGACTGAACTCTCCGACCCGAAGATCGGATTCGTCACTGTCACGCGCTGCCATATCTCCCGCGACCTGAAGAACGCAACGGTCTATTTCTCAATAATGGGAGACGAAAAGACCCGGCAGGAATCCTTCGAGCATCTCCAGCACGCGCGCGGGTTCATCCGGCGCCGCCTTGGCCAGATGGTCGTTTTTCGCGCCCTGCCGGAACTCCGCTTTGCGCTCGACGACCTGCTCGCGCACGAAATGCACATCAACGAGATTATCTCCGAACTCCACAAGAACGAGACCGGAGAGCAGGATTAACCACCAAGGCACAAAGACACGAAGAGAATCGGGATGTTCCCCGGCTCGAGTAACCGGGAATCCTGACTTGGTGTCTTGGTGTCTTTGTGGTGAAATCCGGGTCTGATTCGTCAGATGCGCGGGGTGCTGAACGTGAACAAGCCGTCCGGTATCTCGTCCTACGACGTCATCCGGCGCATCAAGCCCATCCTCCAATCGTCAATCGCCAATCGTCAATCGCCAATTCCTCTGGGCCACGCCGGGACGTTGGACCCGCTTGCGTCCGGCGTGCTGCTTGTGCTGCTGGGTGAGGCAACCAAGGTCAGCCGGTTCCTGCTCAACCTACCGAAGGAGTACGTAGCCGGTGTGCTGTTTGGAAAGCAGACCGACACCGATGACATTACCGGGAAGGTGCTTAACGAACAGCCGGTAGACGGGCTGACTGCAGAACGGGTACGAGATTGCCTTGCCCGGTTCACCGGTGAAATCGAGCAGGTACCACCCGCGTTCTCCGCCTTGAAACAAGACGGTCAGCCGCAGTACCGATTGGCCCGCAAAGGACTGGAAGTCCGACCGAAGCCGCGCCGGGTCACCGTATACGAGTTGGAGTTGCTTGAATGGAATCCGCCCGGCGCTACTATCCGCTGCCGTGTGTCGGCGGGGACATATGTCCGGGCGCTGGCCCGAGACCTGGGCACGGCGTTGGGCACGGTCGCAACGCTCGCGACCCTCGTGCGGACAAGAATCGGGCAGTTCACGGTTGGAGATGCCACGGCGCTGGACACGCTTGACGCGACACTGCTGGCCGACCGGCTGGTGCCGATTGACGCTGCGCTGGCTGGAATGCGGCGCGTGAACGTCTCCCCGACCCAGGCGCAGCAGTTGTTGCAGGGCAAGGTACTGAGAGGTTTCGAGGGTTCAGTGACATCCGGAACTGACGGATTCGGAATGGCTGAGACTGACGACCACAGGTTTCTCGCCATCGTCGTGTCAAATGGTTCAGACTTGCGTACTGAACGGATTATCTATGCCGACTGACCCCCATCCTCCGTCTCCTGTCCCCCGTCCCCCGTCGCCTCTCGTCATCGCCATGGGCTCGTTCGACGGTGTCCATCTCGGGCACCAACAGATTATCCGGCGCGCGGCGGAAATCGCGGCCGGACTCGGAGGCAGGACCGGGGTCCTGACCTATGACCCTTTGCCGGCCCAGATCATCTACCCCGACTTCACCTACATTCTTACCACCCTTGCCGAAAAGAAAGCCCTCCTCACCGAGATGGGCGTCGAGTATATCTGCCTGCTCAGGTTTGACGCCGAACTCCGCGGCACCGCCGCGCCGGACTTCATCCAGCGCCACATTGTCGAATCACTCCACCCGGCAGCGGTGGTTGTCGGCCATGACCACCGGTTCGGCAGCCGTGGGACCGGCGACGCCGGTCTGCTGCGCCGGGTCCTCGAACCGCTCGACATCAAGGTCGAAGTCGTTCCGGAGATTCTGCTGGGCGACGTGCCGGTCCGGAGCACGACCATCCGCGAGCACCTGTTGCTCGGCCACGTCCGCCTCGCCGCAGAACTGCTCGGCCGCTGGTATGCGATGAGCGGCACGATCGTTCCGGGCACGGGCACCGGCCGCCGCCTGGGGTTCCCGACCATCAACCTGCGGCCGCTCGAACGCGAAACGCTGGTGCCGGCCGACGGCGTGTATCTCTGTCGGGTGGACGCTCTCGGCCGCGGGTTCGACGCCCTGTTGAACATCGGGCACCGGCCCACGTTCGGCGGCGAGACCCGGACCATCGAGGCCCACCTGCTGGACGTACAGCTTGCCGAGCCGCCGGTCAGCGCCGTGTTCCGGCTGATTGACCGGATACGGCCGGAGCGACGATTTGAGAACCCGGGCGCGCTTGCGTCGCAGATTGAGAAGGATGCGAAGGCCGCGCGGGAAATATTCTCAAAACCGACGACAACCCGCAACCTTGACAGCAAGCCGCCGTCCAATACTCTACATGACTATGCGGTTAACTCAGCAGATGAAAGACGGTGATGTCGCCTGCTTTGCTTGGCCAAGTAGACCCAGAAGTCCTGCATGCCTGTACCGGAGCGCGCTAAGTGCTGTTTTCCGCACATTACCGGGTCATACATCTCC
>JAPLUO010000027.1 GCA_026397595.1 Caldifarciminota bacterium
AAACGGCAGGCTGACCCGCTTCTCAAAACCGCCATACGGAATCTGGGATTCATAGAAACTCACGCCGCGCCGCACCTTGACCGGCGGCCGTTTGATGCCCAATATCTGTACCATCCTGGCCCCGACGCGGACATGGACTTCCGAGCCGGCCACACCAGGCACCTCTGCCATCAGGTAGACCTTGTTTTCGCTCACGAACAGGTCTATAAGCGGCTCCCACACCGCATTGCTCTCGTCGCTTCCGAAGAACCTCTCGAACATGTCGTCAACGTCACAACTGACAGATACAATCGCGCTGAGGCGTCGGAATCGGTCCATTTAAGAGTTAGACGCTATCCGGCCGCGGTCTGATTCGCGCTAAGTGCGACCGGCTCGGACAGTCGCCCGATCGCCAATGCCCGTCCGGTTGCGACCTCGACGTCTACCCAAACGCCGTTGAGGCGCACGTCGCCGGTCGCCGGTTGCAGCCGCACCGGCACCATCTCAACCATCCGGCGCAGGGACAGGTCCTTGCTCATCCCGAGCACCGAGTCGAACGAACCGCACATCCCCACGTCGCTGATGAAGGCGGTGCCGCCGGCGAGTATCGCCTCGTCCGCAGTCTGGACATGGGTGTGGCTGCCGAGTACTGCCGAAACCCGGCCGTCCAGGAACCAGCTCATGCCCTGCTTCTCGGCTGTCGCCTCGGCGTGGATGTCGACGAACACCAACTGGGTCTCGCGCCTTATCTCGTCCAACACCGGCAGGACTCGACGGAACGGGCAGTCCAGCGGCTTCATGAACACGCGCCCCTGCAGATTGACCACCGCGACCTTCACTTTGGTCTCTTTCGTCTCTTCAATCGCTGCGGTATTCGCCCAGCACACTTCGAAAACCCCGTACCCCCGGCCCGGCGCCTGCGGCGGGAAATTGAGCGGACGGAGAATCCGGCGTTCGGTGCCGAGATACTCCCAGACCTCTTTCCTGTCGTACGCATGGTCGCCGGTTGTGATGCAGCCGACCCCGGCTCGTAAGAGCCCGTCGGCCAGCTTCGGCGTGATACCGTATCCACCCGCCGCGTTCTCACCGTTGACGATGATAAAGTCCGCGCCCAGCCGCCGCCGCAACCCGGCGAGTTCCTGCTCGACCGCCTTCCGTCCCGGCTCCGCGCACACGTCCCCGAGGAAAAGCACGCGCAAAGCACCGTCTGGCTTTGCACTTGGGACTTTGAACTTTGGACCCGCCCCCATGCCGTCCGGCCCCTCCTCCTTTGTCATTTCCACTTAGTACTTCGTCATTTCCTAGCGCGCATAGTCCACTGCCCGCGTCTCGCGGATGACAGTAACCTTGATTTGCCCCGGGTATTTGAGCTCGCTCTGAATCTGGGCCGCGACCTTGGCGGCAAGTTCCGCCGAGTCCCGGTCCGAAACCTTGTCCGGCTCGACCAGCACCCGGATTTCCCGGCCGGCCTGAATCGCGTACGCCCGCTCGACCCCATCCATTGAGGCCGCAATCGTCTCCAGCGCCTCGACCCGCTTGACGTAGGTCTCGAAGCTCTCGCGCCGGGCCCCGGGCCGGGAACCGGACACGCTGTCGGCCGCCGCGACCAGGAAAGCGTAGGGCGAGTCCAGTGTCGCCTCCTCATGATGCGCGGCAATCGCGTTCGCCACCAACTCCTCTTCGCCGTACCGCCGCGCCAGTTCCGCGCCGATGCTCGCGTGCGGCCCCTCGATTGTCTGGTCCGCGGCCTTGCCGATGTCGTGCAGCAGCCCAGCCCGCTTGGCCTGGGCCGGGTCCAAGTCCAGTTCCTGCGCCATCAACGAAGCGAGGTAGGCGACCTCTTTGCTGTGGACCAGCACGTTCTGGCCGTAACTGGTCCGGTACTTCAGCCGGCCCAGCAGCTTGGAGAGCTCCGGGTGCAGGCCGACGATGCCCAGTTCCAGCACGACCGCCTCGCCGGTGGCCTTGATAATCGCGTTCATCTCGTCGCGGGTCCGGCCGACAATCTCCTCGATTCGCGCCGGGTGAATCCGGCCGTCGGCCACGAGCTTCTCCATCGCCAGCTTCGCGACCTCGCGCCGGACCGGGTCGAACCCGGAGATGATTATCGCGCCGGGCGTGTCGTCGATCATCACCTCGACGCCGGTGAGGCTCTCGAAAGTGCGGATGTTGCGACCTTCGCGTCCGATAATGCGGCCCTTCAGCTCGTCCGAAGGCAGGCTCACGACCGACACCGTGGTCTCGGCCGCGTGAGATACCGCGCAGCGCTGAATCGCCCGGATGATGATTTCCCGGGCCTCTTCTTCGGCATGGCCCCTGGCTTCTTCCTTGATGTCCCGGACAAGCTGGGCTGCCTCCAGCCGCGCCTGGTTTTCGAGATTCCGGCACAGCTCGCGCCGCGCCTCTTCGGAAGAGAAGCCGGCAAGCCGTTCGAGCTTTGCGTTTTCCTGGTTGATGAGCTGGTCCAGCCGCTCCATCTTGGCCCGGACTACTTTGTCCCGTGCGGCGATGTCGCGGTCCTTGCGAATCAGGTCCGCCTCCTTCTGCGTCAGCACGCTGTCCCGGCGGCCGAGGAAGTTCTCGCGCTCGGACAGCTTCGCCTCGAGCCGCTCCAGCTCCCGGCGCGTGGTCGCGGTCTGGGTCTCGAACTTCAGCTTCTCCCGCTCCCACTCGATCTTGGCCGCTGCCTCGGACTTCTCCCGTGCCCGGCTCGCTTCCTCCTGCGCCTGCTTCACGGTCCGCTCGCGCTCTTGCTCGGCCCCCGTCACCAGTTGTCGGGCGGCACGGCGGCTGAGAACGAACCCGATCCAGAATCCTGCAACTCCCAGAACTAAGAAACCGGCGATTGCCAGAACTATGTTCAACAGACTCATGCTTCCTCCAAGTAAAACAAGGCCCCGCTTATGCCGTGTAGCGACGAGTCTATGAACCCGCGGTAGAAAGGGGCGCTTCAGAACCGCTTCGTGCCGCTCAATGAAGAGTAGCAGTCCACGGCTCTATGGTAGCACCCACATCACGGGTGTTGGCTCAAGACTCAGCCAACTATCACGAGCACAGCAGGGAACCTCTATTATGTCGGGGCCTGACTACCGGCCCCAAGTACGGACTCCAGTTTGTCAATCAGCACGCCGACCCGGCGCGACACCCAGCGGGCATCCCTCTGGCGCTGACCGAGATGCTCATCCACCAGGTTGAGGCAGGCCAGCACCGCGGTGCGCGTGCTTGAGCCCTGTCGGAACTGGTGGTCAATCTCCTTCATCTTCCGGTCAACGATTGCCGCAACCTCCTGTACGTGTTCGCCGTCGCTGTCGGCTTTCACATTATAGTCACTGCCAAAGACGTTAACAATCACTGACTTCATCGGCTCCCATCGAAACTCGAACTATGACAGTTCATCGACCTTCTCAAGAATGGCATCAATCCGCCGCACCGCCTCGGCCCGAGCCTGCTTCTCCTCGTCCAGCCGGGCCTCGAGCCCTCGCTTTTGCCGTCGCAGCTCGCCGATGAGTCGGACCGCCTCGTCGACCCTTGCCTCGAACAGTCGGAACTGCTCGACCGGTTCCGGGCTGGGCGCGGCCGGCTTGGCGTCCGCCGTTCTGCATTCTGCATTCTGCACTCTGGCTTCTGACATCGACCGTCGGCCTCAGTGCCTGATAAGCCGCAACCCGGGCACAAGCTGGTACCACGTCTCCACCCGCACCCAGCAGTTCTCGACGTCCACGCCCACCACCTTCACCAACGCGTAGTGGCCGTCCGCGGTATGACAACCGATGTTGCACGGCACCCGCAGCATATCGGTGAAGTTGAAATAGGCCGTTTCCGAGTAAGACGGAAGCATCGCGTTCTCGTCCGGCAGAGTGTCGGTGAAAACGTTCACGCGCCACGAATCCGAAGGTACGACGTTCCCGGGGTCGCTCGGGCCCATGTCCGGACTGGCAACTGAGTACGGCTGCTGGTTTGCGTATGGAGGTTTGAAATCGGTGATGTAAAGGTCGGCCGACCGCACGCTTTGCCTGCTGGTCATCGGGCAGGTCCGGCCCCGGCCGGTACTCCGCTCCCAGCCGAAACCCGAATTGCCCGCGGCGTTCAGCTCGGCCAAAGCCACGGTATCGGTTCGCACGGGCACCGTGCTTGGGTTCGTGCCCGCCGCGTACGTCTCACCCCCGTACTTGGCCTCGACCCGGTACCAGCCGGTCGCGCCGCTCGGGTTGTGGCTCCACAGATTCGCGGTCGTCTCCGCGACCAGACTGTAGCTCGTTTCGCCTACAGCCCGGAAATAGACCAGGTACTCGTCCGGAGTGGCGTCGACCGGCACGCTCCAGACGACCTTCACCGTGCTGTCGGTGTCAGCCTCCAGCCTGAGGTTCAGCGGCGCCCGCCCGTTGCCGCCACATCCGACAAGAACGAGTAAGCCGATGACGATAGATGCACCGAGCCAGCCCCGCGCTCGTGCGGTGATTGACCCGCGGCCCGGGGTTTGCTGACTGCGGCTGCTTCCTGACTTCGTCATTCGGCCTTCGTACTTCGACCTTCTCCTCAGTGCCTTATCAGCCTTAGCCCGGGCACGAGCTGATACCACGACTCGATCTTTATCTGGCCGGACGTCACGTCAGCGGTGTTGACCGCGATCAAGGCATAGTGCTTCTCCGCCTCACCGGCCGTAAAGCACCCCATGTAACACGGCTCCGTCGTAATCTGGGTGTAGATATGGTAAGTGTACGGCGCCGTGTCGTAGGCTACCACCGGAGCTTGCGGGTCGAGTTGGGGATCCGAGAACCCGTTGCTTCGCCAGCCCGCAGCAGGCACGATGCCAAGAGCGCCGGAATCAATCGAGGTTGCCTTGTTGGGGCTGACAATGCTCAGCGCGCCGCCGACGCCGGTCTGGAAGTCGGATACGTAGAAATCAACATACGCGCTGTCCGCGGGGTTGGTCATGGAATACACGCCGGCGATGCCTGAGTCCCGGCTCCAGCCGTACCCGCACCGGACCGAGTCCGCGTTTATCTCATACAACGTCACCTCGTCGCCGTGGATCGGAACCGTAGTCGGCTTCTCCGCGCCGTCATACGAATCCGCCCCGAACAGCGCGGTCACCTTGTACCTGCCGGTCATGCCGTGGGGATTGTGCGCGTACGAAGTCCCCGTCGTCTCACCGAGGACGGCATAGCCCGAATCCGTAACCGCCTGGAAATAGACCATGTACTTATCCGGCCCGCCCTCGGCCGGCACGGTCCACGAAATCACCACAGTGCTGTCCGACTCATTCGGGCCGCTGCTAACGGCCACGCCGGTCGGCGGCCCGCCGAGCACGCCGCAGCCCTGAATCACGACCAGTGCGGCCAGCGCCACCGCGCTGGTAAGGACGACCAATACCAATCTCTTCATCTTACACTCCTTATCATCTTACGGAATCTCAGGGGATTATCCCCAAAACCTCTGTTAGGCTACTAGCCAAAACCGGCACTGTCAAGAAACAGGGGCGCAGCCCGTCGCGCCCCCGTCCTATCTCCGGCCGCCAGCCAGCCGCTGACCGCCTACCGCCGTCCGCCACTTGACCCTTGGAATCCTCGACTCCTCGACCCCTGTCCGTTAACTATAATGAACCGCGCGACATAGTCGGAGCCCGGTTCTTATAACAAGACGGCTACGCTAGACCGGGGAACGGAGAGCGGATGCCCGCTCCGCCAATCTGCAATCTTGAATCTGGAATGGTTCGGCTGGACACTCGCGGCCCTTGCTGCGGCTAATCTGAGATCGGCGCGCAGCGTCGCCTTGACTCAAGACCCATCGTCGGTATCCTTGGCTCGTGACCGCACCCAAAGACTCCGGCTACCTGATACCGACCGAGCGGCTGGACAGCGCCATCCTGGAGATACGCGGCGAACGGGTGATGCTCGACGTCGACCTTGCCGACATCTACGGCGTCACGACTCGCCGGCTGAAAGAGCAAGTCCGGCGCAACCGTGACCGGTTCCCGGAAGACTTCATGTTTGAACTGACGCTCGGCGAGAAGGACGAACTGGTCGCAAAATGCGACCGGTTGGCTGCGCTCAAGCACTCGTCAAGTTCGCCATATGCATTCACTGAGCATGGCGCCGTGATGCTTGCGAGCGTCTTGAAGTCCCGGCGGGCGGTTGAGGTCAGTGTCTTCGTGGTTAGGGCATTCACCCGAATGAAGCGGATGCTCGCCGACCAGCGTCGGCTTGCCCTCAAACTGGACGAACTGGAAAGCAAACTGGCCGCCCACGACAAGAACTTCCAGGTCGTCTTTGCGGCCATCAAGCAACTAATGCAGCCGCCGGTGCCGAAGAAGAAGCGCATCGGGTTCGCCACCAACCCGGACGACAACATCATCGCCCACGACCGTCCGTCCCGTCAGCACCGCGCCCGCTGACCGTCTGCCGCACGCTGCTCGTAACTCGCAACCCGTAACCCGTGGCCGCACACTGGTAACTGGCACCTGGTCACTGGTCACTCGCGGCGAAGCCGCGGCCGGAGCCCGGCTCGCATCACAAGACGGCTACGCGAGACCGGGGGACGGAAAGCGGATGCCCGCACCGGACAATGGCAACTGGTAACTGGACACTCGTGGCGAAGCCGCGTGGCGCCCAAGACCCCGCGCTCACAAGTGTTGCACTTCATAACCCTCGAACTCGCGGCTCCGCTGACCTATTTCGTACTGTGTCCCCGTTTCTTCCCCGGTCGGGCGCTGGCGACAATTACGAACCTGACATGTTGATTCCCACCCGGCGTCGAGACCCTTAGGATGTAGCCGCCGGATGGCAGTGACCCGACCGGCACGTCGAGCCATCTTCGGCCCCAAAGTGCCAAGGCAGGGTATTGCGCCACGTTTCTGCCTGCAACGTCGAACACGCTGAGCGTGGCTGTGCCGGCTGCGTTCGGGGGAATCGCCAGCCTTAGCCGTCCGTTCCTGACCGGGTTTTCGAGCAGCCTTACTGGGGACTCGGCGACCTGACCAGGTTCGGCCTCGTCGATTCCGTAGAGCACATTCTCCAGGATATTCAGGTTGGTCCCTCGGTCTACCGTGAAGACGCGCGACCCCTGTACTGCGAGATTCCCAGCGGTTCCGGGTCGCGTGTGATACCCAACCTCCCTCGGATTGGTCGGGTCGGAGATATCGACGATACGGAGGCCGCCTGAGTAGCAGGCAACATAGGCGTATGGCCATGACAGGGCCACGCCGTGGGCGAGGCCAGGTGTGGGGCAACGACCGATGATTTCGGGGTCGCTCGGATCGGTAACGTCGATGACTGCCAGTCCTGAGTCCCCGACCGCCACATACGCGCGCCCAGGGGAGACGGCAACGTCGTAGGCGCGCCCGGGTACGGGAAGCAGGCTCAGCTCCCGCGGAGTTGATGGGTCTGAGATGTCTGCAGTTCTCAATCCCCCGCTGTCATACGCATCCGCCACGTAGAGGCATCTCCCTTGAATCGCGACACCCCGAGGAAAAATCGGGTCCTCGAAAGTACCCACTCGGCGGGGATGGACGGGGTCCGACACGTCAACAATAGGCACGTCCATCTGCCCTGCGACACACAAGATGGAGTCCTGCAGCGCCATGCACTCAATCAAAGCCCCTCCTGTTCCGCAGTGCCCCAGCACCGACGGTTCATCAGGAACCGAGACATCTATAACGTCGATGCCGCCGACCCCATTCCCTGTGTAGGCGTACTGACCATCCACAAGGACTGCAGTGGTGCCTCCGATAGTGTCGCATCGTGCGACCTCGCGTGTGGCGGTCGGGTCGGATATGTCAATGACCCGAATCCCCTTGTAGCCATCGGTGACGTAGGCATAGTCGCCCGACACCGCTACTCCGCCGTAGATGTTATCGGGTCCTAGGAACTCCCCGAGCACAGCCGGGTTTCGCGGGTCGGCAACGTCCAAGATATCCATGGTGAATCCGATGACGTAGGCTTGAGTGCCTGAGACCTTGACGCTGTAATCACCGATATAGAGCATACTGCCGACCCGGGTCGGCGCTTGCGGGTTGGTGATGTCTACGATTATCATCCCGAAGGAATTGTCGGAAACGTATGCGTAGGACCCGGCTAAGGCAACATCAACTGCTGACGACGGCGTCGGGCAGAAGCCCATCTTGTACGGGTGCGCCGGGTCGGCGACGTTCACGACCTGCAGACCGCTGCCCGCAACGTAGGCATACTGACCCGAGACCACGATTCCCCTCGCCCTGGTTGAGTCACAGTGGCCGACTTCCCTTGGGCTTGCCGGCGCCGAGATGTCCACCACCCGCACTGAGACCGAGTCGGCGACGTAGGCATATTGTCCTTGGACGGCGACGTCCACAGCATCGCCCGGCGTATCGAGACGAGACACCTGATAGGGATTGCCCGGATCAGCCACGCTGATGACCCTGAGGCCCGAGTCTCTATCTGCCACGAAAGCGTAGTTGCCTGAAACTGCCACGGCGAAGGCGTGGTCAGCTCGCGCCAGGAAGCCAAGTCGGTAGGGACTTGTCGGCGTCGTCACGTCCCA
>JAPLUO010000490.1 GCA_026397595.1 Caldifarciminota bacterium
GACAATCTTGGCGTGATGGTCGCACCATGCGGGGCGAATGGTCTTCTTCCCGGCGGGGTCACCACAATCTCCGTTCTGCATAAGCAACCTACAATTGTACTGCATGGATCCAGTATGACATATGAGGGGCGAAGGGGAAAGTCGAAATGGCGAAGTGGGGACGCGGACGCCGAGCGTGATGTCATTCCGACCGGAGCGAAGCAGAGTGGAGGAATCCCTTAGCCACCGGTCGCTGGAAACTCGCGCCCGCAGGGCGCGATGACGGCCCAGGGCCTACGGTGTACGGTTTGCGGTTTACGCTTCTCGTGCGCGCGTCCCTGGTCGGTAACCCAATATCGCGACCTTGGAGTTTCCGGCCCAGCCGACTCGAACTAGAGGTTGGGTTGGTCGGTACGGACGACCTGGATCTTGACCTTGGCCAGCAGGGCGGCCATTGCACCCAGGGCAGCAAGCACCGGCGCCACCAGCACGAACACGCCGCCGGCCACTGCACCGGCAGTCAGCGGGATTTCCAGCAGTAGCTTGTTGTCCGGGGTTCTCAGTATCACCCGCCGGACATTCCCTGCCTTGATGAGTTCCTTGATGCGGTCAATCAGTTCGGTCCCGGCGACCTCGATCTCTTCGGTCCATGTTCGCTCAGTCTTCCCGGTTTCCTCGTCCATGGTTTCCTCCTACAAGCTTGTGCTAATCTACTTCGTTACCGTGACCATGATGCCGCGCCTGCTGACAGCCCGGCCAGATATGCAGGCCCGGCGCCTCGCACGAGGACATTCTATACATGGGGCGACGGAAGGTCAAACGCGCGGGCGCGTCCGAGGACAGTAGTTTTCTATTGCGCTTCTGGAATTGATGAGGTTTACCGTGCACGGTGTGCGGCTCACGTACAGCGGCCGTGGGATTCGGGTGAAGCGAGAACGGTTACCGCCCCCGATAGGCCGTTTGATACTTGCCTGATACGCGGGGATTGGCAAGTGTCCGGACTTCTGGCAAGGTTCGTTGCGGCCACTCGGAGTATGTCGGTCAATGACACCGCGGCGATTCCAGGTTTCGGGGACGCACCTGTCAGGCGAAAAATGGTACGGGCAAAGTCGTGGTTGACACGGGTAGGCAACGTTTCCTACAATGTAGATGGAGTGTGACATCCGACTGGACCGCGCCGGGCAATCGGAACTCCTGCGGAATTAACCCGCAGCGATATTTCGCGCCCGGCAGTATGCTTTTGGGGCCCTGCTCCGCTGGGAGGATTTATTGAAGAAGCTTCTGATTCTGGCCTTGGTCTGCGCCGTCGGTTTGAGCTATGCCGAGAACTACGCCAAGTATCTGGTCATCTGCGCCGACACGCTGTACAACTCGATTCAGCCGCTGGTCGACTGGAAGCAGGCGACCGGCCTCTCCACCCGGGTCGTCAAGTTTTCGCAAATCCCGAGCCCGCGCGACACCGCCGCCATTAGGGCCTTCATCAAAGACGCCTACGACAACGGGCCGGTCCAGCCCGAGTTCGTGTTGCTGGTCGGGAGCCCATCGATGATACCGGGCCGGATCTACTCCAACCACGGCTGGGTCTTTTGCAGCTCGGATAACATCTACGCCGACATGACCGGTACGGTCGAGGCCGAATTCCCGGTTGGTCGCCTTCCCGCGGCGTCCGCAGCCCAGCTTGACGTCATGGTTGCCAAGACCCTGATGTACGAGAAGACGCCGGACCTGACCGACAGCCTCTGGATGCGCAGGCTCACGACCGTGATACGCGAAGACCAGGACCCGAACGACTCCATCTACTGGAACAACGTCCGCGACGCGGCGCAGAAAGCCCAGGCAGCCGGGTTCGTCAACTGCGACTCTCTCTCGTATCTGCGTGGTCACACATCTACCGACGTGATGAACTCGCTCAACCGCGGCGCCGGAATCGTTATGTACCGAGGCAGCGCGGTTAGCACGTGGTACATGCCCTTCGACCATGTCCAGCCCGGCCACCTTACCTCGACCAACAAACTGCCGATTATCCTTGCCGTGACCTGCCAGACCATGACCCTGGACCCTTACGACCCGCCGATGTATGGCGATTCCTTCATGCGTGCCGGCACGCCGTCCAACCTGGTCGGCGGCGTCGCCTACTTCGGCAACACTCTCTTGGAGCATTATGTCGCGAACGTACGCTCGGCGGTATCGCGGGGCTTCTTTGACGGCGTGTTCACCCAGAACGTCTGGAAGCTGGGCAAGGCCGTGCTCTACGCCAAGCACCAGCTCTACAGCGAGTTCCCAAGCTACGCCGACGACTACCACGGCTTCTCCCTGCTCGGCGACCCGGACCTAGGCATCTGGACTGCGACGCCAAGAATCCTGACCGTTCAACACCCAGCCGAGATTCTCATCGGGCCCCAGCAGGTACACGTGACAGTGAACTCGGACTCCGTGCCGGTACAAGGTGCGCTCGTCTGTGCATCAATGGACACCACCGTCTACGTGTCCGACACCACCGACTCGACCGGCGCGGTTGACTTGACCGTCAACCCGACGGACACTGGCCGCATCCGCCTCGTCGTCACCGGCCGGAACCTCTACCCGTACGACGGACACGTGGACGTCGTCGTCGCTGCGGTTGCTGAACCGACGCCGTCGCGGCCGTGCGGCGTCTGCGGCCTGACCGCGTCGCCATCTGTCTTCACTCGGACCTGCCGATTCACAGCGAATGCATCGCTCCCCAACCCGACCCACCTCTCACTCTACGACGCACAGGGGCGCTTTGTTCTCCTGCAACCGGTCTGCACTTCGTCCTTTGTCATTTCCACTTCGTCCTTTCCCGCCGGCGTCTACCTCGCTGTTCTCCGCGATCAGTTCGGCAAGACAATCGGCCAGACCCGGGTTACCAAACTGAACTAGCCTTCCGGCGTCTCTCCCAGCAGCCGCCCGCCCCCGCAGGCGGCTCGCTCTGAGATTCCCCGCTGTCGCCGCTGAGGCCGCCACCACGTTGTCAATGGCTCATCTGAGGTTGACACGGCCTGCGCGGGGAATATCCTTGGCCATGACGATACGTCCAATCAGGCCCGAGGAACTGGAAGCATACTGCGCGCTGGGCGGCGGCGGGTTGGCCGACGTGGTCAGGAGATTCTGGAAAGAGGGCAGGAGTTCACCCGACGTGTGCTTCGTGGCGGAGCAAGATGCCAAGCCGGTTGGTCGGGTTTTCTTCCACCACGGTCCGTCTTCCACAGAACGCTACATGTTTGGGATGTATGTTGACGATTCGGTCGACTTCCGGGAAACAGGCAAGGAATTGCTGACAACGGCACTGACCGGGCTCGCCCAGTCCGGTGCGACCTGTGCCATGTCTGCTATCTACGACATCTACGAGAAGAATCCTGCCCGCAAGCAGGAGTTGCTTGAGTCGCTCGGGTTCAGGCAGTACCAAGAGAAGAAACGGTACGTCTGGCAGGACTCGGGCGTTGAGGTCGAAGTCCCCACCCGACTGGAATTCCGTTCGCTTGCCGTTGTCGGTGAGGACGTTTTCACCGAGGCGGCGCGGCGGGTCACCGAAGGCACACTCGACCGAGGGGACCAGGCGGACCTCGCGAAGTACGGCCTGGGCGCAGCGGGCCGAATGTACATGGCGGTACTCAAGGACATTGAGTTCCTGCCTGACGAATGGCAGCTCGGCTATTTTGCCGATGGGAAGCCATGCGGCCTCGTTGTGCCGCAGCGGATCGGTATCGACAACGAGGGCTCAATCAACTACATCGGAGTAGTACCGGAATCGCGAGGCTCAGGCTACGGCTTCGATCTGCTGATGAAGGGGACGGCGCTCCTGCAACGAAGAGGACTCAAAACGGTCGTCGCGGAGACAGACGTCGAGAACCTGCCGATGCACGCGGCACTCGAACGGGCGGGCTACACGCATCAAGGCACGCTTCAGGCCTTCCGCTGCGACCTGACGGCGCATCCGGCCGACGGCTGACGGCTACGGTTTGCGGCTTACGGTCTGCGGTTCACGGAGTACGGTACGCGGTTGACCGCTCGCGCTGATGGCGGCTCAAACGTCCGTGCGTCGTTCCGGCGTGATCCGACGGTAGCTCGTCGCGACACGCCCCCGAATCCAATCCTGCAGAGCGCCCAGGAAACCCCAGAAGCAGACGGGGCCGCGAGGGCCCCGTCTGCACACGAACCCGAGCCCTGTAGCTATTCGATAACGAGCTTCCGGGTCAGGCTGCT
>JAPLUO010000439.1 GCA_026397595.1 Caldifarciminota bacterium
TCTGCGCTACGCTGTCGACAGTCATTGCTGTCTCCTTTCGTTGGTAGGTCATTAACGGACATTTACTACTACCATTTGAAAGCGGGACAGCTTTTCTGTCAATCTTGGCTTCCGGCATCGGCCTAATCATATAGCACTCACGATAAGAGATTCCTGACGTCATCCCGGATTCCAGATTGGCCGCGGCCAAGGGCCGCGAGCGTCCAGTTACCAGTTGCCATTGTCCAGTGCGGGCCTCCGCTTTCCGTTCCCCGGTCTCGCGTAGCCGTCTTCTGATGCGAACCGGGCTCCGACCATGTCGCGCGGTTCATTATCGTGAACCACGAACCCCCGGCGACACGGCAGGGTAATTCCTGACGCGAGAGGGCTACCGACTCACGTGCCGGGTTGCGGCTGAAGCGGGGTGTCCGGATTCGCGCTTACTGCTTCGGAGGGGAGCCTTCGTGCTTCAAGTACTGCTCAATCTCGCCAACGAATGTGGTTGCTTTCTCAAGCAGTGTGCGGGCCTCAGCCGTGGTCGGCAACTCCTGGACGCGATAGTCGGTGGTTTGACGCAGCTCAAACGCCCGATGCAGCCAGGCTGAATGCTCCTTCGCAAAGGCGCCCTTCAGCACGAACTCCCGGTCGAATATGCCGATTGCGCTGGAGTGCCGGGATGGGACCTCACCGACGCTCTGCAGCAGCGCCAGGACAGCGTAGAACAGGGAGTTCCGGGGGAGTTCCGGGGACACAATAAAGGATTTTGGATGCCCGCCCGCTTGACACGACCGGCGCGGAATGATAGGATGGTCGAGACGATGAGATTCGTACATCGTTGCTCGGCGGACTCGTACATCATTCAGGGCCTGAAGTGAGGAGAATCAGGGACAGTCACCTACTGGGGCATCCATTCTCGCAGGCGATGTCAAGGCGCGGCATGACAAGTTGGTCGGGCTGGTCGAGTCGGTCGAGCGGATGCTGATGACAGCCGACGGCTCACAGCTTGCGGTCTCGGGAGAGATTCCTCCATTTCGGTCGGAATGACGCAACGCTTGGCGACCTTCTCCCCTCTTCGCCCTTTCCCCTTTCCTCTTCGCCTCTCTGCGTTTTGAGAGAACTAGGCGCTGTCCGGGGACCTCTCTTTCAGATAGGCCACAGTCTCCGCGGCTTGCGGCTATGCGCCGAACAGGTAGCGCACCGTCTCAGCCTTCGGCGGCCCGGTCTGCGACCAACTCTGCCACGGCGTCGCGCTCCGGCGAAAGCGCCCGCCCTCCGCCGAGAAGGCGGCGCGCCTCTTTGCCACGGTCGGGGATGACTCGGACGAGAATCTCGTCCCTGCCTTCCACCGGTTGCCAGTCGAGCCGATACCCGGGCTTGATGCCCATCTTTCGCCCCACCTCAGCGGGTATGATGACCGTATTCTCCCGGGAGACTGTTGTAGTCATACTGCAATCATGGTCGCAGCAGAGCGCCTAGTCAACACCATGCATTGCTTCATCGGGAATCTGCTCGAAGCCGCCGTGGGGGACGGGGACTATCTCTCATGTCTGCCGTGCTTCCCGCGGGCCCAGAAGGCGCCGAAGAGACAACCACCTGGCTGTCCACGCATTCGGGAGTTCCGGGGACAGGTTTGGCTGTCAAGCCGTGCGTTAGTTGACCTCTCCTGCGGCCGGGCTGACGATAGCGTGGGCCCGGTCTCGGCTGTCCCGTCTCTCTCGGCAGACATGACGACGCGCTGCGCCCGTGGGTCGTCCCCACGCAGCGGCACTCGCTTCGAACACAGGTGCTTTCAGAGCGCCCTTTCAGGCCTCAGAGCAGTGCTTCATTCAGAACGCGAGCCCGTGGGGCATCAAGACTCATAATAACGCGGCCCCGCCAAAGCGGTCCGTAGTGTCCCCAGGTCGTGACTGCCCCACGGTCGCAACTCGTCCCATGCTCCTGCCGACCTTGCCATCATCAGGCGGCTGCCAGGCGGCCTGCCTCTGGCGGGCACTCGCTGTAACAGCGCCCGTCCCGCACCAGGGCATACAGCAGCCGTACCAGCCGGCAGCAGACCGCGGTCAGCGCCACGTTCTTCGGCTTGCCCCGCGCAACCAGCGCGGCATAGTAAGGCTGTAGCGGCCAGCCGCGCTTGGCGTGCTGCACGGCCACCATGTACAGCGCCCGCCGCAGTTGCGAC
>JAPLUO010000493.1 GCA_026397595.1 Caldifarciminota bacterium
GTCATGCTCACGCGCCCAGGCCTCCGGTGCCTGTCCGGACAGAAGCGCCAGCGCCCGCACCAACTGCCGGATGCCGTCCGCCAACAGGTTGTACGTATCCTTCACCGCGCCCCGGCCGAAGATCGGCGTCGTATCCAATGCCACCTTCAGCTTCCGGCTCGCAAGCAACCCGGACCCCTTGGCCGCATCAATCGACCGCTGGAAGATCGCCTGCTCCGCCTGGTGCAGGACCAACCGCGCCCGGAAGGACTGCAACGTGCTCTTCACAAACGGCGCATCGTCTATCCCGATGCCCAACGCCACCTTCCAGCGGATGTCGAACCGCGCCCGATCGGCCGCCTCCTCGTCACTAACCCGGTCGTGGCTCTGCAACAGCAGCGCCTTGGCCAGGATGCTCGGCCTGCCTGTGCGTGGCCTCACGCAGACAGGCGGCACGCTCATCCGACCATTGTTCTGGGTGTAAAGCGAGACAAAGTCGTCGTCCCGGAACAGCTCCGGCCGGTGCCGGGCCAGAAAGCCGTAGAACGTCTCCTCGCCCACGATGCGAAGCGTGCCGCCGAGGCACCACTTCAGGTACTGGTTGTCACAGGTGTACAGGTTACGCTGCGGATCAACGTGTCCGACCAATGCGCCTCCTCTCGGAAAGCCTCGGGCTGTCTGCCAACTGCTCAGCGATGAGCCAAGACTAACATAGAACAGGACACTTGTCAAGACTTTTCGGCCGGACTCCTAGTGCACGAGTGCGCCAGTGGGCAAGGGACGAGGGGCGAGGAGAAGGATGGAGGAGAAAGAGCGATTTCAGATATCAAGTTGCAGAGTGCAGATTACAGAATGTCCCGACCACGGCTGACGGTTTACGGTGTACGGTTGGCGATCTGCGACTGGCGAGGGACACGTGACGACGGGAGGCCGCGCCAGGGCGCGCGGCCTTTCCGCACGAGTGCTATTGACTACGCCGATAGGGTCCAGTAGCCCGTTCAGTACGTTCGCAGCGCGGGGGCCGGTGCCCAGCGTCAGTTGTGAATCTCGGCGCCGCCTGCGCTGTCGACTGCGACCCACTTGTTCGACCATTTCATTGTCTCCCGGAACTGATACCGTGCCGTTGCTACCAGGCTGTCGACATACCTAGCGTAGTAGAACGCCTCAAGCCCATCGTCCTGATCCCCGGACAAATACAGCAGGCCGTATCGCCACTCCCTGACGAACCTCGGATCATACATGAGTCCCTTGAAAGCACGGGAGCCGAAGTTCGCGGTCTCCGGTGGAACCGGTGGGGACGCCAGCAGCAAATCGATTCTGCCGAGCTTGAAAAATGCGTCCTTCTCGAAGGCGGCGTGGTTCTTTATGCCTTTGTGGTCGCCCGGGTAATGGGCAATCGCAGGCGTGTTCAACCCCATGAGGTCCACTATCCTGCCGGGATAAGTTCTGGCAACTCCGCCCGCGGCATACACGCCAATCGTCGGCAAGGTGGCAGCTCCAGCGAAAAGCCCACTCAGTCTCTTTCCCGTCCGGATGCCGTTTTCAGCAATGAAGAATTCACCCCGTATCGGCCTCGTGTCGCGGATGCTGGACCACGATGGCGCTTGCAAGAAGTGGTAGGCCCCGTAGGCAAGCAACAAAGATAGGAAGCAGGAAGGAACAAGATGGCGCTTCAGTCGTAGCAGGGAAGCCAACGGAGCAGAAGCGCCTGCCGGGCTCCAGGCCATGAGGGAGAGCACCAGCGCGAGAATCATCAGGGGATAGGCGGGTTGGTAGAACCTGAACATGCTGAAGTGATCTCCCCCCGTCAGGACCGGAATGAACAGCAGAATCGCCGCAGCAAGGGCCGAGAGCTTCCAGTTCGCAATGCGGGCAAATGGCCAGCGACGCGTTCGCAGATAGGATGAAAGCCTGACAGCCAGAGCGCCCGCACACCAGGCAGCTAGTCCCAACACGAAGAGCACAGATATTGCGATAATCGGGCCGCTCGTCGATGCGTAACGGTAGAGGTAGTCTCTTCCCTCTTGGAGATTGTAGACGAGCGACGGCGAGACCTTTGCATAGTAGGTGTTCGGGAGCGGATACCCGAAGTAACTCAGCCGAAAGATGGTTACGGCGGCCACTGAGACAAAGACTGCAGTGGTTAAGCTGAGGACAAGACGTCGGCGGTCTTCTTGACTAGCTTCGTCGTGAACCCACGCGAGCACAATGATCGATGGTGCTACGAGCACCGCTTCAGGGCGACTCAGGGGGGCAAAAAAGAAGGGTATGGAGGCAACGACCATGCCGAGTGGCGAACGCGGGGGCTGAAGAGCCACGTAGATCATGAGCACAAGCAAGAATCCCCAGAGGCAAGTGTCCATCAGGGTGATGGACATCCAGGTGAAATACGCCGGGCATGAGAACACGAGGAACAAGTATGCGAGTTCGAATGGCCAGGACGGGAGCTGTCTGGCCGCTGCCGACCGACGGATGATGTCGAGGATCAGAATCTGCGTGAGGCACAGAATGAGGACCGCGATTGCCAGTACGCCAGATTCGTCGAGTCCCAGGCGGAATGGTATCGCACAGATGAGTGTCCAGAGGAACGATGTCGCCCCCTCGACGTGTTCCGGGTTGTTCGCGTAGACCAGCCCGTGCCCTGCTGCTAGATTCGACGAGTAGCTGAAGAGTATTTGAGCATCGTCGATCCCTCGTTTCGGACGACCATGGAAGCTGAAAACAAGCCAGCAGGCCATGACAGTAGGCAATACCGGATACGCGAGTCGAAGAAGGTTCTTCGGAAGAAACGGAGGCAAAGTACTTATCTTGTCTCCGTCAAGGCCGGGCAGTATTCAGATGCCACTTGTCGAATTCTAGGTCAGCAGGAGGCGATCGTCAAGCGCGCGGGCGCCAAAGGACGATGCGGACTGGTTTCCCGGGCATTGCGGGTCAGTGTACCGGCCCTGCTGGCATTGGACCCGCTGGCCACCGCAGCACTCATGGTGCGGCACCACCCGTTCCAGAACGTCTGCTTCAACGTCCCGGCGGGCTCGAATATGGACGAGGTCAGAAGGAGATTCGACGTCGACCAGCGGGGGCTCTCCTACCGCGAGTTGCTGGAACAAGTCCTGAAGAACGACACAGCAGCCGAGGTCAGAGTCCGGGTGTCGCAGGAGCACGGGGTGGACAATGTCTGGCTCCTGCCGCCTGACCAGAGGGAACGACTGAAATACCCGGAAACGTCCGGGCAGGACCACTACTTTCTTAGCGAGTACAGGTGGCATCCTGGCGACTACGGCTTCCCGGACGAATGTTGCGCCGTAAGGGTCTGCGGAGGCAAAGTGGCAGCGGCGTACCACGTGCGCACGGACGAGTTGGACACTATGCCCGGCTACCCGCCGCCTATCGCCGACTCCACTGCGTCACGGCCCGATGGTGACCATTGACAACATGGCGTTCGGCTCGTATTGTTCACCCGTGACATACTCCCGGCAGCCTGAAGAGAGTGAGGGTGCATCGACGAAGCGCACCAGCAGCCCGGAGTACGTCCTGTTTGCGCTCGTCCTCGCCGGACTGGTCTGGCTGTTCTTCGCCCTCCCGCCGCTCGGGTTGTGCTCCAATGACGAGGGCGCGAAGTTCGTTCAGATGAAGAACTTCGTTCTGCACCACAGGCTGGCAATCGAGTTCCCGGCGCAGAAGCTGGGTTTCGGCGTGCAGCACGTCCTCGGGGATCAGAGAATGTTTGCGGAGAGAATGGGGAGGATGTACTGCACGTATCCGCCGCTCTTCCCGTTCCTGTCCAGTCTGCTCTATCCCTTGCTCGGCAACCGCGTGACGCACTTCCTGCCGTTGCTCTCGTTCTTCCTCTCGCTCATTCTGCTGAGCCGGATACTGCGACAGCTCAGGACCAGCGTCTTGATGCGCTACTCGATGCTCTTCGCATTCCTTGTTGGCTCGCCGGTTCTGATGTACTCCATTACCTTCTGGGAGCATTTGCCGGGCGTGCTGATGGCGATGTGCAGCCTGTACTTTGTCGTGCGGTGCTTCGGAGCGGATGGCGCAAGGGGAGTCGGCGACCTGCCAGCGCCCGCCCGTACGCAGTCAGGCCGCAGAGCGAGTCTGTTTCTAAGCGCCTTCTGCCTCGGCGCCGGAGCGCTCTTCCGCACCGAAATGCTCTTCCTGGTTGCGGCGTACATGGTGGCGCTCGGAGTCAATGCGGCACGGTCGGAAGGCAGCGGAGGCGAACGCTGGAAGAAGCTGTGGCCGGCCGCGGCCGGGGCGGCGATTCCGCTACTCGGAAACGTCGTCTTCAACTCCGCCAATTACCGGCATCCTTGGTTACACATCGCCTACAACTCGTCGGGTTTCCGCCTGTCGGGATGGTTTGCCGCCCTGCCGGCAGCCGCGCTGCTCGGTGCGGTTGCGCTCTTCGCGGTCGGGCGGAAATACCGACTTGGCCCTGCCGTGAGAGCGGATTTCCTGGGTTTCGTCGCAATCCTCTGGCTCTGGTTTGTGGTCGCGTTGCTCGGGAAGTCCCCGGTGGCAGGCCTCTTCCTGCTTTTTCCGGTCACGTTCTTGGTGCTGTACGGGAGAGGGAATCGACAGATCGAGGAGTCAGGGGATCGAGGACTCAAGGAACCGACGGTATCCTCGAATCCTCAAGTGGGCTCCGTCGTTTTCTGGACAACTGTCGCGTTCCTGTCGCTGACTTCGTACTTCATGTACAAGAACCCGGACGTGAGTGTCCGCTACTGCCTGGCGATTGTTCCTTTCGTCATCGTCTACGTTGCCGCGGAGGAGAAGCGGATATTCAGCGCCAAGCCGGTCTGGGTGCTGCTGGCCGGGTTCCTGCTCGCGTCCACCGGCTTCGGGCTCCGGGGGCTGAAGAATGACGTCTGGCGTTTTGTGAAGAACAATGCCCAGCGCGTCGAGTTCCTGAAGCAGCACACCGCGAGCGGAGACGTCGTCGTATTCGAGCACAACCGGCTGATGGAGCATGCCGGTCCGCTCTTTTTCGAGCGCGTCTATCTGGTCGCTCGTGACTCCAGCCAGTTGGCCGAGATCGAGGACCGCCTCCGCTCGCGCGGAGTGGCAACGTACTACTACTGGACGTCGGACCCGGGTTTCCGGCCGACCGGAGGCGCATCGCTTGCGCGGTACGATTTCGAGATGCCGGGCATCAACTGCTTTTATCTGTTCAAGGTGGGAATCGAACTGGAATCGGTTGAACCGCCGGGACTTCGAACTTCCTCTGAGCCTCGGTCGACCGGCGCCGTGAACTCAAGTGGCCAGGAAGGGAGGGAGAAATAGGGCATGTCAATAGGTGACGTATATGGAGATATCGGGGCACTCGACCAAGCCTGCTGGCCGACGAGCGTGGCGGTCTGCAGCCGGCAGCCACCAGCTCACAGCTTTCAGCCTCGGAGCGCCCGCGCGACGGCAGGCGAAGCCAGAAGCCAGAATCTAGATGGCAGACGCGTCGCAGACGCGAGTTTTCAGTTTGCAGGAGTGCCAGTGAGAAATCTGTGTAATCTGCGAAATCTGTGGATTACCCTCTCCGCTTCCGTCCTTTGCCATTTCCCCTTTCCCCTTTCTCCTTGGCGGTCTCGGTCCACGTACTCCCCGGTCCGCCTGACTTCACATCCCGCCGACCTGCAATTCCGCCATGGAATCCGACCCCGCTGCCTTCGCGGAAACGAGACGAGTGAGATGCCCTGAAATCCAGGTATAGCGGCTGCTATTCAATGAAGCCGAAGGGCAGGCGGCGCCCGTCTGGCTATCGCGAGCATTCCCGCGTGGAGTTGACAACGACCTGCAGATGGCCGATAATCGCAGGCAGATAATGGACTCGTCCCAATGCCGCAAAACAGAGACGACCTTAATGGAAACAGGGAAGGCGGCTAGCGTCCCCGGTATTCCGGTGAAGTCAGAAGCTCGTGCCAAGTTCGTGTATCTGGGGCCCTTCGACCCGGTTCGTTGTGACGGGGTGTCGGCATCCATGTTCGACCTGTTGGCATGGCTCCGCAAAGCCGGGCATTCTGCTTCCGTGTTCGGATTCGGCCCCGACGTACCGCGGGCTCGTGAGGATGTGTCGCAGCTTCGGAATCGGCTCAGCAGCGAACCTGCGGACGAAGATGGAGGAGTCTCCTACACCGAGGAAGGTGTTCGTGTGGTGCCTAGCCTTGTCCCAGGATACTGCCACAAGGGATATTCCGTTCATCGTTCAGCGTTTGCGCGTATGAAGGCCCTGCTGGCAACTGCAGCGGACAGCATTGTCTTCACGGTTGACGCAGACTTCAGTGGCGTCCTGGCTGCTTGTCTGGCGGGTGTTCAGGGCGCACACATCTTTCACTCGCCTGGATACGTGGGATACGCCGCAGCAAGCCCGGTCTTCAGATTCCTTCTGCGCCGGAAGCGACTCTTCGGCGTCAGCGCGTTCGCCGCGAACGAAATCATGAAGTACGTTAGCAGGGGTGCCGAGGTCTGGCCTCCGTTCATCGGCTTCGATCGCATCCGAACCGGACTGACATGGAGGCCGAGAAAGGTCCTGGGCTACTACTCAGCCGGCCAGCACAAGGGTGAGGAGATTGTTACCCGGTTGATCGAACGGCTTCCAGGCTTCGAGTTCGTCGCCATGGGACTGCCCGTTTCGGGCCCCAAGGCCGTGATGAGAATGCAGCACTTGGGACGCACGTCTCAGCCGCGTCAGTTCTACGCCTCCATCTCGGTCATGCTCGTACCGTCGATTGTCGGCGAGGGTTTCCCTCGCGTCGCGTTGGAGGCCATGTCGAACGGCATACCTGTGGTCGCCAGCCGGATCGGCGGGCTGCCGGAAGCCGTGGAGGGTGCGGGTATTCTCTTGGACGTGGACGAGGACCGGGCGAAGATGGCTGAGGGATTCGCTCAGGCGATCGAACACCTGTTCAGCCACGAAGCAGAATTCCAGAATCTCTCGACGCGGTCGCTCCGCCGCGCGGAACGCTATGACCATTTCCAGAAGGAACAAGCCGAGGAGCACGTCGAAATGCTGATGCGCGAATCGACCGCTGTCCACGATGGAAACACGGAGCACCCCCAGCATCTCTAGTGATAATCGTGTCAGTAGATGGCGTATGTGGAGATATCGAGGCGCGCGACCGAGCCTGCGGGACAGGCCAACGTGACGGCTTGCGGGCGCCAGCCTGCGCCAGACTCGCGAATGTCCACGATGAAACAGGTCATGCGTAGCATTGCCTATTGGAGCGCCGGCCCCAGGGCTCGAGACGCCATCGTCGTTCTCGCACCCTTCGGGCTTTACGTTGTTCACAGCCTGCTATTGGGCAACTGGATCATAGATGATGCTGGCATTAGTTTCGCTTATTCCAGGAACCTTGCACATGGCTACGGGCTTGTCTCCCAGCCAGGACTGGCGCCAGTTGAGGGGTTCTCGAACTTCAGTTGGGTTGTCCTCTTGGCCTTCTTCAGCAAGTCGGGGTTGTTCAACCCTCTTACTACTCCGAAGCTGGTGGCGGGCTCGCTGGTCTTGCTGTCCTATGTGATTGTTGGCAGGATCGCCGTCGCAGTCTCCGGCCGTCCGCGGAAGGTCACTCTGTTAGCCCTGACGCTGCTGTCGATGAACACCTCGTTTGTCGTGTGGACGATGAGCGGACTGGAGAATTCCCTCTACGCATTCCTGACTCTACTTCTGCTCGAAAGAACAGCGACCTACGCAAGAAGAGGAAACACGGCGGTCGTCGTCGGTATCTCGCTGCTGGCCTTTCTGATAGCAGTCACTCGACCCGATGGCTTGCTCTACGCGCTCGTCTTCCCGGTTCTTGCTCTACTGAGCGCAGTTCCCGGACACAAACCCGCAAAGCGTGCAGGCGCTGACTGCCTCGTGTATTTCTCAATACTCGCCGTCCTGCTGGCAGTGTTCGTAGTTTTCCGAGTGCACTACTTCAAGGACATACTACCACACACGTACCACGTCAAAGGCGGACCAGATCTCGGGACTCTTGTCCTCATGCGTCCCACCATCTATGAGAAGTCCTACGGTCTACTCTGGAGTGTAGGCTGGGGACTCGCGGGCCCGCTGACGGTCTGCTTGATATTCACCACCATGTGGCTTGTCAATAACCGGTCCTTGACCGGAAGCCATGCGGCTGGGTGTCGCGGCCCTTGTGTACATTCTCCTTCCCCGCGATTGGTGGCCCGAGTTCCGTTTTGCCACGCCCTTCTTTGCACCATTCTACCTCTGGTTACTGCTGCTGGCGGAACGAACCAAAGCGAGACTTTGGCCCGCTATGCCCCTCAGGGCAGTCCCGTTGCGGTCTGCACTGCTTATTGGAGCACTCCTTGCCTCGAATGTGGCCTTCTTCGCAGTCCGCACTCGCCGTTTCATCGCGCATAAGCCGGTTCCCTTTGATATCGTTGCTGCTGACTTCGGTACTCGGTTCAACGCCTACGCGTCATTCCTAGGAATGACCAGTGCGTCAATCCTCGTCCCGGACGTGGGCGGAGTGCTGTACTACTCTAATCTGCGAGTGTACGACCTAGGAGGGCTGACCGACAAGCACATTGCCCAGACGCTGGGCCGAGATTCGAAGTCATTCTACGAGTACGTGTTTGAGGACGCAAGACCCACGTTCATAGCTACACATGAAAGTTGGACGTACGCGGCGAATCTGGATGCTGACGCGAGGTTCAGGAGGGACTACGCGCCCATAGGCGAGTGGGAAGATAGCTGGATAAGCCAGGCACACGGACTCGACATGAAGTCCGGCGACTACGTTAGACGAGAGGCAATCCAGAACAAGCCGGGAGCGATAGACTCGCTGCGGAAGATCTATTGCCCGCGCCCTGTCTCCTTCTGACGCAGAATGGGCCAGAAGAGGTGAGTAAACAACCGACAACTTGCTGCTTTCCCGGACGGCCACTGGACGAAACCATGCGGAAATGCAGGCTGCTTCTGTTTTATGACGCGAATCGTGTCAATAGATGACATACTAACGAGAGCAGGAAATGTTTGTCATTCTGAGGCGTTCGACGCCGAAGAATCTTCGAGTGCAAAGACCCTTCGCTGCGCTCAGGGTGACATCAAGAACTGTCCAGTATTTCATGCTCTCCGTAATATGTAGACATATCGGAGCACACGACCAAGCCTGCTGGCCTACGAGCGTGGCGGTCTGCAGCCGGCAGCCACCAGCTCACAGCTTTCAGCCTCGGAGCGCCCGCGCGACGGCAGGCGAAGCCAGAAGCCAGAATCTAGATGGCAGACGCGTCGCAGACGCGAGTTTCCAGTTTGCAGTTGGCAGGTCGCAGGTGACAGCAACGACCAAGCGCGGCGGAGCCGCGAATCCCCAGTGACGACATCTGCGCAATCTGCGGTTCTCCTCTCCGCTTCCGTCCTTTGCCATTGCCACTTTCCCCCTATTCCTTGGCTTGGCGGTCTCCGGTCCTCGGTCCCCGGTCTCTTGGGCCTGCGCTTGCGCTAGGGCTTTCCTGAGTCCAGCCAATTGAAAAGCGCGGCGTTCCAGTCGCGTCCGCGACTCCGCATCATCAGTCGTCCCCGCCTAACTGTGTGGGACCAGTAGTTCCGGATAACATCCCTGACTCGCAGCGCGTAGTAGAACCAGAGGTGCTTCGACTCGCGGGACGCGGGATGAATCGCAGCCATCTCGCCGCGGGAAAGGAAGACTCGTCGCCAGGACAGCTTTGCCCTATCAGCAATGGACCTCGCGCCCCGCAGGCGGAAAAGAGGCACCCACGGGCCGTACCCGGTCTGGGCGAGAACGGATTGCCTCGCCGTCTCGATTAGGCGTTGGTCAAGGCCGCCGGGGACCAACCGCTCAAGGACATCATCCGGCACTCCCGCACCTAACATGCTTCGGGCAAGATGGAGCGTCAGACCCACATATCTTGTCGCGCCCCACTCGCGAGCCGAGTGTACGACCTGCGCCCAGTCCATCTTGTCGCGAAAGCGGTGTGTCGTCTCGGCAATGTCGCAGAAGGAACGCAGCCCCACTTCGAGACCGTGTTGATAGCAGACATGTAGACATATGTGCAGCAAGAGGTCTTCAGGGCACAACGCAAGCACCTCGACACCCGCTATCGCAGCCGGGTGCGCCCTGTCCCAGAGACCAGCAGCATCTACTCTGACCGGTCCGGCTGGGGAGGCGATGGTCCAGTGAAGCTCGATCCTAAGGCCACGAATGAAGACCTGTGGAAGGTGTTTTTCTCTCCTGCAGTACGACTCGATCTCCTCAGGCTGTTGATGACCGCGGCCCATGTCGAGCAGAACGGCCTGCGCCCTTGGCAGTTCCGCACTCGGAACCATGAGGTCAACGTCGACCATCCAACGGAGGGCGATGTTGGGGTAGACGGCTTCGGCCAGGTATGCTCCCTTCAGGACGATTACCGGCACGCCCGCTTGCTGCAGCGCAGTGAGCACCTCCCCGAGCGCATGGAGCGTCTTCATGTTCCTCGCGGCATTGGCCACACAAACAACGCGGAGCTTCTGCAATACGCCCAGCGGCACGTTGCAGCTTGACGCCAAGGGCTTCAGCCGATGGTAGAGCAGCGGAGTTACAGCGTGTCGCGTCGCGGCATCGAGCACTTGGCGCCAATCAGACTCCGAAAGCCGGCCCAGCCGCGCGGTCTTCTTGTCCCCTGCACCCGCGCGCAGGCAGTCCAGCAGCCATTCGGTGGGTCGTTCTTGATACCTGAAATCGTCTCTCAGCCGCTCACGGTTCAGAGGGATGAAGGACGAATCGCTGCGGTCAGTTGTCATCGTCCCGCAGCCTCCTCAGGAAGCGGGTCAGCGCGCTGGCCCGCCACCGAACTGGGAGGAGCAGTCCTGTCCGGGAAAGGACCGCGATGACATAGCGCTCCGGACCGAGTCCGAGCCAGACGCGCTTCCCGCCGCGCTCGACCCGGACTACTCGCCCGAGGATATCGTCCCGGTCAATCAGGTCGGCACCCGGTCCCGGCAGATTGTCGCCCTGGATGAGAAAGCGGGATTGGTGCCGACCAATGATCCTGTGCACGACCAGCCTCTCGTTCACCGGGGAGACGAAAGCCACGACCTGTCCGATGCCGCAGCCCGGAGCCTTCGGCTTGCGGCCGGAAGGTGCGATAGTGATGACGTCTCCATCTCTGATGAATGGGGACATGCTCCAACCTTTCGCGCAGAACCGGAACAACCGGCCCCGGGCCAAGACGGCCCGCATCAAGTCAACGAGCGCAGGCCCGGAGAGACGGAGTTCGCCCCCTTTGCGCTGCCTGAGACTCGGGACCTCCCGCCTGTCAGTCGCCCGGTTTGGCAACCAGCATCTTCCTCCGGACCAGCTCCTCGACCAGTCCGATCACATCGCTCTCGATCTCATCCGGTCGGGCGCTGTATTCCGCGGCAAGGGCCTTGGCGACTCCGGCCAGCGTGGTCTTGCCGTCCAGCCTGCACCAGATGTCCTTGCCGGTGTCATTCAGTGTGAAGATCTCGTCTTCCATGTCACCGATGCCCGCCACGAGCGGTACGATGATCAACTCGCCCTCGATATCTCGGGCCACGACATCATCGGAAGGCACGTAGACCATGTCAATCTTCGGTTTCTCCGCTGGTATCTCCACCACCTACTTCCTCCTTCGTGGTATGCTCTGGGTTCCTAGGAGCGCGGCCGAAAAGCCACTCGGTCGCAAATGCAACTATTGTGCCAGGCTTGAAAAATCAAGGGGTTACGCGATCTCCGGTCTGCCGAGGTGCGGCCTCAAACGGGGTTTTCGGCCGGACTCCTAGGGCGGGGCGTTCCTACCGGCCTACGTAAGGGCCCCAGTGGGTAACGCGCCTCGGTATTAGCATCCTCGCCTGGAAGTCCGAGGTGTGGCCAAACGGTGTGATGCAGACTCCGGCAGAGGCATACAACGGACTGCCGGACGGCCCGCCCATATAGTATTCGTGCTCAGATTTCCATATCCTTCGCGAGGTCCGGCCGACGCCTACGTACGGTGCGCACCAGGCGAAGTGATAGGACGCATCTATCGAGAACGCGAGGTCAGTCTCGATAGTGACGATACCCTCTCGGTGTAGAAGGCACGCGTTGACTCCGAAGTCGAACCTGCCGAGGCTCTCGCGCGCCTCGGCGTATCCTGCATACATCCGATGGATGGGATAAAGCCCGCTACGGTCTCGGTTGAACGACTCTGAGTAGTGGAATCCTGCGTCCAAAGTCAACTCGTCCGCTGTCCAGCCAGCCGACTGGCTTACCATGAATGCGACGACGCTATCGTGCGTGAATAGGTTGTTAAGGTTGACGAAATCCAATTGCGCGAACGTGAAGAGCCTGCCGGACGTCAACGTGAGGCGGCCGCCACCGTTGACTCCGAAGCCGGAAAAGACCAGCCCTTCGTCTTCCCAAATCGGAGTGCTCGTCCAGAACGTGCTCCCTCTACCGTAGTCTACGCTCAGGTAGGGGGAAAATCTGACTGACGGCTGTAATTCTGCGGACAACGCAGCGATACAGCCCGCGAAGGCGGCAGCTATAATCGTAAAGTGGGTATGCACTTTACTCCCCCAGCCACCAGGGATTGTGGGGTACGAGTAGTCTGAGGTTACGGCCTTTAAGCGGCTTGGTCGCCATCGATATGGTCATCGCTTCGTGGTCCCAGCCTCGCTCCCCTCGCATCGTGA
>JAPLUO010000486.1 GCA_026397595.1 Caldifarciminota bacterium
CACGGGCGCTCCTTTCAGAGTGATCGGACCCAATAGTTACTGACACTCTATCAAAGAGGGAGCGCCCCTATCTGTCAAGTTTGGTTGCGGCCCTCTGGGGCCGCGCTATGAAATCTGTGGATAGTCCTCTCCGTCTCCGCCCTTCTCGCTTCTGACTTCGCCGGCCGAGACCCCTCCTCGGCGTCGGGGTGACATTTCGTGTCATCTGCGTGCTCTGTGGTTCAATGTCGGATTTGGGGGGCGGGGTTTGGTCAGTTGTCGCGTAGAACTCGACGCGTCGCGGCCGCGTGCTCGGCCAGAGTGCGGGAGAAGATGTGCGTGCCGTCACCGCGGGCGACGAAGAAGAGATAGTCGTGCCGTTCAGGATTGAGCGCGGCCGCAAGCGCTCGACGTCCGGGGTTGCAGATCGGGCCGGGCGGCAGGCCCGCATGGAGATAGGTGTTGTACGGCGACTCGATTCTCGTGTCGGCCACGGTGAGGATTCCCTTGCGCTCGGGCAGGAGGTACTCGACCGTGGCGCAGGACTGGAGCGGGATTCGACGCCTGAGCCGATTCATGAAAACGCCGGCGATGCGCGGAAACTCCTCCGGCACCTTCGCTTCTCGCTCGACGATCGACGCCAGAATTACGGTTTGCGAAGGGGTCAGGGGTCGGGGGTCAGGGGTCGGGGTCCGGAGTTCGGCGAAGACTGACGAGAACTGCCGAAGCAGGCGGCGCACAACATCGCCGGGCGGCGAGTTGGACAGGAATTCGTAGGTCTCCGGAAACAGATAGCCTTCGGCCGTGGGCGCGAGCACGGAGAACTCCCTGAGCAGGTTGGTGTCGGCGCAGGCGGCAAGGAAGCTATCCGCCGGGCAGATGCCGCGTTCCTCAAGCGCGGCGGCAATCTGGTTCATCGTGTAGCCTTCGGGGATCGTCATCAGCACAAGCGCTGGCTCCTCGCCGGACAGCAACTTGAGCGCGCGCCTTTCCCCGGTGCCGACCGGCAGACGGTAGCGGCCCGGCCGGATGCGCGGCGCGTAGTTGTAGTACCAGGAGTAGAAGTGGAATAGAGCCCGGTTAGCGATGATGTGCTTCGCGGCCAGCGTGTCGGCGAGAGAGCTAGTGCTTAGTTCCGGTCGGATGTCTACGTCAATGCGCCGGCCGGTCGGCTGCGGCGCCGAGCAGGAGGACGGGAGGACGCAAGTCAAAAGGCAAAAGCCAAAAGCCAAAAGGCAAAACGCCAGAGTCGAGGTACGCTGGGGACTTCTGCCTTCTGCCTTCGGGCGACCCTTTGTGTCTTTGTGTCTTTGTGGTTGAATGTCCTAGCTCCGGGATGCGAGGAAGTCCTCAAGGATGATAGTGGCGGCGATTCGGTCCACGGCCCGCTTGTGTTTCGGCGCGCCGTGGCTGATGCGCGGCTGGTGGTGTACCTTCTTTTCGGGATCGAAGTACGTACGTTCAAGCACGTGCGCTGCGCGCACCGTGGAGAACCGCTCGTCGTGGAACTCCACCGGCAGGCCGGTTGCCTTCTTCAGTTGCCCGGCAAAGGACCGAACCTGTTCCGACCGCTTGCTCGGCTTGCCGGATTGAGCCAAAGGCAGCCCGAAAACGACCTCATCCACTTCCTGCTCACTGATGACTTGTCGCAGAGCTTTGAGCAGGTGCTGTTCGTCTTTGTGTTCGATTGTCGGCAGGCCCTGGGCGATGGTCTTCGTGATGTCCGAAACCGCGACGCCGGTCCGGCGCTTGCCAAAGTCAATACAGAGGATTCTGCCCATGGTGTCTAAGTGTAGGAGATGGCCAGAGCCCTGTCCAGCGACATTGACCATCGGGCATAGTGCCTGTGCGGCAGCAGTTCTGCGGGCAGCGGGACCTGCACGCCGCCCGCTAGCCGGCGTTTGAAAGCCCCTGACAGAATTACAGAACGAATACCACGGAAAGTCTCTGACTCAATCTCCGACAGAATCTACGACAGAGTATCTGTCAGAGTCTCTATCAGAGTCTATTTCTGAGTTTCTGTCTGAGTCTACGACAGAATCTATCTTTGAGTCTATCGGAAAGTCTATGTCTGAATCTACGACAGAATCTCCGATGAAGTCTTCGACAGAGTCTCTGTTCGAGTCTACGACAGAATCTATCAGAAAGTCTCTCACAGAATCTCCGACAGAGTTTCTTTCTGAGTCTCTGATTCAGTCTATTGCAGAGTCTATTAACAAGTCACCCTCCCAGTGGCCCCTACCCTTGAATCGCGCGGCTTGCACATTGTCCCAAACCGCGGATAATACAGGTGTTATGCCCAGTCGGCGCGAGTCGTCGAGCAGCCTTTTCGTGCATCGGCTTTCGCAAGGCAAGGCCGCATGAGACCGCTGCCTCTGACCGCCGAAACCCAGGCCGTATTCAGCCGCATTCGCACCTATGACTGGGTCCTGCTCGTATTCGGCATGAGCCACGCCAAGGTCTGGCGCTTGGTCGAGGCAAGGGTGAAGAACCGCATCAACGCCGGCGGCGTGGACATCCACGAACGGAACATGTACCGCAGCTTCGTGTGGGAACTGCTGAAGGCGTTCCGCACCCAGACCGGCGAGCCGCTGGTCAATGCGCTTGAGCTCGCCATCCGTAAATGGGCCAACTTCGGCTTCGCGCCCGTACTCCTGCAGGAACTGCTCGGCGACTGCTTCCTGCGCCTCGAGCAATTCGGCTACGGCGAACCCCGGTCAAAGACTTCGCCTCTCGGAAAGAGGCGCGGGCCGAGGTCGCAAGGCTCCTACGAAAAGGCGCTCAAGAAAGGCCGTGCCTCCCGTGCTCGCTCCGGCAAGGTTGAAGAGCAGGCTGCCAAACAGAAAGCCGGCTCTGCTCAAGCGGCGCAGATTGCCGATAGGCTCAGGCCGATTCTGGCCGCGCGCGCGATTCCCGGCGCCCAGTTTGTCGCCTACTTTGCCTTTGCCCAGAGACTCGGCCGCCTCTCCCGCAACTACACAGCCAAGTCCCTCGCCATGGCCGCGTCAGACCTTATTGACTTGTACGAAGCCAACTCACTCGACGGCGACGCGCTCCGCGCCATCGCCACGACCCTGTTCGGTGTCGACGTCAGCTCCTGACCGCCGTCCGGTTCCTGCGCTGTTTGTCATTTCGAGCGAAGTCGAGAAATCTCTCTGCGTCCTGTCTGCAAGGGCACCCCTTGCCGTTTGACAACAGCCCAGAGCCTGCTATGCTGACCGGATGAAACACAGGCCGCTGCTCTACCTGGAAACATCGATATTCGGCTTCTACTTCGATGACGAGCCGCGGAACGCCGCCCGCAGAGAGGCCGTCCGCACGTTGTTTGACCAGATAGACCTGGGGATTCTCAGTGCCGTAACATCGCCGGTAACGGCGGACGAACTAGCCGCGACTGCAGGTCCGCTTCGTGCGAAGCTGCTGGACCTGCTTGAGCACGTTGACGAACTGACCCTTGATGAGGACGAGGTCAGACGACTGGCCGCATCCTACCTCGCCGAGAAGATAATCCCCGAAGACTACTCGGCCGACGCCCGGCATGTCGCAAGTGCTTCAGTCGCGGGCGTAGGCCTGCTGGTTACACTGAACCTGAAACATCTCGCAAACGAATGGGCCGAGCGCAGATTGAACTCGGTGAATCTGCGCGAAGGCTACCCACTGGTGAGTATCAGGACTCCAGAGGAGGCGTTGCGCTATGAAGATTGATGGCTTGGACTGGATGGACTGGCTGCACAAGATGCGGGCCGACCGCGAGAGGCTGCGCCGCGAAAAGGGCATCAGCGTCGAAGACGACCTCAAGGAATCCACGGCCCGCGGCCGCAGAATCATGGCCGAACTCCGCGCCCGGGAACGCTCGCCCGTCGTCCGCGACAAGCCGCAGTCGGACAAGTGAAGACGCCCCGTGTTCTGCAAATCGGCAATCGCCAATCGGCAGTCGGAAATGTGATGGCCGTGAGCGAACAGACCCGCGATGGAATCTGAATCCCGTCCGGCCTTGACGGAATCGAGATGATGTGCCCCCGAATTCCTCTGAGTCCGCGCTTGATTCGGCGGCGAAAAGAGGCTATGTTGACTCGGCAAACGCGAGGTGAAATGTGAAGACACTCGATGAAGTGGTCGAAGCGACAAAGGAACTGCCTGAGGAGTTGCAGTCCGAGGTCAGGGACTTTGCTCAATTCCTCCGGGAGAACCGGGTTCCTCGTCCGCGACGGAAGCTCCGACAGGATTGGGCGGGCGGACTCCGTGAGTTCCGGGACAAGTACACATCGCTTGAGCTTCAGAAGAAGGCCCTAGAGTGGTGGGGTGACTGACCGTGTTTCTCGTTGACACGAATGTGTGGCTGGAGCGACTGCTTGACCAGGAGCGGTCCGAGGAAGTCGGCCGCTTTCTGGACCAGACTTCGCCCGCGCAGTACTGCCTGACCGAATTCGCATTCTACAGCATCGGCATAACGCTCATTCGACTGGCCAAGAAAGACCTGCTGCTGAAGTTCGTGCGCGACACAATCAGCGACCAGACGGTAGTGCTCGTGCGGCTCGGTCCGGAAGACATCGAACGGGTAGTGACGGCAACGGAACGCTTCAGACTCGACTTCGACGACGCCTATCAGTATGTGGCAGCGGAGAAGCACAACCTGACGCTCGTGAGCTTCGACACCGACTTCGACCGAACCCAACGGGGCAGAAAAACGCCCGCGGACATACTCGGTGAACCGCCCGTTGCCCGCGACAAGCCGCCAACGAAGCCTGCCCGTCGTCGGAGCCGCAAGCCGTGAGCCGTAGGCTGTCAGCCGTCTTGCCCGCGCGTTTGACAAACATCTGCCGCCGTCTTAAGATGCAGCCTATGTCAGCACAAGGTCGTCCAGCCTTGACGGGTATGGAATTGATTATTATGTCCACGGAATTGCCCGACGACGACGTCCCGCCCTCCGGGGACCTCGCCGGATAGCCGGCTATGCCGTACGGCGTCCAGACCGTCTGGTCCGCCCGCGAGAGGCGCATAATGGACGCGGCCGTCCGCGCGCTGCTCGCCGGCGAGCATACGACGGTAAGAGGTGCGGCCAGGGACTGCCTCGCGCGGCTGACGCAGTTGCGGCGCCATGACCCGGACGCGCCGCCCCTTCACGCGACCAGGACGCTGGAAGTGTTGCGTTCCTACATCCGGAAGCAGACGCGCGGGAGGCGGCTGTATGGTCGTCGGACGGGTTGGACGGAAGCCGAGTATCGCGTGCTCAGGCGCCACGTTCAAGGCCTTCTGCGCGGCCGGTTTCTGACCGCGCGCGAGGCGACGGAGGCGTGCGTCCGGGATTTTGGGCGGCTGCGCAGGTCGGACCGGGGCGTTGGCTGGTCGAACGTGACGCGCACTGTGAACGGGGTCTGCAAGAAGCTGGTGAAAGAAGCCCGGAAGGCCGGGCTCAGTCCGCGGCGTGTGCGTTACACCAGGGCCGAGAGGGCCGCATTCGACCGCTATGCCAGCGCCATGGCCGAGGGCCGATATCGTAATCTGACTCCGGCCGTGACCCTGTGCCGGAGGGACCTCGCCCGGATGCGCGCTCGTCGCGGGCGAACCGCCCCGCCGCCGCGTCCCTTCGAAGCGGTCCGCAAGCAGATCCGCCTGCGTGCGCGCAACATTGGCTGGTCTTGGTCCAGCCACCAAGCCCGCCTCTTTCCGCCCCGCCTTGACGGATCTTGAATTGTGCATCTTATCCCCGAAATCCCCTTCGTCCCCGACCCGGAATCGTACAACGTTGATTCGTACGACGTTCCCTCGTATCCGAACGACGACCGACGATGTACGATGCTGCCGAGCGAACGAGACACGCCTCCGCCCGCCGACGACCAGTCGTCTTGACATCCGGTCCCGCCGCGTCTACAATACCGTCAATGATGGGTGAACCCCACCCGGCCTTGACGGGAATAGAATTGTTTATTATGTCCCCGGAATTACCCATACCGTCAATGATGGGTGAACCCCACCCGGCCTTGACGGGAATAGAATTGTTTATTATGTCCCCGGAATTACCCCGGAATTACCCGGAATTACCGGAATTACCCGGCGGCATTCTACTACGAACAGCTCTTCACTCAAGAGGAAGCCCAGTTCGCCCGCGACGGCGCAGCGTGGGTCTACTCGAAAACCAAAGACTTGGCGGAGCTGCTGAAAGGCCATTGACCGGAGGAGCAGCACGAGCCTCGCCGCGGCGCGCTCGCCGGGACCGGTGCTTCGTGGAGCACGACCGAGTGAATGGCCTTCATGGACATGGAGTTCCCTTCATCCCTCCATCCCTTTGTCCCTCCATCCCTCTATCCCTCTATCCTTTGTTCCCTTTCCCTGCGCACTCGACCACTGGACCACTTGAGCACTCGACCTCTCTCCTCAGCTTGACTTCCATCCCGGCCCGGCTATGCTACTGACGATGGACACGGATGTCCGTTTGGCCTTGACGCGATTCCGAGCGAAAAATGGGGAAGTGTCTCTCATTTTCCCGTTTATTATGTCACCGGAATTCCAATGTCACCGGAATTCCAGGGGAGACGAACGCGCGTCGGCCCGGCAGGGGTTCGCGTGTCCCCGAACTCCCGGGATTGACTGAGGGCTAGAAGTAGCTAGACTGGCGGCAAGTGCGCAAGATACTTGGCATCCAGATGAGTCGAGGACGGCGGCTGCGTCTCACGTCGGCTGTGGCATTCCTCCGGCCGGCGACCATCGTGGCCATGCTCCTGTTTTCTCTGTCTTGGGGGGACGATATCTGGCCCATGCTGGGGTATCTCGACCGGTTGCCGACGTCCGAGCCTGCGGTCAGGAGGCCGTACGAACTCGGACGTGTCGCCATGAATGCGTACAAGTGGGACGAGGCAATCGAGTGCTTCCGGGAGGCCATGAAGGAGGCCAAGGGGACACAGCTTGTAGCGCTGTTCAACCTGACCGGGCAGTGCCACTACACGCCGGGCCGTCTGGACGAAGCGCTCATGAATCTCGAGGAATCGGCCCGGCTGGCAGAGCGCTCTGGAGACAGGATGGGGAGGGCTGCTGCCCTCGGCGACATTGGCGTCATCTTCCATGACAAGGGCGAATCCGACAAGGCACTAAAGTACCTCGAGCAAGCGATGACGATGGCCCGCGACATGGGGAATCAGAAGGGCGTGGCGTACGCTCTCTGCAACATCGGGCTGACCTACCGGACCAAGGGTGAACTGGACAAAGCCTTGAAGTACCACGAGGAAGCGCTGGCTATTCACCGCGATATCGGGGATAGGCGGGGCGTGGCGGGCGGCCTCGGCAACATCGGGCTCATCTACAGCGACAAGGGCGAACCCGACAAGGCGCTGAAGTACTACGACGAAGCGCTGGCGACATACCGCGAAGTCGGGGATAAGCAGGGCGTGGCGACTGTCCTGGGCAGCATCGGGAGCATATACAGCAGCACGGGCGAACCCAACAAGGCGTTAAGGTACTACGAGCAGGCGTTGAAGGTCTTCCAGGAGTTGGGTGCCAAACGAGAAGAAGCCATCGACCTCGGCAACATCGGGCTCATCTACAGCGACAAGGGCGAACCCGACAAGGCGCTGAAGTACTACGAGGAGGCGCTGGCGATAGACCGCGAAGTCGGGGATAAGCGGGGCGTGGCGACCGACCTCGGCTACATCGGGAATACCTACTACGCCGAGGGCGAACGTGACAAGGCGCTGAAGTACTACGAGGAGGCGTTGGCGATAGACCGCGAAGTCGGGGATAAGCGGGGCGTGGCGAGCCAACTAGGCAACATCGGGCTCATCTACAAGGCTAGTCGCGAACCCGACAAGGCGCTGAAGTACGCCGAGGAGGCGCTGGCGATAGACCGCGAAGTCGGGGATAAGCAGGGCGTGGCGGGCCAACTAGAAGTCCGGCCGGAAACCGGGGGTCTGGGGCACGCGACCCCGAGCTGACGCGGGGAAAACGAGACGTTGTCGCCGTTTCACCTCGCCGATGAGATTCGGCACGAAAAGCAGGAGAAAAGTCAGTTGTAGCAGCAAAC
>JAPLUO010000485.1 GCA_026397595.1 Caldifarciminota bacterium
CCCAACTGCTGCATCCATCGTGCCGGCGAGCAGTATTCCTCGAGCGGTATCTTCTACGTAGGTGAAGTCGCGGGTCTGGCTTCCGTCACCGAAGATGACCATCGGCTTTCCCGCCATTGTCCTCAAAAGGAACTTGGGAATCACTTCGCCACTGTCACCTTCGTGGTGACTGCGCGGACCGTAGCAGTTGAAGGGACGCACGACCACCGTTGGGAATCCGTGCGTTCTCCAGAACGCGCGTGTGTAGCAATCTCCGGCCAGTTTCGACGAACCGTAGACAGTGTTGGGGCTCGGCGGATAGTCCTCGCTCATTGGGACTGTCTGCGCGGTTCCGTAGACCTCAGAACTGGAAACGTACACGAAGCGCTTCACCTTCGCTTCACGTGCCCGGATCAGCAACGCCAGCGTGGCCGACGCGTTGACTTCGTGGTTCTCCTCCGGTGAATGGATTGAGTGCCGGACTCCGAGGCATGCCAGATGATAAACGACATCCACTTTCTGCAGGAGACGGCCCATCATTGAGGCGTTACGGATATCGGCAACCTCCAGCCGCACTTTGTCGCCAAGCACCTCGATGACATTCTCACGCTTGCCGTTGACTAGGTTATCGACGATGGTGACATCGCATCCGGCGCTCCCGGCCTGGCGTACGAGCTCCGAACCGATGAACCCAGCCCCGCCGGTCACGAGGCAACGGGAATGCTCAGGGCTTGCCATGCAGGTTCTCTTCTTCCGACGGCCTCTCGGCTCCGTCGCCCTTCTCGGTGGTTTCCTCAATGAGGAACCGCGGGCGTCGGCGCGATTCGTCAAGCGTACGCCAGAGATACTCGCCCAGGACGCCCATCATGAGCATCTGCATGCCACCTATGACGAGCACGGCTACCATCAGCGATGGGTAGCCCTGAACGGGTCTTCTGAGAATCGCGTTCACAATGACCACTAGCGCGTACAGAAAGCCCAGCAGTGCAAGGCAGAAGCCGGCGAAGCTCATGATGCGGATTGGGAGGAATGAGAACGAAGTGACGGAGTCCAGGAGCAACTTCACCTTCTTCGCCAACGTCCATCCTGAGCGACCGTGCGTTCGGCCTTGCTTGACATAGCTCACGCTGTCCTGCTTGAACCCCATCCAGTTCAGCAGGGCCATGATACTTGTGTTGGTCTCCGTGAAGCGCCCCACTGCGTCTATCACTTTGCGGTCGATCAGAAAGAAGTCGGCCCCGTGCTCAGGGATACTCTGTAAGCCGACGACTCTCCGCATTAACCAGTAGTACAGGCGTGCGAACAGCAGCGTTTGCCTAGACTCGCCGAGTCTCTCCTCTCTCACCGCCCAGACGACGTCGGCGCCGGCCTTCCATTTGTCAATCAGCAAGGGAATCGTCTCCGGTGGGTCCTGGAGGTCTGCGGCCATTACCACTGCACAATCGCCCCGTGCGTGGTGCATGCCACACAGCACCGCCGTGTGCGAACCTGAGTTGCGTGCTAGACGCAAACATCTTGCCCGCGCGTCACGTCGTGCAATGCCACTGACCACGGAGAAGCTCTGATCGCGGGAGTGATCATCCACGACCACCCATTCCCAGTTGCACCTGCCGACACCGCTTCGCGCCGAGGAACTTGCATCAAAGACGGCACAAAGACGATCGTACAGCAGAGGCAGACATGATTCCTCGTTGAAGGCCGGCGTGACGACTGAGATGACAGGGTCTCGCTGGTCAGTGCTCATCGACGTGTCACCTATCTTATGCTCTTCACGAACTTGATGAACTTATCGTGGTCAATTGCGAAATTGCCGGACACACGCTGACCTGAAAGCACGTCCTCTGTCACAACGGCTCCCAGCGTGATATGCGCTCTATCTCCTACATGCAGTTCACTGGATATTGAAGCGTTAGGGCCTATCCAGACGTGATCGCCGATTGTGGTGCTCCCACAGATTATGGCACACGGAGCTATGTAACAGGACCGTCCGATGCAGACATTGTGAGCGATGTGTACATGCGCGCCTATTTTGGTATCCTCACCGATTTCAGTGAAGCCACCGAAAACGGGCCGAGCGACAAGGCTGTTCACCTGAAGCTCGACGCGATCGTGGAGGAATACGCCTCCTGCATGAGGGACAACGACGCGCTTGCCGTCGACGTGCTTGGATTCCAGGTCGTCGCACCCGACAACAGCACCGACCCTGATTACCGCGTCCTCGCCGATGATCGAGTGTTCGAGGATCGTCGCATTGGGTTCTACAATCGCGCCGCATCCCACCCGAACGTTCATCGGTGCCACGTACGCCCGAGGATGGATGGCGGCATCGGGTGATATCTCTGTCTTGAAGTCGCGCCAGTAGAAGTCGGTGTGTCTCAACAGGTATTCGTGAACGTGGTAAAACGCGGACATTGGATCCGGACAGACTGCCAATCCAGCATACTCAGGCACAAGTGCCGCCAGCTCGGAAGTCGTAAGCACACACGCGATATGCTCGTTCGCTATCAGTTCGTCCGTGTACTTCCGGTCGTAGAAGGTGACTAGTAGTCGGTCTGCCCGATGGGAGAGCAATCCGAGTGACAAAAACTCGCCATCGCGGGCAACCTCACCGCCGACCAGGTCCTTCAGAGTACTCAAGCGCATCCCAGACACTCCTCGCTCAAACCGTCATCGGCTGTATGAATGCCCGGTCCTCGGCCGTGCGGCGCCCCTCGGGTATCAGGAGGACTTGACTGACCTTGAGCCCGCCGGTCTGCAGGCGGACTATCGGTTCCGGCCCTATCACCGAGGGCAGAATGCCCATATGTCCCGGTGGCACAGCGCGGTCAGGCCAAAGTGGCAGTCCCAGCCGGCGGAACATCGCTATGTCCAGATCCCCGTAGAATCTCACGACCACTGCCTCAGGAAACCGGGAGAGGAACTGTGCGGCGTCGGCCGCGCTGATGGCAGATGATGGTACCGGTGTCAATGCAACCAGCAGCGCATCACAACGTTCCGTGCCAAGCAGCGGGAGTACCGCTGCGGACGTTGTAGCTGTTGCGCCAGCGGCTCGAAGGCCCCGTTCGATGGGCTCAGCGAAAGCATTGTCGCAGAGCAGCGCAACGTTCGCGCCGTGCACGGCGACTCCAGCATCCTGGAGCAGCCTGCCCGCCATCTCACCGAGGTAGGAGAAAACGTCAACCGCCGGATGTTGTTCGTTCGTTCCCGCTACCTGAATTCCCTTCTCCCGGCAGGCGGCTAGGTCAACGTCTCCCGCCCGAAACTCCCAAGACTCATACATGAACGGAATCACGGATCCCGCCTTCATCCGTTTCACCGAATTGCGGTCAATCGGACGTAGATGGCCGCTGTTGGTTACGACGTCGGCGGCAGCGAGCATGTCCTCCGTCTTCTCGGTGCAGAGTTCGCATCGCCCGGCGACCCCGGCCAATTCCGCCAGCGCCATGGTTTCCTGCCTCACGTCGTCTATTGTGCCGTAGGACGTGTCCCGAGTGAGGGCATAAACCTGCTTGGCACCGGCCAGTGCTGCGATAACCGGGGTGACAACATATGCCCCGGTGGCTGCTTCAGTCAGCACCACCGTGTCCGAGAGATTGAGCTGACATCGCTTGATTGTCGCTTCGACAAGGGACAACATCCGCCGAGGGTTCAGACCGGGCCGTCGATCCACGCTGGTCACGGAATGGTAGCCAAAGCGAGGGCCGCACTGACCTGTTCGACCTGCCCGTCAGTCAGTTCCGGATACATCGGCAGGGAGAGTTCTTCATCGGCGAGGCGCTCGGCGTTGGGAAAATCGCCGCGCTTGTGGCCCAGCTCGGCGAAGCACGGCTGCAGGTGAATCGGGTTCGGATAGTGCACGTTCGTTCCGATGCCGGCTTCCTGGAGCTTGCGGGCAACCGCTTCCCGGTTCCTCACAAAGATGCCGTAGACGTGATAGACGTGACGGGCATAGGGCATCTCGGCTGGCAGAACAATGCCGGGGACATCGCGCAACAAACGGTTGTAGATCGCAGCCGCTCGGCGTCGGCCTTCGGTCCAGGCCTCAATATGGTTCATCTTCACGCCCAGCACCGCGCCTTGGAAGCCCTCCATCCGGTAGTTGAAAGCTTTGAGCACGTGCACGCCTTTCTTCTCCTGGCCCCAGTCGCGCAGCATGCGCACGGTCTCGGCGAAGTCATCACGATTGGTGACGACCGCCCCGCCTTCGCCGTAGGCGCCGAGATTTTTGCCCGGGTAGAAGCTGAAACCGCCGATGTCGCCCATACTCCCGCAGCGCCGTCCCTTGTACTCGGCTCCATGAGCCTGTGCCGCATCCTCAATAACAATCAGATTGCGCCGTCGTGTGATGTCCAGAATCGGGTCCATATCAGCGGATTGGCCGTACAGGTGCACGGGCATGATGGCCTTGGTACGTGGGGTGATTGCTGCTTCGACCTTGGAGGGATCCATGCAGTAGCTCACCGGGTCAACGTCCACCAGCACGGGCTTCGCTCCAATGTAGTCGATGGCGGACACGGTCGCGATGAAGGTCATTGCCGGCGCGATTACCTCGTCGCCGCGTTTGACGCCGGCGGCGAGCATTGCCAGATGCAGGGCGCTGGTCCCGGAGTTGACTGCGACGCAGTGCTTTGTTCCGCAGTAGGTCGCGAACTTCTCCTCGAACTTCGCGACCGCGGGGCCGAGGACGAAGGCGGTATTCTCCAGCACCTCGTCCAGCGCGACCTTGATTTCGTCCTTGATGCTTCGGTACTGAACCTTCAGGTCAACAAAGGAGATCATGTGTACTCCGTCAGGGAATGACCAAGCGCCAATAACCAGTCAACGAGAAAAGGATGAAACATCAAGGACAAAGGACGCGGCAACAGGGAACAAGGCGGAAGATCCCGCCGGTTTGTCCTTCGTACTTTGTCCTTCGGAGTTGCTCCGTTGTCTGGCGTTAGGCATTCAGGCATTGGGGCTTGATTGGGAATTGGGAAATGGGAATTGGTCATTGTTTCTACCTGTGCTACTGTTCGAGGCTGACCATCTCACCGCGCTTTGCCATGGACTCGGTGGCCGCCTCCATAGTTCGCACGACCCGGCAGCCGGATTCGGCACTGGTGATTGGTGTCTTACCTTCGGCAACGCACTCCAGGAAATGGCGTGCGAGCAAACGCAGGGCTTCGCTGCCGTCAAGCTTTGGTGCCCACATGTCGCCGGTCCTATAGCCGACTTTCATCTCATATATGCTGCTCGGGTCTGTTTCGATGGTGACACCCTTGTCGTAGACCTTGACCTTCTCAGTAAGCTCGACGTCGTCGTAGACAATCATCTTCTTGCTCCCGCCGATCAGGGTCTGGCGCAGCTTCACTGGCGACAGCCAGTTCACGTTAATGTGGGCAATGGTGTTTCCTGCGAAGTACAGGGTAAGGTAGGCGATATCCTCGGTCTGACCCTTCAAGTGACTCATCCCGGTCGCAGAAACGGCGACCGGCTTCTGCGTGAGGATGCTGTCGAGAATGGACAGGTCGTGAACCGCGAGGTCCCAGATGACACTCACGTCGTGCTGGAACAGACCCAGGTTCACGCGGACTGAATCGTAGTAGTAGATTTCGCCCAGTTCGCCAGCCTGGATCAGTTCCTTGATCTTGCGAACCGCGCCGGTGAAGGGAAAGGTGTGGTCGACCATCAGCGTACGTCCAGCCCGTTTGGCTTCTTCGATCATGGTGCGGCACTTCACCGAGGTTTCGGCCATCGGCTTCTCGACCAGCACGTGCTTGCCAGCCCGCAAAGCGGCGATCGTCAGGTCGGCGTGGGTCGAGACTGGTGTGGCGATAGCCACCGCATCCACCTCCGGGCTGGCGAACAGCTCTTGTTCGTCCCTCACCGTCTTCACACCGGGATAGCGTGAACGCAGCAGGTCAAGGCGCTGGGGATTCTTATCCGCCACGCAGACGACCTGGGCCCCGGGGGTCTCATGGAAATTGCGGACTAGGTTCGGTCCCCAGTAACCGTAACCGATGACTCCGATTCTGAGCATCTGACCTCCTATGCTTTTACGACCAACATGATTCCGACCAGGATCACAGCGACCCCGGCGACTTTCAGAAAGCTGATGGACTCCCTGAACCACAATACGGCGCCCACGCTGACCATGACGAATGTCAGTCCGACAAGGATGGGATAGCCGGTACTGACCTCGGCAACGGAGAGCACTCGGAACCAGACGAGCGCGGCAAGGGCATAGGCCAACAGGCCCAGCACGAACGTCCATTGCCGCGCCAGACGCAGCACTAGCCCCGGGAGGCCGTCACCTTGAATGCCCAGCCCGCCGGCCAGAACCAGTCCATTACGTATCATCAGATTCGCGCAGGCCGTCAGCAGAGCGGACCCGAGCACGAGCAGGAAGACCTGTGCGGTCATCTTACCTTCCGGGGACATCTGCTTGCCTGACAAGGCGGGCCGGTACTCCCGCAACAACAACTCCGGGCGGCACATCCTTTGTTACCACTGCGCCGGCACCAATCACAGACTTCTCGCCAATTGTCACTCCGCACATGATGACTGCGCCGCTGCCGATTGACGCGCCCCTTTTCACGAGGATTGGCACAACCCTCCAATCGGCTTCGCTCTGCAACTGACCGTCGGTGCAGGCGCGCGGCTGCTTGTCGTTGATGAACAGAACACCATGGCCGACGAAAACCTCGTCCTCAATCGTAACGCCTTCGCAGACGAAAGTGTGCGAGGATATCTTGCAGCGCGCGCCGATGACAGCGTTCTTCTGAATCTCGACAAACGCGCCAATCTTCGTATCGTCGCCAATTGTGCAGCCATAGAGGTTTACAAGGTCGGGCTGGGGTATGCTGACGTTCCGTCCAAGAGTTACGCTCGACGAGATGGGCATGTCAGTAGACGATTGGGTCTGCTTTGCCGGGGACCCAGTGGCGTTTGCTAGCCAAGTCCATGGACATTGGACAGCAAGAGGTAGAGGCTGAGGTAGAGGCTGAGGAGGAGGCTGAGGTTAAGGTTGAGGGCGTGAGGAGACCGGGGACCGAAGACTGGGGACCGGTCCGGCCCGTCAACCGTCGTCCGTCTTTTGTCATCTGATCAGCCTTGACCTTTACCTTGACCTGAACCTGCTTCGCCGTAGTAGTTTCGGTACCAAGCGACGAACCGTTCGACATCGACCTCTGTGGACTGCTGTACTGACACACTTCCCGACCTCACTAGTTCACTCTCTTGACTGCCTGCACGAAGACCGATCTGGTGTTCAGGTCCTCGGTACCGAGGTCCCTGAACGGACGTGCCAGTTGTTCCCGGTTCAGGGCTGGCTCCGCATGCATCCGGACGTCACAGATCAGTGTGAACCCAGCCTCTGACAGAAGCCTAATGTGGGTTGAATGCGGCTGCCGGTTCAGGAAGTACGGACGGCGTCCTTTCACGAGCTTCCAGGCAAGTTGCGAGTATGACCAGTGGCCGTCCCAGGTCTTGGTCATGCCATGGGAGCTGAGGTCTATCTCGTGGGACACGAAGCCTCCAGGACGGAGCCACGTGAACATCATCTGATAGGTATCAGCTAAGTCTTCGACGTACTCGAGCACCGCCTGTGACAGGACAAAGTCCGCTGAGCCCGCTTCGACAAGGCTGCTGCCAACCCAGGGCGCGGCGTGGGTGATCATCCCGGAAGTCCCGACGTCTCTCAAGGACGCTCTAATTGACTCCAGTCTGCCCTCGTCGAGTGTTTTCCGCAGCAGATCGTCAGGGAGCAACTGTGTGGGGAAGGCGAACGACCGTGGGGTCGGTTTTACCCTCGGGAACTCCGATTCATCAGGGATGCATTCTCTTCTCCTGAACAGTCCGACCAGTTCATCGAAGACCTCCTGGTTTCTTGGACGCGAAGCGATCCGCGTGGCGTCCAGAGCACGGTACTTCTCAGCGCCGGAAAGCAGCGCCGCCAGCCCTACGCCGAATGACGACCCGGGACCCAGTTCGACGACCACTCTCGGCGGTGCCGGGCAAAGACCGTTTTCGTGTGCCATGACGAGGTGACGCAGCCACACTGAGTAGCAGTATCGAGCTGAGGCGGTTCCTGTCGGCTGCCCGTAAACCAGACGGCTGACACCCGGAATGTACGTTGCGAAACCGAATGCCAGTTGTCTTATCTTCACGCTCTTCCCTTCAGGCCAGTGCGTAGATATTCGAACTTCTCGACGCCACGACGCCAGACTTCGTGCATGAGTTGCGTGCCCATCAGAAGACTGTCGCAAAAGAACTCGGCAGGATGCTCGCGATTCGCCCCGATGCCGCCGACTTGGGCGGCGAGGTGGAAGATGACCTCCGGACGGGAGTTGTCGAGCATCCGGCGAACAGCTTCGGGTTGGACAAGGTCATATTCCTCGATGGTCGGAACGAAGACATCGCGGACGCCTCGGTCTTTCAGTCGCTCAACCAGGAATGAGCCCAGGGAACCGGCACCGCCGGTCACGCAGATGCGCTTGCTAGCTAGATTCACAGTCCATTGTCCTTAGTCCGCGGTCCTTGGTCGGTGGGAAGGGGAAGTAAAGGCAGAGATAGAGGTTAAGGTTGAGGTTGAGACCAGGGAGAGTCCGTGGTTCATAGTTTCTGGTTCTTGGGGCGTGGTTTCTGGTTCTTGGTTCATGGTCCTTGGCCCCGAAGGTTCAAGGTTCTTAGTTCCAAGTTCTTGGTTCATGGTTCATGGCCGGCGGGGCACGGTCGGGTGCAGGATTCTGCCGACCGAGCAGGTAAAGGTTGAGGTTAAGGTTGAGGGTAGGAGGAAGGTCGAGGCTGAGGTTGAGGTTAAGGTTGAGACAGGAGAGGTTGAGGTTAAGGTTGAGGTTGAGTCTGACGGAATTCCGGCCCTAGCCTTGACCTTAACCTTCCGCAGGGTTGAGGTAAAGGCAGAGGTTGAGACCAGGGAGAGTCCGTGGTTCATAGTTTCTGGTTCTTGGTTCATGGTTCTTGGCCCCGAAGGTTCAAGGTTCTTAGTTCCAAGTTCTTGGTTCATGGTCGGCGGGGCACGGTCGGGTGCAGGATTCTGCCGACCACTATATGTGGTATGGGCCGGGGCGACAACCACCATTTGTCCCGGGGGTGGGCGGACCACCTACTGCCCCCAGGGTTGCTTTCAAGTGAGCTTTTGAGCGAGCTTTGAAATGTGCTTTGAATCGAGCTTTTGACTGAGCTTTTCCGCGAGCTTTGAACTAAGCTTTGAAACAAGCTGTTTCGCGAGCTTTTAAGCGAGCTTTGAAATGAGCTTTGCGATGAGTTTTGAAGTGAGCTTTTGGGCGAGCTTTGAATTGTGCTTTGAAACGAGCTTTCAAAGAAGCTCTTGAGCAAGCTTTCGACCGAGCTTTCCAGTGAGCTTTCCGGCGAGCTTTCGGAGGAGCTTTCTGAGGAGCAGGTAAAGGTAGAGGCTGGGGGACAGGTAGAGGTAAAGGTAGAGGTTGAGGTTGAGACAGGAGAGGTTGAGGCTAAGGTTAAGGTCAAGAAAGGAGAGGTCGAGAAGTTCAACACGGTCCGGCCTCGCGCTGCTCCAAGACGGGTAACAGCTTCTCCACTGCTTCGATGAAGGCCCCTGCTTGTTCGAGCATCTCCCGCAGTCGGACCGGATCGGGTTCAGCGAAATCCTTGTAGTCGCTTTCGGCGCGCATGTCGAAGGCCGAGGCAAGTTGGTGCGCCAGAGGGCGCGGAAACGTACCGGGGCGAACGAAGTGCTCATGGAGCAGAGAGATCACCCCGGAATGGCGGGATGAGCTGAGGTCGCGGGTGGCAAGCAGCGCCGTCGCCGCGTAGAACATCGCGTAGTAGATGCGGTTTGAGGCTTCGTTCCAACGCTCTTCGCGAAGGGCGGCGTCCGCATCGGTCAGGGCCTCGCGGGCCCGGCCCATGCGGTAGCGGATCAGGTCCTGCTTTATGTCGCTCAAACCGGCACGCCCTCGCGCTCGACGTTCTGGTAGAACGGGGTAATCCGGGTGCGACCTGAGGTGAATTCGGCCAACGAGTAGAGGATTGGGGAGATGACGACATGATGGTCGATGCTCAGGTCGCAGCAGAGGGCGGACACTTGCTTGCGGATTTCCCGGTTGAGTTCCTCCAGCACGATCAGAACGTCAATGTCGGACTCGGGGTCGGAGTCGCCTCGCGCCTTGGAGCCGAAAAGACGCAACTCGATGAGCCGGAAGTCGCGGGCGAGAGTCTCCTTGAGCTTCCGGAGCGCCTTGAGTTCGTTGGGTTTCAGGTTTGGCATCAGGCTAGAATAGCCGACCGGGGAAGAGAGTCAAGGGCGAGAAGGACAAGACTGAGGTTAAGGCTAAGGTTGAGGCTGAGGACAAGGTTGAGGTTGAGAGAGAAGAGGTAGAGGTAAAGGCAGAGGTTGAGACAGAAAAGGTTGAGGTTGAGGTTAAGGTTGAGAGCCGGGAAGAAGCACGATGGTCGGCCTTAACCTTAGCCTTGACCTTAACCTTCCGCAGGGTTGAGGTTGAGGGCGGCGTGATGAGACCGGAGACCGATGACGGGGGACCGGGGTTTACAGACCGGGGACCGGAGACGGGTCTTGAGACGGGGGACCGGAGACGGGTTTCTGCGACGGAGGACGGGCTCATTGTCCAATCTCCAGGACCTCGGCCAGCGCGGCGCTGACCGCAGTCATGGTTGGCGCGGACAGCAGGCCGATCTTGCGTACGAACCGCTGCTGTGCGACGGACCGAACCTGGAAAGTATCTGCGGCAGATGTCTCGTCCAGCCCGCTGTTCTGGTCGGGTTCGACCTGAATGAACCAAGGGGCACCGGAGTACCGTTCTTTCCACCCAGTCAATGGAACAACGACCTTGAGGGGCAGTATGCCGATTCTATCGCTGCTCACTATGACCGCCGGACGAGTCTTGCGCATTTCGGCACCGACCGTAGGGTCGAGATCAATGAGCCAGACTTCACCCCTGAGCAAGGAAGTCCTCGCCATCCAACGCAGTGAAGGCAGTTAACTCGGTGTCCGTGGCGTAGTCGTCGCGTAGGGCTTCTGCCGCGGCCGCCATTTGCCGCGCACGGGCTTCACGGTCGGGAATGTGCTCTTTGCTCCTCAGAACCGTTTCCATCTCGTGGAGCGCTTCCTCAATAACATGCAGCCGCATTGAAGGCGGCAGCTTTCTCAGTTCCTCAAGCACTTCGGCTTGACTCAAGTTTCCTCCTTTTGGATGACGGGAGACCGGGGACGGGGTCGGTCATCGGTCGTCTGTCTTCTGTCATCTGATCAGCCTTAGCCTTAGCCTCAACCTTGCCCTGTCTCATGCCGGGATTCCTTCCCGCCTGAGGTTCAGCAGGATTGGACTGATTACGTTTCGGTATTCGGATTCCGACACCGGATAGATTGAGATCAGGACCCCGTGCTTGAGGTTCAGGTCGAACACGACGCCAATTGTGCGGTCAATCTCAAGCGTCGGGCTGACGTTTCCCCCGAGCACGACGGCAATGTCGATGTCGGAATCGTCGGTGGCATCGCCGCGAGCCCAGGAGCCGTAGAGGATGACCTGCTTCAAGCGTGGTCCGTAGAGCAGGCGCAGCGCCTGCTTCATTTCGGTCAGAACGTGAGGTAAGGCTGAGGAGGGGGAGAGTTTATCCACAGATTCCATAGCGCGGCCTCGAAGGCCGCAACCAAATCCAATGGAACCACAGATGAACGCAGATGAACACAGATTGAGTCCCGACCCGAGCCCGAGCATTGCGTCGCCGCGGGTGGCACTTGACGACGGTCTTCGAGTTTCATCCACAGATTACGCAGATTCCGCAGATTGGGTTGCGCCGCCAGAAGAAGACGAAGTCTTGTCCACAGATTACGCAGACGACACGAAGTGTCTGAGTGAGTCGGGCGAATCGAAGGGTCTCTGAGGAGAACCGCAGATGACGCAGATTACACAGATTGGGGGGCGAGGTCAAGGAGGGAGAGGTAAAGGCAGAGGTAGAGGTTGAGTCTGAGGAACAGGCTGAGGTTAAGGTTGAGTTCCGGGAACGTCCCTGGTTCATTGTCCTTGGTCCTTGGTCGGCAAGAGAAGCGACGGAGACAGCATCGCTAGTCGGAGATTTCCTCATTATCAAGGAATTCGACTCCAAACAGAGGCTCGGTTTGACATCCGGAATGATAGGGAATGGGCGGGGAGAGTCAAGGAAATCAGAAAGAAGAGTGCTCTAGCGGTCCAGTGGTCTAGTGCACCAGTGCTCCAGCGCACAAAGGGAAAAGGAGAAAGGGGAAATGGACAAGTGGCGGGGCGGAGTGATTTCAGATTTCAGATTGCAGATTGGCGGGCCTGGGCGAGGTCAGAGGCGAGAAGCGAGAGCTTGGGCTGAAGACCGTAGGAGGGACATCCCTGTCCCGATTCCGATGCTACCCAAGTTGCGAGTTACGAGTTGCGCCCGCGCGGAGCGCCAGAGGAGAGTAGTCAGTAGACAGGGCGGGCGGCGGGCAGGGCAGAAGTCACAAGCCAAGAGCCAAAATGGCGAACCGTGGGGAGGGGGAAGTCACAAATCCCAAATCACAAGCAAGCTGCAATTCTACAATGACCCAAACCGGAAACTTGAGCTTGGGTTCGTTCTGGCGAGTTGCGAGAGGGCGGTCAGCGCTTGCGGTGCTGTCGGGCCGGCCGGTCGCGGGCGATGATGTTGTCGTCCGGGTCGGTGGCGAAGCCGATTCTGCGGCGCTTGGGCGCGGGTGGCGGCTGCATCAACTGCCGGATGGCATCGAAGACGACCTTGAACTGGACGTCGTACTTCTTCTCAAGTTCATCCAGCCTTTGGGCAAGGCCGGCGTTTTCGGCCAGAATCCGACGCAGGCGGACAAAGGTACGCACTATCTCGACGTTAACCTGCACTGCCCGCTTGCTGCGCAGCACGCTCGACAGCATCGCCACGCCCTGTTCG
>JAPLUO010000281.1 GCA_026397595.1 Caldifarciminota bacterium
AGTGTCAGTCGGTGTGCACGCTTGAACACCTCGTAGTCGTCCACCTTCCTCATCCCCTTCCTCCTTTCTGGTCAGAGGCTTGCGGCTTGTGGCTTGAGGCTTGGGGCTCCGGTGGGTCCAGCTTCGCCAGCCGCTCGGCAACTTCGACCAGGACTTGAACGTGGGCACGATTTCGCCGGAGCAAACCGAAGCGCTGCTCTATGTCCTGAAGATGCACGGGTATCAGGGTTGGTTCGGCATTGACATCAACCCGGAGCGCATGCCCGTTGAGACTGCCTTGCGCATCAACATGGATGCACTCAGGGCGGCCAATGACCGGATCGGGGCGCTTGACCACGAGTCAATCCTGTATGCCGTTAACCATCCGGACAAAGCGCGCGGCTGGCTGGAAGGATACCTTGTGAGGGCTCACGCCATCCGCCCAAGCCTGCTGCCTCAGTTGCCGCCGGTGAAGTAGCCCATGTCATTGTTGCTCGGGATCGACATTGGAACGTCGGGCAGCAAAGCCGTTCTCATTGCACCCGACGGCGGCGTACGCGCAGAGGCGACGACTGAATATCCGATAGCCGTCCCAAGACCCGGCTGGGCCGAGCAAGAACCTGAGGATTGGTGGCAGGCTACTGTTGCGAGCATCAGACAGGTACTCGCGCACGCTGGTGGCGACAGCATCGCGGGAATCGGCTTGACCGGTCAGATGCATGGGCTCGTGTTGCTGGACGAGGCGGGCAAGGTGCTGCGGCCTTGCATCATGTGGAACGACCAGCGGACTGCGGCTCAGTGCGCGGAAATCGAGCAGAAGGTCGGTCGGGCAAGGCTGATTGAACTTGCAGGCAAGCCTGCCCTTACCGGCTTCACTGCGGGCAAGATTCTGTGGGTACGCGAGAACGAGCCGGCAGTGTATGGCCGCGCCCGACACGTTCTTCTGCCCAAGGACTATGTACGGTATCGGCTGACAGGCGAATTCGCGATGGATGTTGCCGACGGTTCCGGCACACTGCTGATGGACGTCGGGAACCGGGTGTGGTCGGACGAGCTTCTGGGCCTGCTGGACATTCCGTGCGAGTGGCTGCCGCCGCTTCACGAGTCGCACGAGGTCGTGGCAGAAGTGAGCGCGGCTGCCGCGTCCGCGACCGGGCTTCGAGCCGGCACTCCGGTCGTGGCCGGCGCGGGCGACCAGGCAGCGCAGTCAATCGGGACCGGCATCGCTCACGAGGGCATCGTCTCAGTGACTATTGGCACTTCCGGAGTTGTGTTCGCGGCGACGAGCAAGTATGCGTTCGACCCGACCGGCGGACTCCACGCCTATTGCCACGCCGTGCCTGATACCTGGCACCTCATGGGCGTGACGCTATCAGCAGGGGGCAGCCTGCGCTGGTTCAGGGACGCCCTGTGCGAACCGGAGAAGGCTGAGGCGGCGCGGACCGGCCGCGACGTCTATGACATCATTACGGAGCTTGCCTCAACCGCGCCCGCAGGGTCAGACGGTCTGTTGTTCTTGCCGTACCTGACTGGAGAGCGCACACCTCACGCCGACCCGGACGCACGCGGCGTGTTCTTTGGCCTATCGCTTCGCCACGGCAAGGCACACATGGCGCGGGCCGTGATTGAGGGTGTGACCTTCTCTCTGCGCGAGTGCCTTGACCTTTTGTGCGGTCTGGGTCAGAGCTGCATTCGCGTGCGCGTGTCGGGCGGCGGCTCGCGCTCCGCGTTCTGGCGGCAGGTGATGGCGGACGTATTCGGGGTCGAGATTGTCGAGGTGAACGTCACGCAGGGCGCGGCCTACGGTGCGGCCTTGCTGGCGGGTGTGGGAACGGGCGTCTTTTCGAATGCGGAGCAGGCGTGCGAGCGAACCGTGCGCGAGACCTGCAGCACGAAGCCCGGACCGAATGCCGGCGCATACGCCGATACGTACGAGCGCTATCGTGCGCTGTATCCAGCGCTGGCGCCTGAGTTCAAACGGGCTGGGCAAACTGGGTCCTGAATGGTGGAACAACCTCGGGCTTGCGGCAGACCTGTAGTATGCTCAGACTGCCCAGTCCAGCGCGAATCAGCGGTGGAGCGGGAGCGAAGCGGATGCACTGCATCCGAGAAGGAGCGTATGCGTAGAAGCAAGAACGTCGGAGTGGCCCTGTTCGGGCTGCTCCTGGTTTCTGCCATTTCCACAGCGGGAGCGGCGGGAAGGAAACCGGCAGAGGAAGTGAAGGTATCCATGCGGCACATCTCGACGAGCGAGGCAATGGACATCCTTCGCAAGTTTCCCGAGTTGGTCCCTGACCACTTAGCCGCGAAAAGGAATGATGCGGATTACATGGCGGGCACATTCGGGTTCGTCGAAGTCACAGCAGCCCCGCTGACACGAGTCTTCTCGACCGCTCGGTTCTACAAAGGTCATGATTTCTGGAAGCCTCCGCAGCCATACATGATGGCGGTTGCCGACGGCAAGCGCTACATGATACCCGGCGACTTCAATCGGCTGCTTCTTGACAACGGCTTGGAAGTAACAGACAAGAATATAGTAGAGCTGGCAGAGACCTTCGTCATCGCAGCTATCGGAGATGAGAGCCGCTCATTCCCCGAAATCACCTTCCTGGACGCGACGAGGACAAAGCTGAAGGCAGGCCTCCCAACTGACGACGCCGCCATTCTGAAGGTGAAGACTGGCGAAGAGACGGAGGAATGGCACTTCAGCGTCTTGCGGGGTCAATTTGAAGGGGCGGCCAGGGTCAATGAAAAAGGGCTTATCAAGGACTTCCCATCCGTGATTGTCGAGTCTCTTCCGGGTCGAGGGCAGTGAGGAAGATGTCACTGGCAAGTCAGTCCCGCCTGAGGAGAGGGAAACCGGGTCTGAAACGATGAAACGACCATGTCGGTTCCTCGCATTCGACCTCGGGGCAGAGAGCGGACGAGTCATTGAGGGCGAACTGGAAGATGGGCGGCTCGACATCAACGAGGTCCACCGATTCAGGAACGAGATTGTCAACGTCCACGGCCGGCTATACTGGGACCTGTTCGCGCTGTTCCGCGAGGTGAAGCAAGGGTTGCGGCTCTGTGCAGAGGAGGGCAGGCGGCGGTTCGACAGCGTCGGGATTGACACGTGGGGCGTGGACTTCGGCCTGCTCGGGGCCGACGGTTCGCTGCTCGGGATGCCGCGTGCATACCGGGACCCGGAGTTCAAAGGTGCGATGGCGAAGTTCCTGAAGCGGGTCCCGAAGCAGCGCATCTATGAGTTGACCGGCATCCAGTTCCTGAATATCAACACGCTGTACCAGTTGCACGCGCTCAAGCTGGCGAAGTCGCCTCTCCTCGCGCAGGCCGACGCGCTGTTGTTCATGCCCGACCTATTCAACTATCTGCTGACCGGAGTGAAGACAACCGAGTTCACAATCGCCACGACATCGCAGTTATACGACCCGGCCAAACGGGCATGGGCCGAAGAGTTGTTTGAGGTGCTGGACGTGCCGGCGCGCATCATGCAGGAAGTTGTCGGGCCGGGCAGTCACATCGGGAAGTTGGGCAAGGACGTCGGCGACGAGACCGGGTTCCCGCGCGGCAGCGTCGTGACGACCGCCAACCACGATACCGCGGCCGCAGTGGCGGGCATCCCGGCCGAGGGTGACGACTGGGCGTTTATCAGTTCGGGCACGTGGTCGCTCGTGGGCGTCGAGACGCGGCAGCCGTACACTGGCAAGGAGGCGTTGAGGCACAACTTCACGAACGAGGGCGGCGTGTGCGGGACGTTCCGTCTGCTCAAGAACGTTACCGGGCTCTGGCTGCTGCGGCGGTGCGTGGAGGAGTGGCAGGAGAACGGGCAGTTAGATTACGAGTCAGTGCTATCCGAGGCTGCCCGAGTGCCTCCACTCGACACGGTGATCGACCCGGACTGGCACATGTTCGCCGGGCCTCACCCGATGTCGTTCGTGCTTCCGCACTACTGCCACTTCACGCGTCAGCGGACGCCGTTTGCACACGCACACTGGGCGCGTGTGATTCTGAACAGCCTGGCCCTGAAGTATCGCATCGTGCTCGACCAGTTGCGCACGTTCTACAAGCAACCCGTCAATCGAATCCACGTTGTCGGCGGAGGGGCGCGGAACCGGCTGCTCTGTCAGTTGACGGCGGATGCAACCGGTCTGCCCGTGCATGCCGGGCCGGTAGAGGCAACCGCAATCGGTAACCTGATGGTGCAGGCGATGGCAGCAGGCTGCGTGCGGGACTTGGCGGAAGTCCGGGCAGTGGTGCGCCGGTCGTTTGACGTGCAAGTCTATGAACCCAGACCGGATGCAGGCGGCTGGTGGAAGGGTGCGGAAGAGAGGTTGCGGCTGTATATGCCGGGGTCGAAACGGAGGTAGGCATGGCAGAGAGCCGGAGAAGAGTAGAAGAAGCGTACCGGGTTGCCCGCGAGCGATACGCCGAGCCGGACGTCGATACCGAGGCGGCGCTGGAGAGACTCGGTGGCGTTCCGCTGTCCCTGCACTGCTGGCAGGGCGACGACGCGCGCGGGTTCGAGAATCGGGGTGAGACGCTCGCGGGGTCAGGGTTAGCCGTGACCGGTTCGCATCCGGGTCGTGCGCGGAACGCCTCCGAGCTGCGGCAGGACCTGGACAAGGCGCTCAGCCTGATTCCGGGCCGGCATCGAGTGAACCTGCACGCGATGTACGGTGAATTCCCCGGGTCGGTTGACCGTGACGCAATCGGCCCGGAGCACTTCGCCGGTTGGGAGGAATGGGCGAAACAGCGCGGACTCGGGCTTGATTTCAACGCCACTCTGTTTGCCCATCCCAAGGCACAGGCCGGGTTCACGCTTAGCAGCGCGGACGACAGCATTCGCGGGTTCTGGGTGGAGCACGTGCGCCGGTGTCGGGAAATCGCCGCTCATATGGGCCGTGTCCTCGGCACGCCGGCTATTCACAACCTCTGGATTCCGGACGGCGCGAAGGACGCGGTCATCGACCGCTGGGAGCGCAGGAGCTTGTTGCGCAAGTCGCTCGATGAGATATTTGCGGGCACCTACGCGGTGACGGAGATGAAGGACTCGGTCGAGAGCAAGCTCTGGGGCGTCGGGAGCGAGGCGTTCGTGGTCGGGTCGCACGAGTTCTACATGGGCTACGCGCTGAGTCGCGGCATCATGCTATGTCTCGACACGGGCCATTTTCACCCGACCGAGTCGGTTGCGGACAAGGTCTCTGCCATCCTGCATTTCTCCGGCGAACTGCTGCTACACGTGAGCCGGGGGGTGCGCTGGGACTCGGACCATGTGGTCGTGCTGGATGACCCGTTGAAGGAGTTGATGTCCGAGGTCGTGCGGGCCGGGGCGCTCGACCGCGTCCACTTCGCGCTCGACTACTTCGATGCGAGCCTGAATCGCGTCGCGGCGTGGGTTATCGGTGCGCGGGCAACGCTGAAGGCGTTGCTGGCTGCGTTGCTTGAGCCCGCGCCCCGGCTGCGGGAACTGGATGCAGCCGGAGACAGCGCGGGCAAGCTGGCCATGCTGGAGAATCAGAAGACCATGCCACTGGGAGCCGTGTGGGACTACTACTGCCAGAGGCAAAGCGTGCCGCTGGAGTCCGAGTGGCCAAGCGAAGTCCGGCGCTATGAGGCCGAGGTGCTGAATGGCCGCGGCGCATAGGGCACAAGCGCAAGCTCAAGCTCGGGTCGAGAACCGTAAGCCGTCAGCCGTGAGCCGTCAGCTTCTCTATCCGGATTCCCGGCCGTGGACCCGCTGGTTGTGGTTCAACGTCGAGCTTCGTGAAGAGGACATCACCGGTCAACTCGACTGGGTCAAGGCCAACGGGTTCGGCGGCGTCGAACTGGCGTTCATCTACCCGCTACCCGGGCAGAAGCGCGGGCCGGATTTCCTGAGCCCGGAACGGTCGCAGAAGGTCGCATTCGCCAAGCGATACTGTGATACGCTCGGGCTCGGGTGTGACTTTACCTTCGGCACTCTCTGGCCGCTCGGCGGAACGTTCGTGCCCGAGGAAGACGCCTCGCAACGATTCGACGGTCCTTCTCCGCAGCGCCTCGGCCGCTCCTGGGAACTGCCGGCCGAGGGCAGGATTCTCAACCACCTCGACCGCGAAGCCTTCCGCAGATACGCGGAAGTGATGTCTGCCGGACTGGCCGAGGCCCTCGGAAATCCGCAGATTACGCCGATTACACAGATTATCTCCGGACACGAATCTGCGAAATCTGTTGAATCTGTGGATGCTCTCCGTTCCAGTCTGTTCTGCGATTCTTTTGAGGTAGAGACCGAGGGGCTTTGGACGAGCGGGTTCGATAAGGTGTTCACGGAGCGTTTCGGGTATGACGTGCGCGAGTACATGCCGAAACTAGATGAGCATCCTGACGTTCGCTACGACTATCGCAAACTCATCGCCGACTATGTTCTCCATGAGTTTTACGAACCGTTTACCGAGTTCAGCCACAGGGTTAACTCATTCTCAAGGGTTCAGTGCCACGGCGCGCCGGTTGACCTGCTGGCCGCATACGCAGCGGCGGACGTGCCGGAGTCAGAGGCGATTCTCTTCGACCCCGAGTACGCGCGCATTCCAGCTTCCGCCGCCGCGCTGTCGGGCAAGCTGGTTGTCTCTGCCGAGACGTTCACCTGTCTGTACGGCTGGGCACCTTATCCGGGCCCCGGTCCGCATCAGGGCGAGGAGCAGGTCGCGGATTTGAAGCTGCTTGCCGATGCCCTGTTCGCCAACGGCGTAAACCACATCTTCTGGCATGGGATGCCGTACCAGCCTAAAGCCGCAAGCCTCAAGCCGCAAGCAGGGGAGAAGAGGAATCGGTTCTATGCGAGTGTGCATGTTGGACCGGACAGTGCCTTAGCCGCGGAGTTGCCGGCGTTCAATGGCTACATGGAGAAGGTCTGCGCGGCGATGAAGCTGGGTAGGCCGTATTCAGACGTCGCAGTCTATCTGCCGATTGAGGACCAATGGATGAAGGGCGAACTGCCCAAGGAGCAGCAGAAGCCAAGCGCAAGGTACTATTGGGAGTTGCACTACCTCATGCCGCCGGCTGAGCTGTTCGGCCGTCAGCCGCTATGGGTGTCTGCCCCGTTTCTCGGACAGGCCCGTTTCGAAGACGGGGCGCTATCTGTCGGCGATGTCATGTTCGGGTTGCTCTACGTCGACTGCGAGTGGCTCGACGGCGATGGGCTCGTTCAGGTCTCGCGCTTGGCAAAGGCGGGGCTCCCGGTGTGTCTGAAGCGAATCCCGAAGCGCCCGGGCAGGGCCGTGGACAAACGGACGGCGAAGGAGTATCAACGTACTCTCGAAGAGCTGACCAGGCTCAACAACGTGAGTAGCGACCTCGGTAGTCTGAGCCAGGAACCGCCGCTGGTGTCCGGCCGCGATGTGCCCGATTTCTGGTGTCGCGTTGTGGATGACGAGTTGCTCTTCTTCTTCGGTCATCCGGCCTCGCGCGGGCTGACCTATCCGATGATGTACGGTCAAGCCGCACTGGCGGGGTCTGTCAGGAGGGACGTGAGGTTCAACCTCGGCGGCAGCGCCTCAGCGTTCGAGCTTCCGCTTCAGTTCGAGCCTCGCCAGTCCCTATTGCTCCATGTCACCAAGACGGGCCGGGTTGAGCAACTCGACATCGGTTACGTCCCGCCCGAGCTTGATTCCCGGGGCGACGGCGCTAGTCATTGATTCTGCTTGACTTCGGCTCGGGCCCCCGTTATCATTTCCCGTTGGCTGCTAAGGGGACCGGCAGCCGGCATAGAGTAATAAAGGTTCCAACATGCTTGTGCAACGTCAGGGGTCTATGAGTCCAAGTCTGTGTTCCAGACCCGCCCGTAGCTACCTTCAACGATTCTCAAGCGAAAACAAACGGAGGTCCGTATAATGGGTACGCGCATATTTGTAGGGAATCTTCCCTTTAGCGCAACCGAGAGCCAGCTCAATGAGCTGTTCAGTCAGCATGGCGAAGTGACTTCGGTCAGTATCGTGAAGGACAAGTTCACGGACAGGTCACGGGGATTCGCATTCGTCGAGATGACCGCTGCCGATGCAGCGACCGCGGCGATTGCAGCCCTGAACCAGCATCAGTTGGAAGGTCGGCCGCTTACCGTCAACGTGGCGCGCGAGCGCACGGAAGGTTCGCGTCCGCCCCGTGCCGGCGGCGGCGACCGCCGGCCACCGCGCAGCGGCGGCTTTTCCGGCAACCGCTGGTAGCACAAAGCGAAGGCTTTCAAGGGCGGGCGCAAGCCCGCCCTTTGTGTTGAGAGAAGGCCAAATCACAAAGGACAAAGCAAGGGGAAAGGGGAAATGACAAAGTCCGGACTTTGGACTTTCTACTTCGTCCTTTGTCCCTACTACTTTGCCCTTTCGCCGGGTCATGGTTCCCGCGTTGACATGATTCTGTGCGGCTATATCATCACCCACCATGAATGAGCGTTTCCTGCAGCTCTCCGGGCTGAGTCGCGATGACCTGGTCGGGCTGATTGAGGACGAGGCGAAGAACTGGCTCGCCCACGACGGCCTGTGGTTCCAGGCGGTCGAGCGGGCCCATGGCCTCGACGCGGCGATTAAGGCCGACGGCGAGGCCTGGCGCAGTTTCACGGTCGTGGAGGCGAAGCGCATCATGGCGCGGCACGGAATCGCTGTGGGCGGTGGGATTCCGGCGCTGGTCAAGGCGCTGTCATTGCGCATGTACGCTTTCCTCAACAAGCAGGACACAATCGAGCAAAGCGAGAACCGGGCTGTCTTTCGGATGTTCGACTGCCGGGTCCAGTCGGCGCGCAAGCGGAAAGGACTGGCCGATTTCCCCTGCAAGCCGGTCGGGCTGGTCGAATACGAGTGGTTCGCGAAGGCGATCGACCCGAGGATTGAGACCCGCTGCATCCATTGTCCACCGGACAAGCACCCAGATGACGTCTGGTGCGCGTGGGAGTTCACAGCAAGTTCCGAGTGACGAGTTCCGAGTGACGAGGTGCGAATGACGATTGACGACGGACGACCGACAAAGGACGGGGCTCCAGTGGCCGTTGTCCATGTGCCGACGATGAATGAGACGCCGGAGCATGAGCGGCCGCGGGAGCGGCTTATCAAGGTCGGGCCCGGCAATCTCTCGGAAGTCGAGCTGCTGGCCATAATCATCAGTCGTGGCACCAAGGGCGTGCCCGTGCGTCAGATTGCCGAGCGACTGGTCAGCCAATTCCATTCGGCGGCCGAGGTCGGGCGGGCGACCGTTGAGGAGTTGATGCTCATTCCCGGCATTGGCAAGGCCAAGGCCTGTCAGATTGTCGCCGCGTTCGAACTGGCCCGCAGAAGCGATGACACGCCCTGCATGAAGGAGCGGGCCGATGTGTCCGACCCGAAGGAGGTCGCTCGGGTGGCGCGGTCGGGCGTCAAGGATTGGCGCAAGGAGTGTTTCTTTACCCTGTTCCTCGATTCGCGGAGCCGGCTCATCGGGCAGACCGAGGTCTCGGTCGGGTGTCTGGACACGACTCTGGCTCACCCGCGCGAGGTGTTCGAGAAGGCAATCCGGGCCGGGGCCGCTGCGATTGTGGTCGTGCACAATCACCCGTCCGGTGACCCTAGCCCGTCGGATGACGACGTCCGGTTGACGCGCCGGCTCTCCGAGGCCGCGAAGATACTCGGCATCCGGCTGCTGGACCATGTCATTGTTACGAAGGATAGTTTCTACAGCTTCCGCGGACACGCGTTGGTATGAGTAGGAGAGTGGTCCAGTGGTCATGTGGTCCAGTGGCAGGAACCGGGGACTAAGGACCAAGGACTGAGGACTGAGAACTAAGGACCAGGAACTAGGGACCTAGGATGGACGACATTCGGAGACGACCAAGCGCGGGAGGGGCCGCGATTGACAAGGTCGGGGTGAAGAACCTCAGCTACCCGATTGTCCTGCTCGACAAGGCGCACCGGAAGCAGCACACGGTCGCCCGCATCTCGATGTACGTGGACCTGCCGCGCGAGCACCGGGGAACCTACATGGGTCGGTTCGTCGAGATTCTCAGCCGGTACCATCGCGAGATTGACCTGCACAAGGTCGGCGCGATTCTGCGGGACATGAGGAAGGAACTCGAGGCCGACTCGGCGCACCTCGAGATGGAGTTTCCATATTTCGTCGAGAAGGCCGCGCCGGTTTCCGGAGCGCGCGGGCTGATGGACTACCAGTGCCGGGTGGTGGCTGAGCTCCGGGACCGGTTCCGCCTGAGACTGGGGGTCGCTGTGCCGGTCGCCACGCTTTGCCCGTGCTCCAAGGAAATGGTGGAGACGGGCGCGCATAACCAGCGGGCCGAGATCCGCGTCGCGGTCGAGTTCCGAGAGTTCCTGTGGCTGGAAGACCTGATTGACCTGGTTGAGGACTGCGGCTCAAGCGAAGTCTACTCGCTGCTGCAGCGCGAGGACGAGAAGCACCTGACCGCGCGGGCGCTTGAGAACCCGGCGTTTGTCGAGGACGTGGTGCGAAAAGTGGCCAAGCGGCTCGATGAGCATCCGCTCGTGACCGGCTACGAGGTTGCGGTCGAGAGCTTCGAATCAATCCATCATCATGATGCGTATGCGTATATCTGTCGGTTCCCGGACGCGGGAGACGGCGGCAACATAGGAGGCGGGCTGTGAGAACACTGGTCGTGAACTGCTATCGTGAGAAGACCGAAGAGAAGATCAAGGGCTATCTTGCCCAGGTTGAGCGTTTCTCCGACGCTTACGAGGTGCCGTGGGGCGTGCTGGAGCCGGCGTACGATACGGAGACTTACTCGGCGGTCATCATTTCCGGCTCGCAATGGCTGCTGTCAGTCGAAGAACCTGCCGGGCCCTTGGCTGAGTTCGTGCGCGGCCTGAGACTGCCCACGCTCGGCATCTGTTTCGGGCACCAACTCTTCGCCCGGGTGCACGGAGGTCAGGTCTTGTCGGGCGAGTTGATTGAGCGGGACGAAACCGTCGTCATCTCGGAGCCGGGGCCGCTGTTCCATGACATGGTGCCGGAGGTGGATTTCCGCGAGAGCCACCGCGAGTACGTGGTCGCGGATTCGGTCGAGCGGGCTGGTTGGCACGTTACCGCCCGGTCAGCCTCGTGCCCGGTCGAGGCGATGCATCATCCGACCCGCCCGCTGTACGGCGTCCAGTTCCACCCGGAGCGGTCCGGCGTGAACGGTGACAAGCTGTTCGAGAACTTCTACAACCACGTAGTCTTCCCGATTGTCAAGGGCACATACCAGCATCCACATGGCAGGTCATACCGGTAGGACCAATGACCAGTTTCCAGTTGCCAGTTTCCAGTCAACTACGGAATGGCTGAGCCTAGGTTGTGCGTCTCACCACGTTCCCGAGGCAGCGGGCCGTCGCCCAAGATTCGCCAGGACCTTGTTGAGCGGACTGCCCGGTTCGGCACGTCCGCCATCTCGCTCTCCCGCGCCATCAAGGAGGACGCAGTGACTCGCCCGCTCATCTCCCAACTCGTTCGCGCCGCCACGAGCGTCGGGGCGAACTACTCCGAGGCAAACGAGGCCGAATCGCGCAGTGACTTTTCGCACAAGATAAGCATCTGCGCCAAAGAGGCTCGTGAGACGGGTCACTGGGTGCGCATGATTGTCAGTGCTGTGCCCGAACACAAGACCGGTGCACGGCAACTCTGGCTTGAGGCCCGGGAACTCACGCTCATTTTCGGGGTAATTGTCCGCGCCTGCAAGAAGACCAAGGCTGTCGGCCAGGAACTGTCGCTACACAGTTCCGGTCTGAGGCCATGGTCTACGAGTCCTTAACTGGTAACTGGAAACTGGTAATTGGTACCCGGCCGGACTAGAAGGTTCGGCCGAGCTGGAAGTGAGGTTCCCAGCCCGGGTTTTCTTTGTCGAATCCGTACCCGAAGTCGAACCCGATAAGCCCGAGCATAGGAATTTCGAGCCGGACGCCGACGCCGGCGCCGCGCTTCAGGTCCGAGAAGCTGAACTGGTCAATCGAGTTCCAGGTGTTGCCCGCGTCGGCAAAGGTCAGGAATGAGAGTTGGCGGGACAATCGGAGTTTGTATTCGAGCGCGAAGATGGCCTCGGCCCGGCCACCGATGACGTAGCCGGCGTCGGTGGGGCCGATTGAGCGGTCGCCGTAACCCCGAATGCCATCGAGCCCGGTGCCGCCGGGGGTGAAGCGTTCGTAGATCGGGATCCTGTCCCTACTCGCTAGGCCGGTGATGTAGCCGAGCCGCGTCCGTCCCATGATGCAGAACTTCCAGAACAATGGCAGATACTGGCTCATGTCGAAGGTGTGGCGGTGGAAGTTGATGTCGCCGACCGACAGGTCGAGCTGATAGGTTGTGGACGAACCGCTGAACGCGTTGTAGATGTAGTCGCGCGAATCCCTATTGAAGGAGACGGTGGGCGTGAATGCGGTCTTGTGGACCGTGTCGCCGTAGACACTGAACAGAGTGTCGGTCGGGTTGTACCCGGACTTGATGAGGGATGGCGGCACGTAGGCGTCCGCGACGCGGAGGGTAAGGTAGCCGCGCGTGTAGTCGAGAGGCAACGGCCGGGAGAACGAGAAGCCGCCGCCGATTCCCCGTTTGTCGTAGTAATCGTAGGTCGTGGTTAGATACGAGACGTCAACCCCGGCCGAGATGGGCCGGTCGAACAGCCACGGCTCCGTGAAACCGAGCGCGAGGTTGCCGACCTTGCCACCCTTTTCGACCTTGATGTTGGCCCGTTGGCCCCGGCCGAACAGGTTCGGCTGCTGCAGCTCGACGTAGCCGGTGACGCCATCGGTTGCCGAATACGTGACGCCCGCGCCGACCGTGCCGAAGAACGACTTCTCCTTGACCTTGTAGATGAGGTCAATCGTCCCGGTGGTGTCCGCGCGCCGATAGTCGAGCGTGACGTCGTCAAAGAACCCGAGGTTGAAGATGTCGCGCTGCGAGCGCATGACCTCGGACCGGCGGAAAGTGTACCCGGGCAGCGAACTGATCTCACGGCGGATGACTTTGTCGTGCGTCTGCTCGTTGCCTTCGATGCCGACCAGCCGGACGACCGCCGGCGTACCCTCGGTGATCTCGTAGGTGATATCAACAGTGTCGGAGCGCACGTTCTCGACCGGCGCGACCTGCGCGTAGATGTAGCCTTCTTCGGAATAGGCGCCGAACAGGTCTTGGAGCGTGGCTTGGGCGAGCTTGGTGTTGTATGGTTCGCCGGACTGGTAACGGACGAGCTTGCGCAGGGCCTCCTGCTTTAGGACCGAGTCGCCCTTCAAAGTTACGTTTCCGAAGTAGTACTTCGTGCCTTCGGACACACTGATGGTGATGCTGGCCCAGCCTTGGTCGAATTTCATGTCGTAGTCGATAACCTTGGCGTCGATGAACCCGCGCTGCTTGTAGAAGTCAACGATGCGGTCGAGGTCCTTCACGAATTCGTCTTCTTTGAGGTTGGCCTTGCGATACCAGCGTTTCTGGCGATTGGTGAGTTTGATTTCAATCTGCTCGTCGGTGAAGTGGTCGTTGCCGACGATGTCGATGTTCCGAATTCGTACCGGGTCGCCTTCGTCGATCTTGTAGGTGAGGGTCACTTGGCCAAGCGAGTCGAGTTTCGTCGTCTCGTGCTCGATCTTGACGAGCAGGAAACCTTTTTCCTTGTACAGCTTGAGGATTTCCTGCTGCCAGTCAAAGACCTTCTTGTCGGTGAGGATTTCGCCTTCCTTGGCCTTGACCTTGGCTTCAAGGTCCTTCTTGCGCACGCGGCGGAATCCCTCATAGGTCACGCCCTTCAGTCTCGGGAATTCCTCGACGACAAAGGTGACGCGGACGCCGTCCGCGACCCTTGCAGTCTCAGCATTCACCTGCGAGAAGAGGCCGAGGCCGTAGACCCGGCGAACCGCATCCTCCAGGTTCGTACGCAGGGCGGCCGGCGTGAACAGTTGTCCGCGGCTTAAGCCCGCGGTGCGGACGACCAGCGCTGTGTCGGCGGTCGCGGCTCGGGCCGAAACGCCAATCAGCACGACCTTGCCGGTGTCAGGCTGGGCCGGCAAGGCCATCAGGATGGCCGCGAGCAGCGGTATCACTGGTTGAGCGGTGCGGGCTCGGCTGCTTTCTCGGCGAAGACAAACCGGTCGCCGTCCCGGTCAACGATGACGACGGAGCTTTCCCTGAATCGGCCTCGGAGCAGTTCCTCGGAGAGCGGGTCTTCGAGCAGCCGGCGCAGGGCGCGCTTGATTGGCCGGGCGCCGAACTGCGGGTCGAAGCCCTCCTGCACGAGCAGGTCCTTGGCGGTCTGGGTCAAATCAAGTGTGAGTTTCTTGTTCTGGAGGCGCTCGGACAGGTCGCGGAGCTGAATCTCGACAATCGCTTCCATCTGCTTCCGGTCCAGCGGCCGGAAGACGAGCACTTCATCCACGCGGTTTAGGAATTCGGGCCGGAAGAACCGCTTCACCTCGGTCATCACTTTGTCCCGGATGGATTCGTAGTTGGCTTCGCCGGTGGTCGCGCCGAATCCGAAGCCGCTCATGCCGCGGATTTCGGTCGAGGCGATATTCGAGGTCATGATGACGACCGTGTTTTTGAAGCTCACCTTGCGGCCGAGCGAGTCGGTTATCTGTCCATCGTCCAGCAGTTGGAGCAGGATATTGAACACGTCCGGGTGCGCCTTCTCGATTTCGTCGAAGAGCACGACCGCGTACTGCTTGCGGCGCACCTTCTCGGTGAGCTGGCCGCCTTCCTCGTAGCCGACGTAGCCCGGCGGCGCTCCGACCAGGCGGGAGACGTTGAATTTCTCCATGTACTCGGACATGTCGAACCGGATGAGCGCGTCTTCATCTCCGAACATGAACCGGGCAAGCACGCGCGCGAGCTCAGTCTTGCCGACGCCGGTAGGCCCGAGGAAGATGAACGAACCGATGGGCCGGCGCGGGTCTTTGACCCCGGCGCGCGAGCGGCGGATGGCCTTGGCAATCATCGTAATAGCCGAGTCCTGGCCGATGATGCGCTGCCGGATTTCGTCCTCCATGCGCAGGAGCCGGGCCGACTCGCGCTCTTCAAGCTTGGCGAGCGGGATGCCGGTCCAGCTCGATACGACGTGGGCGATGTCTTCTTCGGTAACGACCGGGAATGAACCGTCCTTTTCCCACTCCTTGCGTTTCCGCTTCAGGTACTCGGTCAACTGCTTCTGCTCGTCGCGCAGTTCCGCGGCCTTCTCGAATTCCTGCTTGCGGACCGCCTCTTCCTTTGCCCGCGAGGCCTTCTCAATCTTCTTCTCGAGTTCGTCCAGTTCCGGGTTGATGACCGGCCGCATCAGCTTCACCCTCGAGCCGGCCTCGTCAATCACGTCAATCGCCTTGTCGGGCAGGAAGCGGTCGGAAATGTAGCGGTCGGCGAGATAGACCGCGCTTGCGATTGCCTTGTCGTCGTAGGAGACGTTGTGATGGAGTTCGTACTTCTCCTTGAGGCCCTTGAGAATCTCGACCGACTCTTGGACGCCCGGCGCCTCGACCAGTATCTTCTGGAACCGTCGCTCCAGCGCCGAGTGCTTCTCGATGTGCTTCCGGTATTCCTCGAGCGTGGTCGCGCCGATGGCCTGTAGCTCGCCGCGCGCGAGCGCCGGCTTCAGGATGCTCGAGGCGTCAATCGCGCCTTCGGCGGCGCCGGCCCCGACAATCGTGTGGAGTTCGTCGATGAATATGATGACGTCGCCCTGGTGCTGAATCTCGTTCATGATGGACTTCAGGCGTTCCTCGAACTGGCCACGGTACTTGGTGCCGGCGACGATTGCGGCCAGGTCAAGGGCAAGGACGCGCTTGTTCTTGAGCAGGTTCGGGATGTTGCCGGCCACGATGCGCTGGGCCAGGCCTTCGACAATCGCGGTCTTGCCGACACCGGCCTCGCCGATGAGGACCGGGTTGTTCTTCTTCCGGCGGGCAAGAGTCTGGATGATGCGTTCGATCTCCCTTTCCCGGCCGATAATCGGGTCGAGCTTGTCCTCGCGGGCGAGCTGGGTCAGGTCGCGGGAGAAATAGTCAAGCGCGGGGGTCTTGGAGCGCGATTTCTGGGGCCCCGGACCTTTCTCGCCGCCGAGCAGCCGGGTGGTCTCGCTCCGGACCAGTTCGAGGTCCATGCCCAGCGACTGGAGAATCTGGCACGCGACTCCGCGTTCCTCACGCAGCAGGCCGAGCAGCAGGTGCTCGGTGCCGATGTAGGTGTGGTTCATCTTGCGGGCTTCGTCCAGCGCGTAGTTCAGGCAGGCGCGCGCCTCCTGGTTCAGCGGCACTTCGCCGAGCACGAGCGTTTCCGAGCCGGAGTCGACCGCGTTCTCCACGGCCCGGCGCAGGTCATCGGAGTTGACGCCGAGGTTGGTGAGAACGACCGCGGCAACCCCTTCGCCCTCTTTGACCAGGCCCAGGAGCAGGTGCTCGGTGCCGATGTAGTCATGGTGAAGCCGTACGGCTTCCTGGCGGGCAAGGGCGATTACTTTTCTAACTCTCTCAGTGAAGCGTTCTTGCATGCTGGCTCAGAGTGTATCTATTCTCCTGCTGAAGTCAACGCAGCCAAGAACTGAAGTGGAAAGTGGAAAAGGGGAAATGACAAAGTCCGGGCTTTGGACTTTCTACTTTGTCCCTTGGTGCTTGCTTTGTCTTTAGTCCTTACTACTTTGTACTTTGGATTGCCCTCAGCCCAGGAGCTCAGCGAGTTCCTCAGGGGTGTGGGCCGGCGGAAAACAGGTATGACCGCGGCAGACAAAGGCGGTGGGTTTGTTCTCGATTGCGGTGCGGTCATGCGTCAAAGGTATTAGACGCAGCGTAAGCTCGTCTGGTTGCGATGTTCTTACGACTACCGTCGTGCGATAGTCGTCCGGCTTCGACTCAAGCAGTGCGGCCATCTCGTCCGCCTCGGGTGAAGGTTCGGGCAGGAAGAGCACCACTTCGGTGCCGGGGTGGAGGAGCAGGTCGAGCCCGGTGAGCATCATGCTGAACGCGGGCGGGTAACTGAGCATGGTCTGGTAAAACCGGCGGAGCGTGGCCACAGCCGTGCGCTCGTAGTCGTTCCGGCCGCAGAGCCGGGCCAGCCGGAGCAGGTCCATGACCGCAACCGAGTTGCCCGACGGTATCGCGCCGTCGTAGCCGTTCTTGATGCGGCTGACGAGACCGGGCGTGTCACAGCGGGTCGTGAAGAACCCGCCTTCCGGGTCGCCGAACAATTCCAGCATCCGGTCGGTCAGGCCGAGCGCGGTCTGGAGGTAGCGCGCGTCAAAGCACGCCTCGTACAGGTCGAGCAGTCCTTGCACCACCAGGGCGTAGTCCGGCAGCAGCCCGGGTATGTCGTTTTCTCCGGGCCGCCGGAAATGCATGAGGTCGCCTTCCACAATCATCGCGTCGATGAGGAAATCAGCGAGGCTGCGGGCAAGTCCGAGCCGGTGCGTGCTCGCTAGCTGGCGTGCGCAGCGGGCCAGTGCCGAGAGCGTGAGTCCGTTCCAGTCGGCAAGCGCCTTGTCGTCACGGCGCAGGGCCGGGCGCTGGCCCCGGGCTTCAAGCAGTTTGCTTCTGATTTCCGCCAGCTTGGACCAGAGCTCGTCGACGGTGATGTGATGTGCGCTGATGATGTGCTCAACCGGAACCGCCGTGTGCAGCACGTTCGTACCCTCGAAGCTGCCCGTCGCGGACACGCCGTAGAAGTCGCACGCGAGCTTCGCCAGGCTCGGGCCGACCGCCTGCGCGACCTGCGCCTCGGTCCACGTGTAGTAGCTGCCCTCTCTGCCGTTGGTGTCCGCATCGAGCGAGGCAGCAAACCCGCCGTCAGGAAGCATCAACTCATCCTCCATGAAGGTCAGGATTTCGAGCGCGATGGACCGGTAGAGTTCTTCACCGGTCAGTGCGAACGCCTGCAGATAGGTTTGGCTCAGGAGCGCGTTGTCGTACAGCATCTTCTCGAAATGGGGGACAAGCCAGATGGTGTCGGTCGAGTAGCGATGGAACCCGCCGCCAAGCTGGTCGTAGATGCCGCCCTCGGCCAGCTTGTGCAGGGTCAGTTCGACGATGGCGCGAGCCTGGTCAAAGCCCTGGTGACCTCCCGCAGCCTTCGGTTCGGAGCCCAATCTGTGTCCATCAGTGTCCATCCGTGGTTCCACTCTGTCCGCTTCGTTCGTGGCTACGCCGTCCGTCCTCTCCTCTTGGCGTTCTTGGCGTTCTTGGCGGTTCTCATTTCGGCCGTCTCGGCCTGACAGCCGCAGCAGCAGCGCAAGGTCGGTCGGGTTCGGGAACTTGGGCGCGATTCCGAACCCGCCGTGCTCCGAGTCAAACACCTCCAGCCGCTGTTCGTAGAACCGGCGGAGCGGGGTTTCGTCCATCTCACCCTTGTGGCCGGGCAGGGACGAGAGCCGGTTCAGCTCGACTGCTATGAGATTTCCCGCTTCGTCAATCTCGTGGCGCTGGGTGCGATAGTAGTGGAGCGCGGCCAGCAGAACCCGATTGAACGCGGCAAGGTTCTGGCGCGGCTCGGGCGGGAAATAGGTGCCGCCGTAGAAGGGCTTCAGTTCCGGCGTCAGGAAGACCGAGAGCGGCCAGCCCGCGGAGCCGGTCATGACGCGCACCGCCTCAATGTAGACCTCGTCCACGTCCGGCCGTTCCTCGCGGTCGACCTTGATGCTGACGTAGTTGGCGTTCAGGATTTCCGCAATCTTCGGGTCGGAGAACGACTCGCGGGCCATCACGTGGCACCAGTGGCAGGCAGAGTAGCCGATGGACAGGAATATCGGCTTGTCCTCGGCCTTGGACTTGGCGAGCGCCTCATCGCTCCAAGGATACCAGTCGACCGGATTCTCCGCATGGTCGCGGAGATAGGGGCTGGCTTCGTTCGCGAGGCGGTTGGGCATCAGGGGTAGAGACTATTGCAGGCGAGGGCAGAAGTCAAAGGGCAAACGACGGGCGGGCGATGTCAGAAGCTAGAGGCTAGAGTGCAGAAGGCAGAAGGGCGGGGCGGAGAAGCCAAATGCCAGAAGGCAAGGGCCAAAAGCCAAAACGCGGAGACGGAGAGGAGAACCGCAGACGGCACAGATATGATAACCGCCAAGTACGCCAAGAACGCCAAGAGGGATGTCATTCCGACCGTAGCGAAGCGGAGTGGAGGAATCTCTCAGCTACTGGACACTGGCAACTGGTAACTGGAAACTCGCGCCGGCGGTTTGAGAGTTCGGATTGGGCGTGGACTACGCGGTGCGGACCAGGTCTTCGGCCTTCTGCACGAAGGTCTCGGCGTTCTCAAGCATCTCGGTCAGCTTCAGCGGCTCGGGCGGGACAGAGACCTTGTAGTCCGTATCGATACGCGCCTCAAGTGCTCGTCCAAGATACCTGGCCAGTTCCGCTGGAAACTGCCCGGTCTGAACGAAGTTCTCGTAGAACAGGGAAATCACACCTGAGTGCCGTGACGAACTGAGGTTCTTTGTCGTAAGCAGCGCGACAGTTGCGTAGAACATCGCGTAGTAGATGCGGTTGGACGCGCTGTTCAGGCGTCCCTGCTCCATGTCCGACTGAGCGTCGTCGAGGGCCTCGCGCGCCCTCTCCAGTCGATAGCGAATCAGCTCTTCCTTCGGTACACTCATACGACGATGCCTTCACGTGTGACTGCCTGATAGAATGGCGTTATGTGTGTCAGGTCGGAGTCGAACTCGCTACGCCTGTAGAGCACCGGGGAAAGCAGCACGTGGAACTCAAGGTTGATGGCGAAGCACAGATCACAGACCGCCTTCTCGACTTCCCAGTCATAGTCCTCAAGCACCACCAGCACGTCAATGTCGGATTCCTGGTCCGAGTCTCCGCGCGCCTTCGAGCCAAAGAGCCGCAACTCGACCAGCCGGAAATCGCGGGTGAGGGCAGCTTTCAGTTTCCGGAGCGCCGCCGACTCATTGGGGGAAAGACCTCTCACAGAAACAAGCTACCGGCTCACGCCTGAAAGGTCAAGTCCTGCGTGCCGCAAGGACAGTAAGTTGCGAAGGGGAAAGGGGAAATGGCGAAGTGGGGAGAGGAACGTCGCGAGTGATGTCATTCCGACCGGAGCGAAGCGGAGTGGAGGAATCTCTCAGCTATTGGACACTGGCAACTGGTAACTGGAAACTAGCGCGCTGCGCGTGGGACTTGGTGGCTGGGGCTCTTGTACGGGCTAGAGCTTCCGGACGCGTTCATCGAACTCCTTGGAACTCAAGCCCAGGGTGTTGAGATTTGTCCTGATGTGAGAAGGCGGGATTTCCTTCTCGTCTCCACGGAACACCACCGGCCGGTCGAGTTTCGACTCATCGGGGTAGTCCCATATCTCGTGGCTGCCTTTCGTTCGCTTGTGCACCATGCCCAGACTCTTCAGGAACCTCCGGAACAGCGCGGTCTGGACCTGTTTCAGGGACGTACCCGACTACGTTGCGGCTGCCAGTGGTATTCTGACGTCCTCGGTCACCGAATCAAGCATCGGCCTCGCCCGGCAAAGACGCAGCAGCTCCCCGGCAGTCCAGCGGGGCGGCTCGTACCGGTTCCGGGACAGGGTCCAACCGAGCTTGAGTAACACCCGCTCCAGCGTCCCCTTCCGCTCGGTCTCCTCAAGGAAAATGCTGACGGCCTCGTCAAATGCCTTCCTTGCCGTTTGCTCGTTGCGGCCGTAGGAAGACAACTCCAGTGCAGGAGCGTAGGCGACGACGTACTTACCTTCCTTCAGGAACAGAACGTCCACGCCGACTGAAAGGACCTTAGTGCGTGCCACGCATCAGATTACCCAAAACCCCGACCGCAGTCAACGCCCGTCGGCCGACAACAGAGAAATCGAAAGCTCTGCATCTTAGCATATCACAGCTAGTTAGCTGACATCGGCTGCGGCTTTGTGGCCGGAGCCGATTTCCTGCTTGACTTGTACCATAATAATTGTATTATGGTGGGTACAGATGAATCTTGCC
>JAPLUO010000059.1 GCA_026397595.1 Caldifarciminota bacterium
TTCTTGCTCGAATATGGCAGTGCTGAGGATTTGCTGGATTTCGCTGAGGCTGCGGTCAATACGAAGCTGCTTTCGGATGATGGCAACCAGCACATAGACGCTGATCGCAACCCATATCTGAGTCTTCACGGCATTCGCCGATGTGCCATAGAATGACTTTAACCGTAGGTGCTGTTTGATCCACTTGAAGAAGAGCTCTATCTGCCAGCGACACTTGTAGAGTTGGGTGATAGCGAGTGCCGGTAGGCGGAAGTTGTTGGAGAGAAAGACCAGTCGTCGGTCGCGCTCGGGATCATGATAGCTGACGTAACGTAGCGGCTGCGGGTACAACCGGCGTGAGTGACGAATCCTCAGCATAATCGTCTGGTCGCTCCGCAAGCCGGTGGCGCGCTCAACCGGTCGATACGAACGCCGACAGTAGACGAGGCTGGTCTTGGCCCGAACGACAAAGTAGGCGAGGTTCTCGGTGATGACCGCGAGGCGCGCGAAATCAATGAAGCCCCGGTCCATGATGTAGAAGGCTCCCGGTTCCATGACCAGTTGGTCGAGAAGGATGGTGTCGTAAGCCTTGCCATCCGTCACATGTATCAGGCAGGGAATGTTACCGCGCAGGTCCATTTGCGTGTGCAGCCTGACGGCGCCGTGCTCATGCTGGTAACGTGCCCAGGGGAAGAGTGAGAGACAGAGGTCTATGGTGGTGGTATCAAGGGCATAGGCGGTCTGAACCAAGTCTACTCCGAAGTCCTCAGCCGCATAGAGTTGCCGGGCGTGCCGGATCAGGACCTGTGCGAAGTCGGCGTAGATGCGCCAGTCGCGGTTCTCGTTGGCGTCAGCCAAGGTGCTGCGTGCGACGGTGCCACGAAAACCGCAGTGGTACAGCTTCGCCGGCACTGCTCGGAGACAGGTTTCGATGTCGCGCAGGCTTTCGCGGCCGGTGAGTTGGGCGAAAGGGCTCCTCGCTATTCTGTGTGGGTAAGGTTGTTGACGGAGAGGTGTTCGGCGGCTAGCTTCGGCTACTATGAAAGACACCGACCTGTTTCAGTTGGCAATGGGTTTGATGCCTCCGTGGCGGGTGACGCAGTGTGAGTTTGACCGGGAGCAAGGCCGTCTGGACATCAGCATCGGCTTTGTCCGGGGCGGCACGTTTGCTTGTCCGGAGTGTGGCCGAGCAGGGTGCAAGGCGTATGACACCGAGGAGCGTACTTGGCGGCACCTTAACTTCTTCCAGTATGAGACTTACCTGCACGCCCGCGTCCCACGGGTACAATGTGAAAGCTGCGGCATCAAGGTGGTCAACGTGCCGTGGGCACGTCCGAGCAGTGGTTTCACGCTGCTGTTCGAGGCGTTGATAATGGCGCTTGCCGGGCAGATGCCGATCCGGGCGCTGGCTCGCATCGTCAAGGAGCACGACACGCGGTTGTGGCGGGTGCTAGTGCTCCACCAATAATGTTTTGACTTGTAGGTGATTTGCGGTATGATTCGGCCATGCTTGTATTCAAAAAGGAGACAGCGTGGCAAAGTTCTACCATGTCAATCTGACCGACGACGAGCGGGAGTGCTTGGAGCAGCTTACCCGGAAAGGAAGGCCCTCGGCTCGGAAGGTCACGCGCGCCCGAGTTCTCCTGCTCGCCGACATGGGCAGGACCGATGAGGAGATCCGGGCGGCGCTCCAAACCAGCATACCTACGACCTACCGGATTCGGAAGCGATTTGTCCGAGAAGGACTCGACGCGGCGCTGGCTGAGCGGGAACGGTCCGGTGCCCCACGTAAACTGGCAGGTAAACAGGAAGCCTATCTGTTGGCCATCGCCTGTAGTGCACCTCCGGCCGGTCGTGACCGCTGGACTCTCCAACTCTTGGCCGACCGATTGGTAGAACTGAAGGTGGTGCCGGCAATCTCCGATGAGACAGTTCGGCTCCGCTTAAAAAAAGCTCGGTTAAGCCCTGGCTGAAGAAACAGTGGCTTATACCCGAGGTCAGCGCTGAGTTTGTCTGTCGGATGGAGGATGTCTTGGACCTCTATGCCGAGCCCCATGACCCTCTGCATCCGGTCGTCTGTCTTGATGAGAGTCCGATTCAGTTGATTGGGGAGATCAAGGAACCGCTTCCGGTCATGCCGGGTCAGCCGGCGCGGTATGACCATCACTACCGGCGTAACGGCACCCGCAACCTGTTCGTGCTGTTTCAACCCCGAGCGGGTTGGCGGCACGTCAAGATCACCCGGCAACGGACGATTCCCGACTACGCACAATGCCTGAAGGACCTGGTCGACATCCACTTCCCGGAAGCCCGAGTCATTCGGGTGGTACAAGACAACCTGAATACCCATACCCCGTGGTCACTGTATGCGACCTTACCACCCGAAGAGGCCCGGCGGATTCTGAAACGGCTGGACTTCCACAACACCCCCAAGCATGCCAGTTGGTTGGACATGGCGGAGATTGAGATCAGCGTTCTCGGTCGACAGTGTCTCGACCGCCGAATCGGAGACGAAAACACCCTGGTGCAAGAAGTAGCCGCCTGGGAGGCCAAGCGAAATGCGGCTCACGTCAAGGTGAAATGGCAGTTCACGACTGCCGAAGCGCGGACAAAGCTCAGGCGACTCTACCCATCATAACTTAATTGGCGCAGCACTAGACCACTATGTTGCGACGGCCCGGGCCAAAGCGGACTTCTCGGCCGTAGAGCAGGTCGGCGTTGACGAGACGGCGAGCCGGCGCGGTCATAACTACGTCAGTCTCTTCGTTGACCTGGAACGGAGCCAGGTGATCTTCGCTTGCGAAGGTAAGGACGCAGCGACCATGGCGGCGTTCAAGCAGGACCTGATTGCTCACGGTGGTGCTGCCGAAGCTGTCAGCGAGGTCTGCTGCGACATGTCACCGGCCTTCATCCGTGGTGCCGAGGAGCACTTCCCGCAGGCGCACCTGACGTTTGACAAGTTCCACGTGCTGAAGATCATCAACGAGGCGGTGGACGATGTGCGCCGTCAGGAGCAAGCGAGCCGTCCGGAGCTAACGAAGACCCGGTACGTTTGGCTGAAGAACTCTGAGAATCTGGCGGTACGGCAGGCGGCGACACTTGAGCGGTTGAGCATGAAGAAGCTCAAGCTGAAGACGGCGCGTGCTTACCATCTGCGGCTGGTCTTTCAGGAGTTCTGGGATCAGGCGAAGGAAGCAGCCGAGGCGTTCCTGCGGCGGTGGCATTCGTGGGCGGTAAGGAGCCGGCTGTCGCCGATGCGGGAGGCGGCGGCCACCGTCAAGCGGCACTGGTCCGGGATCCTACGGTGGTTCGAGTCGCGAGTGAGCAACGGGGTTCTGGAGGGGATAAACAGCCTGGTGCAAGCGGCCAAGGCGCGGGCGCGCGGCTACCGCACGGCCAAGAATCTCATCACGATGATCTACCTGATAGCCGGCAAGCTCGACTTTAGCTTACCCACATGAAACAGCGAGGAACCTGATAGCCGGCAAGCTCGACTTTAGCTTACCCACATGAAACAGCGAGGAACCGAAAGCCAGACAGAGGAATTGATCCAGACACGAGAAGTCGCGGACACGGTAGTTGCCCTGATAGCGGCGCACACACTTGCTGAACTCATACCTGGGCAGGAAGTCGATCAGTTGCGAGAAAACAGTCCGACCGGTATACATCGGCCACTCCTTTCGGGACCAGAACAAACGGGCCGAAGTATACTTTAGAGTTGCAGTCGAAAACAGCCTGGCTTCAGCGCAACTTCATGAGTCTACGCGGGTTGCCGGAAACTCCGAGCATCTCAACCGGACAGTTGTGGGCCCGGGGCCTGCTTTCTCATTTGTAGCCTTCCCGCATCCAGGCAAAGCGCCCTTCCGACTCCAACTTTGGCTCGAACTCACGCGGCCAGAACTTGAGGCCGTAGCCCCGGTAGCGGCCGTAGCGGTACACGACCGGCTTCATTATCCGAGCGTAGCGGTCCTCGGTGAAGCCGTAGCGGGACGGTTCGACCGCCGCGTACGCGAATCCGCTGGCGACCGCGTCGGCCACCAGCAACCCGGCACAAACCATCGGCGACTGGGCCTGGACCTGCTCGGGCCTGATGACGTTCCAGTCAATCTGGACGCCAAGCCGGCTCGTGTCCTGCCGTAGCAACGCCAGATACTCCTTCAGTTCGCCGTAGGACATGCCGGCCCGGTTTGAGAACACGAGTTCGGCGCTCCCATCACCGGTGTCGTGCGCGGTCTTATGGTCGCGGCAGTACCACGAGACCCGCTCCAGCAGGTACCGTGTGGCGTAGAAGTACAACCGATACCTGGCTCGGAATGTCTCCGGCTCAGCCAGCGTTGGCTTGTGCGCGAATATAGTAATGGCCCGGAAGTCGGCTGCGGCGAGTACGCCAACATAGGCCAGACGCTGTTCATGCTTGAGGTCGCGGAAGTGCAGCTTGCAGCGAGGTTGCTTCTGAAGAGTCGCTCGCACCTTGTCCATTAACTCGACCGGCCCCGGTTTCGGCGTGTGCCGAAAGACCGCCGCTGATATGACGAACCACTCTGAACTACCAGCACCGAACTTGAATCCCTCGTCACCCGATTCGTCAATGTAGGCGACGAACGTCGGGCCGCTCACTTCACATCCTCCGCATAGTCGCACTTGTCTAGCAGGTCGCGGGGAATCTTCTTCACCTCGACATTGTCGGGCACGACCAGGTTCCGGCTTCGGCGCGTGCAGTAGATAAGCAGCGACTGCTCCAACCGGATGTCCGAGACCAGCGAATCCAGATACGCCTGCGTCAGCAGTTGCGTTGTCACGTGCAAGAACCGGTTCTCGCTCGACACTCCGTGCAACCGGCCCTCGTTCCGATACCGGAACCCCTCTACCTTGCAGATGGCCCGAATGAGCATCTTGTCGTCGTACTTCGGGTTGATGATATAGACCGGATGCCCCTTGGCCGACAAGTCCTTGTCCTGTACCAACAGCGTCTCCGCCAGCCGCAAGCCGTCCGCTGCCATCATCGTCTCGACCGACCCGCCGCCCTGTCGCGTCCGCACTCATCAGTCCGCACTCATCACTCATCGCTCTCTGTGAATGACGACCATCTTCCCATGCCGCGCCGTGACATCGCTCCCTAATAGGTGACTGTCCCTGGTTTCCCTGGTTTTCCCTATCGAACATCCGATTGGAGCGCGACTGCTACTGGTTCACCCAGCGCCGCCAACTGGTCGACGAGACGGATGAACTTGTTCCTCCGCCCCGTGATGGTGCCGATTTCAAGTCTGTAAGCTTCCCACGTTTTCCTGAGCAGTTCAGCCAATGGCTGGCCGAGACGAGTCTCTTCCATGAGTTCGCCGAACGACTCTACCCGCGCGGCGCAGTCGCTTAGCCAGTCAACCCCGTAGTCCGGCATGAGCTCAAATCCGATAGTAGAAAGGAGCTGCACCAGCTTCGCATAGCAGGTAGGGAAGTGACCCACGGTCCGGCACCATTCATCGATCCAGCCAACTAGACGGCGCACCGGCGGCCAGACGCGAACCTTCCACTTCGTGATTCCGAAACGGTCAGCAAACACAAGTAGACCCAGCGAGTCCGTCACCGCATCCCTGAAGCGGACGTCGCGAGCATTGGAGCAAAGAGACGAAGCGAGAACCCGCCGCCCGATTGCCGGCCAGAGCGTCACCACCTTGTCAGTCAGTTGCACATCCGTGCACAGCGCGAAGAGATCATCCAGGAATTCTCTTAGCACATCAGGGGCTTCCTCCCAGCTGCTCAATACGCGGTCCACTAGAAGTCCGGCCGGAAACCGGGGGTCTGGGGCACGCGACCCCGAGCTGACGCGGGGAAAACGAGACGTTGTCGCCGTTTCACCTCGCCGATGAGATTCGGCACGAAAAGCAGGAGAAAAGTCAGTTGTAGCAGCAAAC
>JAPLUO010000265.1 GCA_026397595.1 Caldifarciminota bacterium
CAGCGACAAGGGCGAGCCCGACAAGGCGCTTAGGTACTTGGAGGAAGCGCTGGCGATAGGCCGCGAAATCGGGCACCAGCAGGGCGTGGCGAACGGCCTCGGCGACATCGGGACCATCTACCGCGACAAGGGCGAACCCGACAAGGCGCTCAAGTACTTGGAGGAAGCGCTGGCGATACACCGCGGTGTTGGGTATCAGCAGGGCGTGGCGAACCATCTCGGCAACATCGGGAACATCTACAGCACCAAGGGTGAACCCGACAAAGCGCTCAAGTACTTGGAGGAAGCGCTGGCGATACACCGCGGTGTTGGGTATCAACAGGGCGTGGCGAACGGCCTCGCCAACATCGGGAACATCTACGGCGCCAAGGGTGAACCCGACAGGGCGCTCAAGTACTTGGAGGAAGCGCTGGCGATACACCGCGGTGTTGGGTATCAACAGGGTGTGGCGAACGACCTCGCCAACATCGGGCTCGTTCTGACGGGCATGAGGAAGTACGAGCAGGCCGTGCCGAAGCTGGTGGAGGCGCTGGGCATCTACTTGGCCATCGGCGTGGCCAACGGCCCATGGCAGGTGCTGAGAGGGCTGGTTTGGTGTGAGGACAAACTGGGGCGGAAGCGGATAGAGGGACTGTTCAAGGAAGCTGGATTGGATGACGAGACCATTGCCAGTCGGCTCAAGTTGACTGACCAGATGCGGAAGGAGATAGGCAGAGCGGAGAAGTAGCTGGTAGGTCCGATTCCCGGCAGCCGGCTCATGGCCGGCTTTCTCTTTTCGGCCGGGATGTCAAGGCGGCGGGGAGTGGCTCGGTAGTCCGTCACAGCGGTCGGAGAGAGCGAAGTAGATGAGGTAGGCGGCGACGATGAGGCGGACGGGGCGGGGATGTCTAGTGCGCGGGCTGAACTCGGATGGACCGATCTTGAGCGATGCGCCATCCGAACCCCTGCGCGCTAGTACGGTCCGAGGAATCGGTCGCCGTTGAAGTGTATCATGTGCGTCGGCGCTTCGGCCACCCAAACCTCGGTCTCCCAGGCAATGTCGGTCAGGTGCTTCTTCATCTCTTTCCTGGTCGGGAAGGCTGTCACGAAAACAAGACCGCACTTGCAGCCATCAAACATAGCGCTGAGTTCGTTGTGGCGCTTCAGACTCATCGGGCCATGGCTGGTTACGGCTTCTATGAGCAGCAGCCACTTCTTCTTTCTGTGGTGGACGATGACGTCGGGCATCTTTCCGTGTTTGTCGATTCGCACGCCGAGCTTGGCAAGATAGGCGATTTCAGGCCCTTTGAGCTTGTCTCCGGCATCGCCCAGATACACCACCGTGCCCCCCGGCGTGTATCGCGAACAGAACTTCTCGATGATGTCCTTGATGAGCGAGTTCTGGCCACCACCCGTGAGCTTGACCACGCTGCCGTCCGGCAATCTGACAGGGATTAGGCTCATCTCGCGTTCACGGGCGTGCAGACTCTTGAGCGCGTCACAAGACCGAGCGAAAGCGGCAAGTCTCGTTGGCCAAGATGCCTTGCCGAACGACCTCACGAGTTCAAGAAAGGCGGGGTCCACTCGGTAGCGATTGTCGGGGCTGTTGACCGGCCTCGATGGGTCATCAGGGTTGGGCACGACGAGGCCGGCCTGCATGAACTGGTGCACGGTCTGCCTGCGGATTGTCTCGCGCGTGTTGGGCGCATACTTGACGCCGAAGTGCCGCTCGAAGTAATCCATCATTTCGGTTATTCCAATCAAGGAGGCCGAGGCGTCTCGCCATGCGGTGTGAGCTTTCATGTCGAGCAGGGTTAGCAGAACGAGCGCAGATCGCTGGTTCTGCTGCTGTCCCGGCATGCCCAAGGCCTGGAGTATCTGACTGGCTTCGTTGATTCGTTTCTTGCCCTGTACGGGGTCAATCGACCTGGTGTCTTTTGGCATGTTCGTCAGTTCCTCCATTACGATTCGGTCCAGCTCGTCCTGATGCGGGCAGCGGTCCCCCAAGCGGTAGCCCATGGCCAGCAATTCGGCTCTCGAAGGGTACTTTATGCTGCGGAGGTCGGTGGCGTTTACTTGCGTGTGCCCGCTGAAAAGGCGGAAGTACTCATCCACCAACGTGGAGTTCAGGTAACCGGCCAGCCCCCGCGCGAGTTCGAGCGGTATGCCTTCCGCCCCAGAGTGGAAGTAGTTGAGGTGGTTCTCGAATCCGATGCTCACGCACGAAACGAGCGCGGGGTCAAACACGGCCGCGGTGATTCGGCGTCTCTCCTCTTTGGCTGAGAAGCGCTTGACAAGCACGTACGGGAGAGACGGCACGACGAGCTCTTCTGCTTCTTTGGTTACGAGCAGGTGTTCCGGTTTGTGGCACTCGTGGCTCGGCCACACAATCCTGCCCTCGCGGACGTGACATGGGTGTATCAGCGGTACGGTGCCGGCCTCCGCTCGCGTCCGCAGGTGTTGTGTCGCGCGGAAGTCCACGACGCGTCCGGTGGAAACCGCCAGTCCCAGGTCGGCCAACCGGCATTCCATGGCGCGCATCTGTTCCCGAAACTGCGCTGAGATCTCGTCGGGTACGATGTGTATGATCGAATCCGGGTCATCAGGTCGGACGATCTCTCCGTAGTCTACTTCACGGAGCGTCACTGCACCATCTTCCGGGCCTGCGCTTGACGAGACGACGACCTTGCTGGCGCGGTCAGCAGAGCTGACGGCGCTGATGATCACGTTCTCTTGAAGGACATCGTCGTCTCGAAACGCCTGCTTTCTGGATTCGTAAACGTGGATTCTGCGTAAGGCCAGTATGCGCAGGAAGTCAAGTCGGAACCGCCTGAAGTAGGGGCCGTTGCAGAAGCTCCTCGGAGTGATGGCAACCAGTTGCCCTGACGGGACCAGCCGCTTCGAGACCAGCCAGAGGAAAGCGGAGTAGAGGTTGCTCGTTTCGACTCCCATGCCCCGGAGCATTCGCCACGTGCTGGAGGCAGTCTTGACCTTCTTGTAAGGCGGGTTGAGAATCGCATGGCTGTATCGAGGGGCGGCATAGGAGAACAGCTCACCCCGACTCAAGTATCGGGCGTTCTCGGCCAGGAAGTCGCCCCTTCGAAGGGCGTACGAGAAACTGACGCCAAGTTGCGTACACACCTCGACACAGTCAGACAACGTGTCACGCAGGAGAGCGGCGAGAGTCCGGTCCAGTTCGAACGCCGTCACCGTGACGGTCCGGGGACGCAGTTGCCAGTGACACATTTCGGCCACAAATGCTGCCGTCAGCGAGCCGATGCCAGCGCCGGCATCCAGTAGCGAAACGGGTTCACGGGATGGTTCGAACATAGATGCCATAGTCCGTGCGACCGCAACCGGAGTGAAAAACTGGCCCCTCTCGGCGCGCAAAGCGCGGTCGATCCCAGCCGTCGCCCTCAGCCGACGGACCTCAACCCTGTCCATGAGGGCATCTGGCGTAAGGGGGGGACGGTTGGCCAGGAGCGCTTCGCCCACGGAAAAACTGGTCTGCGCTACGTCTGCCATCAATGTTGAGGATATTCCCATGGGGCCCTAAGTCAAGCGCAGGCGGGCCAGGTTCTTTCGACGCCAAGGCTCGCCGGTCGGCGCGGGCGGCGGCACCGATGACACGGCGACGGACATGGGATTCGCGATTTCCGCTCGCAGGTTTGGGCTGGGGTTGAGGAAAGTCTCAGGGACGCGGTGCTTGACTCCACTGATCAAGTGAAGGAATAGAACCCAGGTGTCTTGACCGAAGCCGCCCGGTGAGAGCCGGGCGGCTGTCGGTGCAGTGCGATTCGGCTACGGCTTGGGCTCGTCGATGCTGAAGTTCTCGAACCGAATCGCGGCGAGGACGTCGTCACAGAAGTGGTCTAGTGGTCCAGTGGTCATGCAGATGAGTGGTCAAGTGCTCAAGTGGTCCAGTGGTCGAGTGACGAGTGGGTCTCAGACAGCCGGAAAGCAGCCGCCCGAAGAGAACCGGGCGGCTGTCTGGCGCAGGCCGGTCGGCAGCGGACACGGCGTATCATCGTCGCGCCTGCCGTCCTCGTATCGCTACTGGCGGTTTGCCGGGACGCGTCTCGCCACGCGCCTTGTCTTGGAGGTCGTCCTTCGAGCGACGCGGACAAAGGAACGAAGAGCTTCGTTTACGGCGTCCTCGGTCGGGAACGCTTTGGCAACGTCCGGGCTGAGCAGTATCAAGTTGGTCCCGGACCGATAGGCATCCAGGTACTTGCCCCGGACGCCGGTGCCGAGTTCCTCGCGACGGTAGTCAGGGCGCATCTCGTCAATCTTAGCCTTCTTCATGAATCCTCTTTTCCTCGCGCGTCGTGGGGCGCGCACTGATAATTCTGACCCGATCTCCTCGGTCAACATGCGAGACAACGACCAGTCGGGCGAATCGAGACACTCCGAACGTCAGGTATCGTCGTTCGTCAATCGAATGGTCCGGGTCAGCGAAGGTGATGGCCAGCGGGTCACCGAAGACCGTTGCGGCTTCGTGGAAGGTAACGCCGTGTTTACGCGCGTTTGCGCTGGCCTTCTTCTCGTTCCATTCAAATACCATAGAATCAACTCTCGCCTGTGATTATATGGCGCGCTGCTGCAAGGTCAAGCGACCTCGAAACGCGACAGGCGGTGACACGATACTTGGCTCGATTCCGCTGCGGCACGTTCGATGTCGACGTGTGCCGGCATGGGCAGCGACGGCCAACTCTTGCGCGCGGGTCCGAGGCTACGCCACCTGGAGAGGGGACGCCAGGCATTCTGGTCTCGCAGCTACATAACCCGTTCCGTAGGGCAACGGAGGGTCCGGCCTAAGTAACAGATCGAGCGCTACGGTTTGGGTTCGTCGATACTGAAGTTCTCGAAGCGGATGGCGACGAGGACGTCGGGGCGAGAGGGCTGACGGCTGGCGGCTTACGGCTGACGGCCGACCGGTTGACATTGTGGATTTCCGATTGCGGGAGTCAGAATGCGGGCAAGGGGTGAATTCCCGGCGGGGAGTGCTATGCCGAGCCGGTTGATTCACCGAGCATGCGCTCGGCAAAGGCAAGGAACTGTTCGGCGCGGGTGATCTGAACCTGGGCATCCTCGGCTGAGACCGAGCCGGGATAGTCATAGTCGCCGACGTGCCGGATTTCCATTCCTCGAATTAGATGGCGATGGAACTCCTCGGGGACAATCCGGGTCCGCGTGAAGTGCTCGGCAAAGGCGGCGATGACCCCCGAGTGTTTGGAGAACGACAGTCCCTTGCCGGCGAGGAACGCCTCAGCGACGTAGAACATCGAGTAGTAGGCGCGTGCAGCCGCGAATCCGTGGTGTCCTGCCTGAGTGAGGAGCCTTGCGGCGACGAGACTCTCACGGGCGTGCTCGACAAGGGCCTGCTGCTGTTTTGTCACGCCGGCACGCCTTCACGACGCACGTTCGCGAGCAACGGGGTCCACTCGCTGCGATAGCGTTCGTCGGAGACAAACACGCAGGAGACGACTGCCCGGTTGAGCAGAGATACGTCAGAGACGATGTCGCCGGTGCGTTCTATCTCCTGTCCGGGGTTGACCGCGTCCTTGAGCACAACGAGGACGTCGATGTCAGAGTCGGGCTCGGCGTCGCCTCGCGCCTGTGAACCGTAGAGGATGAGTTTCACCAGCCGGTTTCCGTAAAGTGCTTCGAGCCGGCTTCGCAGTTCGGCGAGAATGGTTTTCAGTCGCGGGTTCATCTCATACCTAATCTAGTCGCGTCCGTGCAGAAGTCAAGCCCCGGGCCTCTGAGAACGGCAGGAGCAGGAACGACGGGAAATCGGTAACCTCAAGATCGGCAACTCTTCGCACGTCGTGGTCGTGCGTTGCACTACGGCTGCTGTGCCCGCAGCGACATGACCAGTTCCGCGAGGCGGCGGACAGTCCGGTCTAGGTAACGGCCCGAGCGCTACGGCTTGGGCTCGTCGATGCTGAAGTTCTCGAACCGAATCGCGGCGAGGACGTCGGGGTCGAGACTTCTCGCCGCCCATTTATCCGCCAGCACCTTGGCCTCAATCGCAAGGCTCTCACCGCTGATGTTCTTCTTGTGGCTCAGCTTGAAGAGCTGGCGGGCGAAGCTCAAGTAGGGAACGTAGTTGATGGTGTTGACTCCCTGCGCGTTGAGAGTCTGCTTCACCTCGGTCTCCATCGCGCTGAGAGCAACGGTCGCAGCTTCGTAGCGCGCCCTCATGTCCTCGCGGATGGAGTCGAGGGTGGCCTTGGTCCGTTCCGGTGTGCACTTAATCTGCCACCGGGCGATGCGTCTCGTGACATCAGACATGATAACACTCCTTCGGTGCGGTCATCTGCACTATCTTGCATCTGCCCTCAAGCTGCGGGCTAACCCAAGCCTGACAAGGCAGACGCTTCCGGGCGTCAGGCAGCGGCTTGCAGGAGTCCTGTCCAATCGTCTTCATTCATTTAGACGCTCATCATGGCCAAAGGAATCACCATGGCCTAAGTGCCGTAATCACCGAAAGTTGCGTGGACTGGCAAATGGCCTGGGATTCGTGCCATGGTTCCGTAGGTCATCCACAAGGTCGTTTAGAAGTTCGTTCCCTAGACCGTCTAGGGGACGGTCCCCCAGGTCGTTCTGGAGGTCATCATTAGGACGAACTCCGAGGTCGTCCGTTTGGTCGTCTACGTGGCTGTCTTGTAGGTCGTCCCTTCGGTAATCCCTTGAATTGTCTACAGATAGGTCTACGTGGTCGTCGTAATGGTCGTCTCGGTGGTCGTCTTGAAGGTCGTCCTCATGGTCGTGTCCTAAGTCGTCTCCAAGGTCGTCTTCGGAATCACCCTGACGGTGACCTCTTGGGCGACCTTCTGGGCAATCACCAGGACGAACTTGGGAATCCCCATGCAAGCCCAGGGTTGCGCGACGGGTCGCGGGGCGGGGCGCGGGGTGAGCTGAAGGCTCTCGGTGGTTCCATTGGGTGGTCCGGGCGCGGTTGGCTGGGGCGGCCTTGTCGTTACTGCGAATCTGGTTTGTTGGGTTGCTCATCGAGTGGGACCAATAGGACGGATGGGACGAATGGGGCGAGCAACTGCCTGCACTGTCGCTTTGGCGATTCGTCGGCCGTGCGCCCAGACGCGTCCGAGGCCAAGGCCTTTGCCGGCCTACGGTTCGGTTCTCTGTTAGGTTGTGGGACGAGTCGCGGGCTAGTAGCCCCAGCGGCGGGTGCGCTTGGCCCAGGCTTCGGAATAGGACAGGGTCAGCATCAGGCGGCCGGCGGTTTCTTTCAGGTAGGGCGAGTCGCGGAACAGGACTTCGCCCGACACGTCCAGTGACCCGAACCCGCGGATCGGCACGCTCGTGCCAACGTGGATGCCGTTCTCCGTGATGGGCGTAGGGATAAATTGCGGAGAGTAGGCCGCGCTGTAATACCACGTCTGTTGCGAATAGCCGACGCGCACCGGGTGGAGCGAGTCGATGTCGTATTCCGCGCCGATTGAGCCGCGCCAGACATCTTTGCACCGGAGGCTCTGTGTGCTGTCGCCTTTGGTGATGCCGGCGTTGGCCCACGGGTGGAGCGTCAGCCCAAGGTCGAACCCGAGACGGCTCGTGGGGCTGACCGAGCCGGCGAAGGAGAGCGAGTGCGGCAGTGAGATGGCATAGGTGCGTGTGGAGTCGATGACGACGCCGTGGACGCGTTTGAAGCGATGGACGGTCAGGTCGAGCGGTGGCTCGTAGTATCCGGCCAGCGAGAAGACGCGGGACTGGAAGGATGCGCCGACCTTGAACGTGTTGCCCGCATAGTCGATTTCAATCGTATCGGTTGAGGTATAGCCGCCATACGGGATTTCAAACCGCCAGTTTTCGCGCGAGCCGCCCATGACGTGGTTGTATTCGGCGCCGATGCAGAATTTGTCGAAGAGCGACTTGGCAAGGCCGGCGTGGAGCGCGTAGATTCCGCCCCGGCCGATGATGTGGCGGCGATATGCGGTGTCGGAAAGGGAATCGGACCAGAGGTCAAAGTCCTGGCCGAACTTCTGGTTGATGCCGGCGAAGAGCCGGGTCTGGAAGGGTAGCGGAGTCGCGACGTTGAACGCCGCCGGCCGGATGTCGCGAAGCAGGCGGCTGCTCCCGTCCTGGGTCCCGAGGGTTGCTGCGCCGATGGCGGAGACGTGGAACGAAGTCTGGTTGAGGTTGACGAGGATGCCCGGGTTCTGAGTAGAGAGTGCAAAGGGATCGCCGATTGCAGCAAGCCGGGCATCGCCCGTGCCGGTCAGCTCGCCGAGGCCGCGGGAGTTGAAGAAGGACTGTGAGCTCGCAGGACGAGCCAATGCAAATATCAAAATGCAAAATGCAAAGTGCAAAATGCCGGGACGGAAGTGGCCTAGTGGTCTAGTGGTCCAGTGGCCGGATGAGCAAGTTTGCAGTTTGCAGTTTGCAGTTTGCATTGGTCCTACCTGAACCTGTCCTCGGGCGGGAGGACGTATTGGATTTCGAGCCGGGGAGCGTAATCGCCGGAGCGCGGAATCCGGAGCCGGAAGAGCGGAGACCATTCGGGTGCGGCTTCGATGAGCAGGCCGTAGTTCCGCAGGGTGTCCGAGCGGCTGGTCCAGAGCTGGACCAGTGACCGGATGTCGATTGTGACAACGGTATCGCTGTCCGCAGGCACGAAGTACGAGGCGGTGTCGATGGGCAGTTCTTCAAACCGGGCGTTGGCCCCCTTCTCGGCGTAGGAATCGGTCAGGCGGTGGACGCCCAGGATAATGGTGTCGGAGCGGTGGTACTTCACCTCCGGCCGGAACTTCAAGTCGGCCCGGGCAATCGTGGCCTCGGTCGGAATCGAGTCGATGTTGAACCAGAGCCAGGTGCGGAACGCGACCCCGGACCCGACCAGCAGGTCGAACAGGTTGGAGTGTGTGGCAACCGTGTCAATCAGGCTGGCGTCGGCGATGTCGCTGATGACGCGCGAGGTCTGTTTGCCTTTGTTCGTGTAGGTGATGCGGAGGCGCGGGGCCGTGGCCGGGGCCACGCCGGAGTTAATCGCGACGATGCCGGTGTCCTGCGGGAAGATGATGATGCCGGACTTGCGGATTGTCGCCTGGTGCGCGGAGTCGAGCCCAACGTACCGGAAGTCAATCGTGATGCTGTCGCCGGTCATCGTGCCGGCGGCAATCGTGTCGGGTAGGAAGTCGCCGCCCGGGTTCATCCAGTGATTGAACGAGTCGGACATCTGCCAGGAGACGCCGTTCTCGACCCACTCCGAGGAGCAGGGCCGGCAGATGAAGCCCATCGTGGCCAGCGTATCCGACTGGTGCAGCACGAGCTGGAACCCGGTAATGGAGTCGAGGACCATCGTGTCCGGAATCGAGAAACGGACGATAAGCCGCGACTGGTACGATGTGTCGCGGCCGAGGTAGAGCATGCTGGAGCCGCCGAGCGGGACGTAGCGCGCGTAGCCGGCGGCCGAGTCCGGGACCAGGGTCGTGTCCGACGCGCCGGTGACGCGGTCGCGAAGCTGGTCGTAGCCGACAGGGAGGGTGTTGCATCGGATGAAGGCAAAGGTCAAAAGGCAAAAGGCAAAAGGCAAAAGGTGGAGGTGGAAGTGGTCCAGTGGTCTAGTGGTCCAGTGAGCAGATGAGAAAGTTTGCAGTTTGCAGTTTGCAGTTTGCAGTTTCTTCATGTGGTTGGTGCGGTCTCGGCGAAGCGGTGGCGGATGTGCTCGGCCAGGTTGTCTTGGGCCGCGGTGGCGGCGGAGCGGAGGGCGTTCTTGATGGCGCGGGGCGTGGAGCGGCCATGCGCGGCCACGACCGCGCCGAGAACCCCGAGCATCAATGAGCCGCCGTGCTCCTGGTAGTCCATCCGTTCGATGAACTCGCGGAGTACCGGCTTGGACAGCCAGCGCCGCCAGCGACGGGTGCGGTGCTCGGAGTCGGGTTCCAAGTACTGCTCAAGCAGGCCGGTGAGGACTTCGGCAAGGCCTTCGGCGTACTTGATAAGCGCGTTGCCGACGAACCCGTCGCAGACGACCACGTCAACCGTGCCCTTGAGAATCGCGTTGCCCTCGACGTTGCCGACGAAGTTCATCTCGCTCTGCTTGAAGAGCTGGTAGGCGTTGAACGTCAACTCGTTACCCTTGGAATCTTCGTGTCCGATGTTCAGCAGCCCGACCGAGGGGTTGGCCTTCTTGAACAGGTAGCTGGCCGCGGTCGTGCCCATTATCCCGAACTGGAGCAGTTGCAGCGGCTTGGTGTCGACGTTGGCCCCGATGTCGAGCACGAGCGTGCTGCCCTTGATTGTCGGGAAGAGGGCTCCGAGCGAGGGACGGTGGACGCCAGGCACGACGCCGAGAATCGTCAGGGCGAAGGCCATGACCGCGCCGGTGTTGCCGGCGCTGACGACGCCCGAGACTTTGCCCTGCTTCAGCAGTTCCATGCAGACCGCCATCGAGGAGTTGCGCTTGCGTTTGACGACTTCGTAGGGCGACTCGTTCATGCCGACGACTTCAGCGGCCGGGACCAGTTCCAGCCGGCCCGAGTAGCTGTTCATGGTCTCGGCGTCAACGAGGCCCGGCTTGCCCACGAGCACGACCTCGAGGTCCTTCAACTCGTCGAGCGCCAGCGCGACGCCCGCTAGCTCGGACGCGGGCGCGTTGTCCGAGCCCATGGCGTCAAGCGCGATTCTCATCGTCTCTGTGCGGAAGGGCGGCCGCGGGCAGGAGCGTTACCTGCGCTCCTTCTCCTTCTCGATGAAGATGACTTCTTTACCCGCGTAGTACCCGCAATGGGGACAGACGCGGTGCGGCAGCTTCGGCTCGTGGCAGTGAGGGCAGTCGACGATGGTCGGAGCGGTCAGTTTCCAACCGGTGCGACGTTTGCGTCCACGCTGCCGGGAATGTCGCCTTTTAGGTAGTGGCATTTGTCCTCCAGGAATTTGTCGTCAAAAGCGAGACCGATTCTAGCGGCTGAGGGGCAGGAGTCAAGGTCAAGCGGACGGGCGAAGTCAGATGTCAGAAGTCAGAATGCAGAAATCAGAAGTGAGGAAGCAGGACGCGCGAGCTACATACGGCCGGTGACTTCGATGCCGAGGAGAGCGAGGCCGGTCGCGAGGACGTTGCCGGTCATCTCGACGAGAAAGAGGCGGGCCTCGCGGAGTTCGGCCGTTTCGGCCTTGAGGACCGGCGCCTTGTCGTAGAATGCTGAGAAGTCACGGGCCAGTCGGTAGATACGGCCGGCAATCCGGTGCGGCTCGTACGATTCGGCCGCGGCGACGATGGAATCCGGAAACCGGGCGACGGACTTGAGCAGGGTCAGTTCCTCGGGAAGGATGAAGGCTGACGGATTCGGTACTTTGTCATTTCCACTTCGGACTTCGGCCTTTCTTAGTATCGATCTCGTCCGGGTATAGGCATACTGGAGATACGGTGCCGAGTCGCCGTCGAGCGCGAGCATCCGGTCCCAGTCGAACACCACTTCCTTGATGCGGCTCTGGGAGAGGTCGGCGTATTTGATTGCGCCGATGCCGACGATGCGGCTGATATGGGTCTTTTCCTCCGGGGAGAGCTCGCGGTCCCGGACCACGGCTTCGGCCCGGCGGATTGCCTCGGCGATGACGTCTTCGAGGAACACGACCCGTCCGGCCCGCGTTGACATCCGGCCCTCGGGCAGCCGGACCAGGCCGAAGGTGACGTGGATGCATGGGACGTTGATGCCGAGTCGGGCGAGGGCGGCGCTGAACTGGCGGAAGTAGAGTTCCTGCTCCTTGCCGACGACGTAGAGCATTCTTTCCGGGTGCCAGCGTTCGACACGGTATTCGGCCGTGGCGATTTCGCGAGTGGCGTAGAGGCTGGTGCCGTCGGATTTCTGGAGGATGAGCGGGGTTTCAATGCCGGCGTCGTCGAGCGGGATGATGACCACGGTCTCGTCCGGGCCGACTTCGTCACTGCCGGTTACCATCGCGGCTGCGGGTTTCTCGCGCCGGGCTACTCCCTGGTCGAGCGCGCGGGTGATAACGCCGGACAGCCTGTCTTCGTACGTGCTCTCGCCGCGTATCGAGTCGAACTTCACACCGAGCAGGTCGTAGATGCGCCCGAACTCAGCCGTGCTCAGCTTGACGAAGCGTTGCCAGAGCGAGCGTGCTCGTTCGTCACCGGTTTCGAGCCTGCGGAACCAGTCCCTGGCTTCGAGTTCGAGGTCCGCGTTCGACTTGGCTTCGTCGTGGAACCGGACATAGAGGCTGAGCAGGTGGGCGGTGGGGTTGCGCTCCAGTTCGTCTTCGCCGCCCCAGCGGGCGAACGCCGAGAGGAGCTTGCCGAATTGCGCGCCCCAGTCGCCCAGGTGGTTGTCGCCGACATCCTGGTAGCCGAGGAAACTGAGAATATTGTGCAGGGACTGGCCGATGATGGTCGAGCGGAGATGGCCGACCGAAAACGGCTTGGCGATGTTCGGGGACGAGTAGTCAATGACGATGGTGCGGCCGGCGCCGGTTTTGGCGCTGCCGTACCGGTCGGGGTCGCGCCGAAAGTCGGCGATGACTTCTTGCGCGAAGCGCGTCCGGTCAAACGCGAGGTTGAGGTAGCCTTTGAGCGCGGTTGCCGAGGCGAAGCGCGTGCCTTTGAGTTGGAGCGAACCGGCAAGGCGCTCGGCCAGGGCCTGCGGGTTCTCGCCCCGTTCCTTGGCGATGCGGAACAGCGGGACCGCGAGGTCAGCGTCGATTCCTCCCTCGACGTCGCGTACTTCCGCCACGTTGATGCTAACGTCCCGCGCTGCAAGCAGGCCGACCAGTTCCTCGCGGCAGCGGGTCAGGAAGTAGCCGGGCTCAGGCATCAGGGCTGGGGTTCACGGGTTCCGGGGTTCAGGGGTTCCGGCCGGAACCGACTCCAGGACCCCAGCGAAAGAGCGGAAGGCTGGTTCGTCACGCAGGACAAAGTTTACCGAGCCGGGCTTCGGGGCCGTGCGGCTGTGGCTGAGCGCGGCGGCGAGCATCAGCCGTGCGCAGGATTCTGTGGGGAAACCGCCGACGCCGGTGCCGAGAGCGGGTAACGCGATCGAGTCCAGGCCGAGTCTGTCGGCTTCAGCCAGCGCGCTGCGGGTGGCTTTCGAGATGAGGTCGGCACTGGTGGCAAGGTCCTGGCCCATGGCCGCGGCATGGATGCAGTAGCGGGCCTTGAGCCGGCCGGCGGTTGTGGTCACGGCCTGACCCGGCTCAATCGGGCCGAGCTTCATCGCTTCGTGCTCAATTTCCTCACCACCTTTGGCCTTTATTGCGCCGGCAACACCCGCGCCCATCCAGAGATGGTTGTTGGCGGCGTTGACGATTGCGTCCGCGGCCTGCTCGGTGATGTCCCCGAGTGTCACGGTCAGGAGCAGTTGGCCGATTTTCCTTGAGAGCGGGCTATGACTCATGCTGCAGAATCACCCGGGCGATGTCGTCGGGTGAGCCGGCCTTGTTCAGGCCGATGCGCACTTCGTCCTTTCGCAGCAGCTTGGAGAGCCGCGCCAGGGTCATGATGTACTCGGTCTTCTGTTCTTCCGGCGCGGCAATCAGGAAGATGAGATGGGACGGTTTGCCGTCAAGGCTCGAGAAGTCAACGCCCGCGTCGGAGCGGCCGAACGCTAGGACGATGTTCGCGACGGCCTTAGTCCGGGCATGGGGAATAGCGACGCCCAGGCCGATGCCGGTGCTTTCCATGTTCTCGCGCCGGACAATCGCGGAGACGAACTCGGGTTCGTCGGTTATGGCGCCGGTCGCCAGCAGCGGGCGGACCAGCTCGCCGATTACGTCGAACTTCTCTTTCGATTGCAGGTTGAGAATGATCGCCGAGCGGGGCAGCAGCTCGGATATTTTCGCCATCGTACCTCCCTGGGTTATTTCACGAATACGACCGGCCGGCTGCTCTGACGCACGAGCTCGGAAGTCGTCAGCCGGCAGTCGGCGCTGACGACAATCAACTCGGCATCATAGCTGGAACTGAGGCTGACTAACCGCGCCAGCGGTTCGCCCGGCTCGAGTAACAATGAGATGCGGACGTTCTGCTGGAACGCGTCATCTTCGATTTCGTAGAGCAGGCCCCAGGCGCGTTCCTCGACGTCGGATGACGGCGATTCGCGACGCCGCGGGGCCGCCGGATCGATGACCGACAAGGCAATCAGCCGGCACGACATGCCCTTGGCTAGCTTCAGCGACCACGCGATCGTGGTGGGCATGCCCGGCGTGTCCTCAACGTACAACATGATACGCTCCATGCTACTTGCCTATGCAGAAGCGGGCGAAGACCCGGTCAAGGATGTCGGTGCTGGTTGCTGGTGCATCTACCTGACTGAGCATATCAATCGCCGACCTGGTTTCAAGAGCGGCAGTTTCGAGGGTCGGGGCCGAGCCGGCTCGGACAAGGGCGTCGCGGCAGGACGAGAGCGCCTCGAGCTGGCGGCGGTTCACCGTGAGTCGCGGGCCGGGTCCGGCGCGCAGGCTCCGGGCGAGGCGCGAACGGAGCCGGCCGATGCCGGCGCCGGTGCGGCACGAAACCGGAGTCAGGCAAGATGGGCAGTCATGGGCGAAAGCGCCGTCGAGCCGGCACGGCAGGTCGGTCTTGTTCATCACGCAGATTGACTCCCGGCCGTGGATGGCGGCGATGACCGCGCGGTCGGAAGGGCCGGCCGGCCGCGAGCCGTCAAAGAGCGCGACGATGATGTCCGCCTGTTCGACCGCCTTGGCGGTCTGGGCAAGGGCAAGAGCGGTCAGGGCCTTGGGACCGGTTTTGGGGACAGTCCCCCTGCGGGGACAGTCCCCTTTCCCGGCGCGCGGCGTCAGCCCGGCGGTGTCTACGAGTCGCACCGGTACGCCGGCAAGCACGACCGTCGCATCAACCCGGTCGCGGGTTGTGCCAGGTATTGGGCTCGTGATGGCCCGGTCGCCCTCGACCAGCCGGTTGAACAGGCTCGACTTGCCCGCGTTGGGCCGGCCGACAATGGCGACGTTTGCGCCCTCGATGAGGAACCGGCCGCGCTCTGCAGACTCGATGGTCTTATCCAGACGGGCCGTGATGCGGTTGATGCGGGTCTTCGGCACGGCGCCGGAGACGGCATCGTGCTCGTCGAAGCCGAGGTTGAACTCCACTTCGGCCAGCAGCTCGGAGAGGTCGTTTGACAACCCGGCGATAAGGCCGGACAAAGCGCCACGGTAACGGGCGAGCGCGCAGCGGTAAGCGGGTTCGGAGCGGGCTTCTGCCATGTCGGCAACGGCTTCAGCCTGGGAGAGTGTCATTTTGCCGGCCAGCACCGCCCGGCGCGTGAACTCGCCCGGCTCGGCCGGACGGCACCCGGCCTCAATCAGCAGCTTCATGATCACGTCCGCGGCGACCGTGCCGCCGTGACAGGAAATCTCGGCCATCTCCTCGCCGGTGTAGGAGCGGGGAGCGCGGTAGACCGTGACCATGACCTGGTCAACCGGCTCGCGGGCCGGGGTCATGACCCAGTTGAGTCGTACCGTGTGCGAGCGCTGGCCCGAAGGATGATGGTCTGGAAAGAGTCGGTCGAGGATGGACAGTGTCTGGGCGCCCGAAACGCGGATGACCGCGATGCTGCCGATACCGGCCGGCGTGGCAACCGCGCAGATTGTATCAGGAGAGTGATGAGTGATGAATGATGAGTGATGAACGACCGACGATGCACGGTGTCCGGCGTGCGGTTTGCGGTTCACGATCTTCGTTAGGAATTAGGAATTGGCAATTGGGAATTGGCGGAACGCGAATGCGTTTCGCTCCCGCATGTCATTTCTTCGTCAGAGAGATGATGACGTTGCGCGGTGACCCGTCGCCGACCGCGTGGGCCCGAACCCCGGGGATCTTCTTGAGCTCATCCTCGACAATCTCCATTTCCTCGAAAGTGAGCGGCTCGAGCGCCATCTCGAGGCCGCCTTCGAGTACGATCCGGGCGATGGCCGAAGTTTTCATGCGCAGGAAGCTCGCACGACGCTGGCGGTACCCGGCGATGTCGACGATCACCCGAGGGACGTTTGGGTAGTGTCTTACCACCATCAGGCGGACGATGTGGCCGATGGCCTCAAGTGTGGCACCGTGGCGGCCGATGACGACCCCGCTCGATCGCCGTGCCCGGATGTTGGCATAGTAGCCTTCGGGGTGCAGTTCCACGTCGACCCGGGCACGGATGCCGATGTGATTGGCGAGAAACTGGACCTCCTGCTGGATGAGTTCCGGCTCGGACGGCACGGCCGGCGCGGCGGCGCCGGCTATTTCGGAGGGGGCGCCGTCGCCAGGGAGACTTCCTTGCGGTTCTTCGACTTGCGCCATGGCAGACCTCCTTTCATGGCAATCAGACTCTCGCCGACCGACAGGACGTTGTACAAGAACCAATAAAGCTGCAGGCCGCTGGGCATGTTGAGGAATATTAAGGTAATGAAGACCGGCATGATGATGGTCATGGCGAGGTTCTTCTTGTCGGTGGACGTCATCAGGGTCTGGGCGATGGACGACACGCCCATCAGTATCGGCACCAGCCCGATTGCGGCGCCGCCGACCATCGGCAGGCCTTGAGGCAGGTGGCCGAAGAGCGCGTCGGGCACGGACATGTCGTTCAGCCAGAGCCCGAGCGCGGCCCCGCGCATCTCGATGGCGTTTCTCAGGACCGCGTACAGCGCCCAGAATACCGGCATCTGGACCAGCAGCGGCAAGCAGCCTGACGCCGGGTTAATCTTGTACAGCCGGTATAGCTGCATCGTCTCGGTGTTGAGCTTCTGCGCGTCGTTCTTGTACTTTACCTTTAGCTCGTTGAGCTTGGGCTGGAGGAGCTGCATCTGGCGCATCTGCTTGGTCTGGGTGCGGGTGAGCGGGTAGAAGACCAGCTTCATCAGGATCGCGAAGACGATGATGGCGAGGCCCCAGTTCCCCACGACGCTGTGCAGCAGGCGCAGGAACCAGAGCATGGCGACTGCAATGGGCCGGGTCCAGCCCAGGCCGAGGACGTTGTCGAGCCCGAGTCCGAACGCGCGCAGCCGTTCGTATTCAATCGGCCCTAGGTAGACCAAGAACTGTGTCTCCGGTGCCGGGTTCTTCACCACGGCGTCGAATCCGACGCGGCCATCCGGGAGGCTGATGGCGTAGGTCGAATCGAAGGTCCGGGCGCAGGCGATAACCGCGAGCAGGAAGTACTTCGACTTCACGCCGACCCATTCGGCGGCGTCGCATGCGCCCTGCGGGTTCCTTAGTTTGGCGGCCGGTGTCTGGTGGAGTTTCTTGCCGACCTTCGCGTAGAAGTGGAAGTGGGCGAGTCCTTCCTTCACGTTCTTCTCGGTCAGGGCGAGCCCGGCCATGCCGTCGAGGGCAAAGGCCCTCGCCGTTCCGGCGATTAGGACCCGGTGGTCAAGCGTGTAGTCCTTACCGAGCGTGTAAGTCTTGGTCAGGGTCAGGCTCTCGGCGCGCACGGTGAACGATACCGAGCTATCGGTTGCCGCGACCTGCATCGGCGTGGCATCGGTGCTGACCCAGCCTTGCGGCAGTTCCACTGCCGTGCCGAGCAGCTCCTTGCCCGAAGGCACTATCTCCGCCTTGTACTTTTTCAGCCAGACGGACCTGACCACGCCGCCGAAGTTTGAGAACTCGATCCGCACCAGGTCATTCTCCAGCGTTACGATGGACTCGTGCGCGGGCTCAACCGTGAGCGGGGCAAGGGACGGTGTCTGGGCAGGCTGCAGTTCCGGCGCTGCCTGCTTCACGGTCTCGGCCGGCTGCGCCGGCTGCGGCTGAGCCTGCTGAGTCGGTGTCTCGGCCGGCTTGGGCGGCGCCTGCCTCGGCCGGAGGAACACTTGCGAGAGGATGAGAATCGCGGCTACGAGCACGAAGCCGATGATGGTCGTCAGTGAGCTGGACGTTTCTTGCTGGTTTCTCATCCGGTTGTCGTTCTCCGTTCAGTCGCGAAGTCCGGACTTTGTCCTTTGTCCTTAGTCCTTAGTCCTTTTGTCGGTACTGGGTCATATCCGCCACGGGCAAAGGGGTGGCAGCGCAGGATGCGCTTCAAGGTCAGCCATGTGCCCCTGACCGCACCATGCTCGGTCAGGGCAGCGAGCGCGTAGTGTGAGCAGGTCGGCTGATACCGGCACGAATTCGGCAGGACAATGCCGAACGTGCACTGATAGAGCCGGACGAGCAGTCTAAGAAACGAGGAAGCGGAGAGTGACCTCGGGGGCAAGTGTCGAACCCGATCTGTCATTCTGAGTCCGACGAAGAATCTTCGAATCGAAGACCCTTCGTTACTCTCAGGGTGACACTGCGTGTCATCTGTACTACAAGCGTGCAGGATCGTCGTTTTCGCGACGTTGTTTCTCTCCGCCGCCTCTGTCCTGAGGCCGTCGGGGTCCTGAAGACCGTCGTCAAGTGCCACCCGCGGCGACGCAATGCTCGGGCTCGGGTCGGGACTATGTTCATCTGTGTCAATCCGTGGTTCACTCGTCCGCGTCCGTACTTCTGACTTCTAGCATCTAGCCTCTGACTTCTGACTTCGTTTGAGTGGCTAGCCGCGTTTGTTCGAGTAATTCTACGAAAGAGAGCTTGCCGGCAGCGGGGGTCGGCTGGACGAGATAGTCAAAGCCGAGCGGGAACCAGCTCTTGTTCCGGCGGTAGATTTCGCGCAGCCGGCGCTTCAGGCGGTTCCGGGCTACTGCGTTACCGACCGCGCGCGGCAGTAGAAATGCTACGCGGCGGGACGGCGAAGGGACTGTCCCCGAATGGGGACTGTCCCCAAAACCGGTTCCAGAGTTTTCTTCAGGCCTAGGTGCGTGACGGAGGCTGAGGAACCGCGTGCCGGTCTTCTCTCCCAACCGCCTCACGCGGGACACGTCTCGCCTCCGGCGCAGGATTTCGGTTCGAGCCAGGGACTCGACCATTCATACGGCCAGGCGTTTGCGACCCTTTGCGCGGCGGCGGTTAATGACGTTGCGGCCTCCGGGCGTCTGCATGCGGGCCCGGAACCCGTGAGTACGCTTGCGGCTGATGTTAGACGGTTGATATGTTCTTTTGGGCATGGATATTCCTCAGCGGGGATTATAGGCCGGATGTCCGAGCAAGTCAAGAAACGGCGGCCAGCCGGCCTCGGAATTGAGAAAGGAGTTCACCACCAAGCATGCCCTGAGCGAAACGGAAAGGCTCGCTGGCCAAAGCCCCGTCGCGGCCTGGAACGCCCGCACTTCAGTCCGGTCGCGGATTCTCTCGCTGGTGCCGCACCTATTCTGCTTACCGGACTACCGGCACAACCACAAGACCCTGTTCGCCGCGCACCACCTGCCAGTCGTCGTGCTCCTTCAGCCTGCCGCTCAGAATCAGCCCGCTCAACGGGGCCTGGACGAGTCGCTCCACTGTGCGCTGAAGCTCCCTGACCCCGTACTCCGGGCTGTAGCCTGCCTGCGCGAGTGCCTGCTCCGCTTCTTCGCTGACGTGCAGCGTGACGTTATGCCGCTTGCGCAGTTCCTCTGAAATCGCGTCCAGCATCGGCCGCAGGATTCTTCTCGCGTCCTCCTCACTCAGCGGCCGAAAGACAATCTGCTCGTCTACCCGGTTGATGAACTCGGCCCGGAACCGCGCCTTGACTTCGGCCGGGAATAGTGTCCCTCGCGGGTACTGCCGCTGGCAGCCTATCACTTTTTCTCAGTCGTGTTGACTTGGTCTCCGAGCAAGTTAGAATGAGATGTATGGACAAGACCAAGACGGTCGAACTGACAGGCAGGGCCGGTAACTGGGTAGCCCTGAAGGGTGATTCCTACGAAGTCGTCGCTGAGGGCAGGACTCTCAAGGAAGTCGCCGGCAAGGTACGACGCCTGGGCATAAAGAACCCGACCTTTGCCCGCGTTCCCAGAAAAGACTGCGCCCTCATCCTGTAGCCGGAATCGTGCCGACCCAGCGATTCCGCTACGTCCGAATACCTGCGACTCCGTCCGAGGCATTCCCGCACGCTTCCCACTACCATCGCCCGCTGATTCCGGTCACTCTCGCGACTGGACCGAAGTCCGCCCGGCTCCTGGCTCTGATTGACTCCGGCGCGGACAACACCATCTTCAACATGCAGGTGGCGGCCATGCTCGGACTGCGTCTGGGCAAAGCGCCTGCGGATTCGTTCTGCGGGACGTCCGGTCACGAACAGACGGCACGATACCGGCGACTGACTATCCGTGTCGGCACGGTCAGCTACCAAGCCATGGTCGGCTTCGCCGAGCTACCGTTCGACGTTGCGGGAATCCTCGGGCAGGATGGATTCTTCGACCGGTTCGCAGTTACGCTCGACCAGACTCGCGGGCTGATCCTCCTCAATCGTTCCCTGCCCGCCTGACCGCCACCGCCAACCCCGCCAAAGTCGAGCCGGAACCCAAGCTGGCCTGACTTCTCACTCTTGGTCGCCAACTCGGCCGCGCATCGCAGCCGCGCGGCAGGAATCTCCTACCGTGTCGATGGGGATTCGTGGTTCACGACAATGAACCGCGCGACATGGTCGGAGCCCGGTTCGCATCACAAGACGGCTACGCGAGACCGGGGAACGGAAAGCGGAGGCCCGCGGCTGGTCCCCAATCTGAAATCTGGAATCTTGAATCTGGAATGGGAGGGTCTGGAATGACGTTGCGTCAGGAATCTTTTATCGCGTCCCCGGAATTACTCGGACACGACCAGAGAAATTTTCCTTAATCGGTGTGATCTGTGGATTCAACTTCCGACTTCCTCTTCTTCACGTGCAGCTTTGGCGATACATGTCCTATCCTCGTTGGACCGTAAGCTGTTAGCCGTAAGCCGTCTGCTGTCATCATCCGCTCGACCAACTCGAACATCGGGTCGTGCTCCGCTCTGCTTTGGTGTTCTGGGTTTGGAGTTTGCGGTTTCCCGCATCTTGTGCGGGCGTCATGCCGCGCCTTGACATCGCTCCGTAATAGGTGACTGTCCCTAATTCCCACCCGAAGAACCCGTCGGAAAGGCTGGACAGCTCAAACTTGCCGAACCGCATCAGGCGTCGTTTCCCGGACTGACCAGCCGCCCAAAGGAAGAGACCCGCAGGCTTGGACCTCGGTGACTTCTAGGGCAGCCGAATCCGTGTTCGCCCGCTGCTCGCCGTGATGAGTGCTCCGCGGTTCAGGTCTTCCTCATACCGTTTCAGCACCATCAGGCAAACGTCGGCTTGTCTTGTGGCGGCCACGTTCACGAGACGGACGATACCGCAGTGCGGCAAGCTCCGGACTATGGCCAACTCGCCGAAGTCCTTGTCCAGCGTCACCAGCACGCGGCGTTCGGCGCAGGCCTGACTGAGGACTTCCTCATCGCCGGGGTCCGCGACCGAGTCACCAATCCACGTCACGTCATGCCCTTCGGATGCGAGCTGTGCCTTCGCGCCGCCCCAGACACAGGCGTCGAGCAGGACTCTCACGTCGTTGTTTCAACCAGCATCGGCTCAACGCGCTCATGCTCAACAATGCGGTGGGCATACGCGATGCAGGCAAGGATGTCCTCACGGGCAAGCCAGGGATAGCCGCTCAGAATGGTCTCAGCGGAATCGCCCGCCGCCAGCATCCCGAGCACGTGTTCCACGGCCAGACGCCGGCCTCGGATGATGGGCTTGCCGCCGAATATCCGGGGGTTCACTGTGATGCGGTTGAGCAGGTCATTTTCAGTCATGATATCTCCAATCTTGTCACTCTCATTATCCGGCAGAACCGGCAGCAGTCAAGCGCACCCCGTCGGACAGGCTGAACAGCTCAAACTCGCCGAAGTGCATCGGTAGAGATTCTAGAAACCGGGCTCAGCCCGTCAAGACGGCTGCCACCTTGGCCGAGAACAGCTCCTCGCCGTGTTGCTGACCTGTCAAATCCCCCTCCATTCGCTACTGCCCGCCGTTAATCGTAAGCCGTGAGCTGTCACCGTTAAGTTCCAGCATCGTCTCGACCAACCCGACCGTCTTGTCCCGCCGCGCCTTGACATCGCTCAGGAATGTCGGGAGCGCCCTCGCCACCTGGACTCTAATAGGTGACTGTCCCTCATTTCCCCCTCATTTCCCCCGGCGCTGATTCTGCTCGATACCGGCGACGACGATATTGTCGTGGCCCGCGTCACCGGCCAGCTCTCGGCTGCGCCGCAGGATGTCACGCTGGACGAATGGCAGCAGGCCGGGCTGCTGCTGCCGTCGGGAGTCCGGCTCCACAAAGTCGCCACGCTGCAGCGGAGTCTGGTGGGCAAGAAACTGGGCAGGCTCACGCCCGGCGACTGGTCGCGTGTCGTCCTGATACTCCAGCGGGTCTGCCGGTCCTTCTAGTCCGCCCCGCCATCCGCCACTCGCTATTCGCCTCTCTCCAATCGGAAATGTGCGAACCGCCAAGACCCGGAATGACTATCCGCGGATTACATAGCGCGGCCTCGAAGGCCGCAACCAAATCCAATGGAACCACAGATGAACGCAGATGAACACAGATTGAGTCCCGACCCGAGCCCGAGCATTGCGTCGCCGCGGGTGGCACTTGACGACGGTCTTCAGGACCCC